>JAJPJT010000112.1 GCA_021324095.1 Gammaproteobacteria bacterium
CGAGAACACCAGCACCGGTTGCTTGGCGCGCAGCGCGACGGCTTCGGCGATGTTGAGCGCGAACGCAGTCTTGCCCATCGACGGACGGCCGGCGACGATCACGAGGTCCTGGCGCTGCATGCCGCTGGTCAAATCGTCCAGATCCTTGAAGCCGGTGGTGAGGCCGTTCAACTGGCCGCGGTTGGCATAACGTTGCGCCAGCAGTTCGACGGCTTCCTTCACCGACTGGCGCACCGGCACCACCTGCTTGCGTCCGCGCGCGCCGGCTTCGGCGATCTTGAACACGCGCTGCTCGGCGGCCTCGAGGATTTCAGGCGTGTTGCGGCCTTCCGGATTGAAGCCGTCGCCGGCGATCTGCGTGCCGGCCTCGATCAGCTTGCGCAGCACCGACTTGTCACGGACGATGTCGGCATAGGCCCTGATGTTGGCCGCGCTGGGCGTGTTGTTCGCAAGTTCGGCGAGATAGGCGATGCCGCCGATGGTCGCGGTTTCGCCGTGGCGTTCGAACCACTCGCCCAGCGTCACCGCGTCGCACGGTTTGCCGCCCATCGCGAGTTCGCCGATCGCACGGAAGATCAGGCGGTGCTCGCGGCGATAGAAGTCTTCCTCGGTCAGCCGGTCGGCGACCTGGTCCCAGGCCTCGCCCACCAGCATCAGGCCGCCCAGCACCGACTGCTCGGCTTCGATGGAATGCGGCGGCACCTTGAGCACGTCGATGCGCGGCGGAACGTTGCGTTCTGGCAGGACGGCGCTCATCGATGCGCAACGGAGGGCGGCTTCGGCATGCCGGCGATCATACGCGCGCGCGTCTCAGGGGACGATACGACAAGTCTGTGGAAATCTTGTGCACGGCGCGTGGGTGGTTCGGCATGCCGGCGTTCGCGCACCGCGCGATGGTTGCCAAGAGCAAAGCATCGGACACGGATCAGCACCGATCAAATCCGATCCACCCGGAATGCACCTGCAAAAGCAAAGCACTTTGACAGGGATAAAATCCGATAAGAATCTGATTTGAGCTTGCGTGTCCGTATCTGCAGCTTGGCTCACGCGCTATCGGCTTTTATCCGCTCTCATCCGTGTCCAACGCTCTTGCCGTTCGCTTACATGTTTGCAAACCGGGTTGGCGAATACGGCGCCGGATCGAGCACTGGCTTGTCACCCGCAACCAGCGAGGCGACGAGTTCCGCGGTGGCCGCGCTCATGCTCACCCCCAGCATGCCATGGCCTGTCGCGAGCAACAGGTTGTTCCAGCGCCTGACCGGCCCGATCAGCGGAATCTCGTCCACGCACATGGGCCGCCATCCCCACCATTCTTCCTGCAACTCGGCGCCCAGCGGTGCGCGCAGGTAAGCGCGCGCACCACGCCGCAACGCGTCCAGCCGGGTGCGGTTGAGGCGTTCGTCGTAGCCCGAAAACTCCATGGTGCTGCCGAGCCGGTAACCGGAATCCCATGCGGTCACGCACACGCTGGGCTCGCGCAATACGAGCGCGTGGCGCGGGCACGGATCGGGCCGTGACATCGTGATCGAATAGCCCTTGCCGGGCTGGATCGGGACCTTGAGGTCCAGCCGCGCCGCAATGGGCGGCGTCCACGCACCCAATGCCATCACGACGCGCTCGCCGGAAAACTCGCCGCGCGAGGTGAGCACCCGATCCACGCGCTGGCCGATGCAATGGAAGTCCTGGATCGCTGCGGCGGGCTCGATCAGTCCCCCGCGTTCGCGCACGCGGCGCGCCAATCCATCGACCAGCCGATCCGGGCGCAACTGCGCGTCGTCGGCATGCAGGATGCCGCCGACCACACCCGGCAGCAATGCCGGCTCAAAGGCCTCGACCTCGGTGCCATCCATGGCCGCCGCGGAAATGCCGAGCCGGTGCAGCCATTCGATTTCGCCGCGATCCTCCGCGAGGGTGTGCGCATCGCGATAGACATACAGATTGCCGGTGGGAGCGTATTCGCAGTCGATGCCTTCCTCGACCAGGATGCGCGGCAGCAGCGTCCACGAACGCTGCAGGATCGCCGCGCGTGCAATCGCGGCGCGCTGGGCAAAGGCCCAGTTGCAGCGGCGGGCGAATCCCAGCAACCAGTGCCAGCGCGACCAGTCGGGACGGGGATTGACGTACAGCGGCGCATCGCGGCGCAACATCCAGTGCAATGCCTTCCACGGCATCCCCGGCACTGTCAAGGGAATCGCATGGCTGGGCGTCAGGGTGCCGCAGTTGCCGTGCGATGCGCCGCATCCCGGCACGCCACGGTCCACCACCCGCACCGAAGCCCCTTGGCGCAGCAACGCCAGCGCGCAGGACAAACCGACGACACCGCCACCGAGTATCAGGACATCACTATGGACTGCATTCATCTCGACATTTTACGGCCATCGTGACGATCCACCGAGCGGCAGGCATGGCATCAGTGCCGATCTGCGTCACATCCGGCCGCGCTGCGCCGAGGCCGCCCCGGACCGGCCTCGGCGCTCCCTCGCATCCGCGCCTTTCCGGGTGACACCCCCGCGCGGCGCCGCCCCGGGCTAGTTGGCATTATTCGTGCTTGGGTGCTTATGCCACAAGGGGAATCCAGATGAACGCCATCACCAACACCGATTTCTGCAGCGTACCCGAAGTGCTGCTGATGCTGCGGGCGCCCGGCGCGGGCTGGCTCGCGACGCTCCTCACCGCTTTGGACGAAGCCAGCCGCGACCCGGACTTCAATGCCTACCACCGGGCCATCATCGGCCGTTACCTCGATGAGCAGGCGGTGCCGGCGGCCGTCGCCGAAGCCTCCCGCCAACGCACGCTCCAGTTCGAGGATGCGCTGGTGGAGACCATCCAGAGCGATTCGCGGCGCGTCGATCATCAGGTCGCCTGCTGACCGCATAGTCCACCCCCGCCCGCTCCCGTGCTGGACGGGCGCGGCGCCATCGGCTACCGTCTCGTGCCGTCGAGACGCCAGCGCAGGCCGATGCCAGCACGCATCCACAGCTTGACCCGGAACGCCGCCGCGCGCGCGTTCGTCCAACGGAGCTGCCCGGGTTGAGAACGGCACGGCACGTTGCCCGCCTGCCGGCAGTCGCGCTGCTCCTGCTGCTGGCCGCCTGTGTCAGCGGCCCGCCCTTGCGGGCACCCTCACCCGCATCGCCGCCGCGCACCCTCGCCAACAACGTACTGATACGCGCGATAGGCCTGGTGGGCACGCCCTACCGCTGGGGCGGCAACACGCCCGACTCCGGATTCGATTGCAGCGGACTGGTCGATTATGTCTTCCGCACCGAAGCCGGGATGGCACTGCCGCGTACCTCGCGCGAGATCGCCGGCGTGGACGCCCCGAAGGTCCCACGCAAGGATCTCGAAGCAGGCGACCTGTTGTTCTTCGGCAGCCACCATCGCGTCAGCCATGTCGCGATCTATGTCGGCAACGGACGTTTCGTGAATGCGCCGGACACCGGCGGGACCGTCCGGCTGGATCGGCTGGACGACCGCTACTGGCGCGACCATTATCTGTTCGCCAAACGGGTGCTGACGCCGCGCACCCGCGCTGCCCTGGCAACGGATTGATCGCGCCGGACGCGCTCCAAGCCCGTGGCTGTCACTTGGCGCGACGAATTCGACTTTCACGGAATCACGATGCAGAACTTTACCTTGCTGGTCGGTCGCCTTGGTCTCTCGTTGATCTTCATCCTTTCCGGGATCAGCAAGGCCACGGCCTACCAGGTCACCGCGAAGCTGCTGGTCGCGCACGGCCTGCCGCCCGGCCTGCTGCCGCTGGTGATCTTCGCCGAGTTGGGCGGGGGCCTGGCGGTCCTGTGCGGCCTGCTCACGCGCTGGGCCGCGGCAGGTTTGTTCGTCTATACCCTCCTCGCCGCCGTGATCTTCCACAACAACTTCGCCGATCACGCGGAGTGGATCAATTTCATGAAGAACCTCGCGATCGCCGGCGGGTTCCTGGTGCTCGTGGTACACGGTCCAGGCGACCTGTCGCTCGACGCCTGGCGCCGCCGCCGCAGACAGCGACAGAAGATCTTTTCCGCCTAGCGGATAAGGCGCCGACACCGGAGTGTTATGCGCAGGCGCGCTCCAGCGACCGCCGGGGTTTCCCACGCAGGAGCGGGCCTCGCCCGCGACCGACGCACGCTTCAGCCGTGCGAATGTCCGTCGCCTGGATGCGCGTGCCCGTGCGCGATTTCCTCCGGCGCCGCCGCACGCACGTCGGTGATCTCGATGTCGAAGTGCAGGGTCTTGCCGGCCAGCGGGTGGTTGTGATCGACATCGATCGAACTCATGCCGACCTTGTATACGGTCACGAGGCGCTGGCCTCCGTCGCGGGTCTGCAGCACCGTGGTCATGCCCGGCTTGAGGTGCTGCGCGTCGCGGAAATATTTCTTCGGCACCCGCTGCAACAATCCTTCCTCGCGTTGGCCGTAAGCTTCTTCCGGCGCAATGTCCACTTCGAACTTTTCGCCGGCCTCTCGGCCAATCAACGCCTTCTCGACTCCCGGCACCAGTTGTCCGTGACCCAGCAGCGCCAGCATCGGCTCGCCGCGCCTGTGCGAGTCGTCGAACGGCTCGGCTGCGGCGTCGTTCGCGTCACGCACGCTGTAATGGAAGCTCACCACGGAATCTTTTTCGGCACGCATGATCGCTGGTTTGGCACGATGGCTGGCGTTTCGCCCCTTGCAAACGGAGCGGCTCGCGCACCGCGCGAGCAGGGTTGTGGAGGGATGAATCTAGTCCGCGACAGCGGACGAGCCGCGCATGTTAGCCGCGTCAGGCTCATGCGTCACCCCGAAGCGCACGCCGTGGGCTTCGGGCCCGAACCAGACCAGCAGCGACAGCAGCACGATCACCACCGCGATCCACACCGCCTGGACCGCCGCGTAATTGTTGCCATGGGCTTCAGCGATGGAGGCCATCGCATAACCCGCCCACGCCACCAACAGATTGCCGCCCTGGTAGGCCACACCGGGCAGCGTGGCGCGCACATCGTCCGGCGCCAGTTCGTTGAGGTGGCTCGGCACCACGCCCCACGCGCCCTGCACCGACACCTGGATCCAGAACGCACCGATCGCGAGCAACAGCACCGAGCCGCCGTAGGTCCACAGCCAGATCGCGGGCAAGCCCACGAGGCACGCCACCACGATCGCGCGCCGACGACCGATCCGCTGCGACAAGTGCCCGAAGAACAATCCGCCCGCCAGTGCACCGAGGTTGAGAATGATCGTCAGCAGGCTGACTATGTGGGTGTCGAAGTGCATCTGCACCTTCAGGAAGGTGGGATACAGATCCTGAGAACCGTGGCTGAAGGCGTTGAACACCGCCATCGTCACGAGCAGGTACGTGAACAGCCTCCAATGGCCGCGCATTGCTTCGCGCACCGGGCGGCGCACGCCGGTCCGCGAGCGGCGCACGAACACCGGCGATTCCGGCACGCTGCGCCGCAGGTACAGCACCAGCAGCGCGGGCAGAACGCCGAGCGCGAACATCCCGCGCCAGCCGATGGTGTCGAACAGCAATCCAAAGGCGATCGCGGCGAGGAGGTATCCCGCCGGATAGCCGCATTGCAGGATGCCGGAGACGATCCCGCGCGACCGCGCGGGGATCGATTCCATCGCAAGCGAAGCACCCGTGCCCCATTCACCGCCCATGGCAATGCCGAACAGAGCGCGCAACACCAGCAACACGCTCAGTGATGGCGCGAACGCGCAGGCGAGCCCCAGCGCCGCGTACAGCGCGACATCGATCATCAACACGCGCTGCGGTCCGTAGCGGTCTGCCAAGCGGCCGAAGATCAGCGCGCCCAGCGGCCGGAAAGCCAGCGTCAACAACAATGCGAATGCGACGTCCTTGATCTGGACGCCAAACGCGTGCGCCACGGCCGGGATCACCATCACCAGCAGGAAGTAGTCGAATGCATCCAGCGTCCAGCCCAGAAACGTCGCGGCGACGGTGTGCCGCTGGGTGCGGTCGAGTGCGCGCAGATCGGCGAGAACGGCCATGGGCGACTGCGGTAGCAAGGATCAGGACACCGGAGGATAGCGGGATGCGGAGCCGTGTACCGCATGACGGCGACTACAATGACGCGATGCACCTGGATCCTTCATCGGCGGCGTTGCGATCCGATACGCTGGTCGACCGCATCGACGCCGCCCTTCCGCAAACCCAGTGCCGCCGCTGCGGCTACCCCGCTTGTCGGCCGTACGCCGAAGCCATCGTGCGCGGCGAGGCCGCGATCAATCGCTGTCCGCCGGGCGGCATGGAAGGCGTGCGCACATTGGCTCGGATCACCGGCCGGGTGATACTGCCGCTCGATCCCGGATGCGGCGTCGAAGCCCCGCCGCGCGTCGCACTGATCGACGAGGACGCCTGCATCGGCTGCACCAAGTGTATCCAGGCCTGCCCCGTGGACGCGATCGTGGGCGCGAGCAAGTTGATGCACACCATCGTTGCCGACCTGTGCACCGGCTGCGAACTCTGCATCCCGCCGTGCCCGGTCGATTGCATCGCGATGGTCGCGGCACCTGCCGCTCCGCCGCGGCTGCCGCGGCCCGCGTTGCCATGCCCGCCCTGATCTGCCGTCAGGCGCGCATCGCTGCCGCGTGCGCGTGGATCGTGGGGATCGGGGTCTTTTGCGTGCTGTGGCCGTGGTTGGAATACCCGACCTTCGATATCGAACCGCAGGAGCGCCTGAAGGCCGCCGCGCAACTCGCGGTGCTGCACGGCTCCTGGCTGTTGTGGCCGCTGCTGCTGCAGTCCGTGATCAAGGCGTATCGGCGTGCCGGCGAGCGCCGGGTGCTGCGCGCCTGCGGTGCGAGCGTGCTGGGGCTCGTATGCGCGCTGCTGTGCTACGCGCGCTTCGTCGAACCGAACGAATTGGTCGTGAGTCGCACCGTGATCCCGGCGCCCATCGATTTGAACATCGCGCTGGTCAGCGATATGCACATCGGCATCTACACGCGAAAGGGCAAGCTCGAGCAGATGGTGAGGAAGTTGAACGCCCTGCACGTCGACATGGTGCTGATCGCGGGCGACTTCACCTACGATCCGCCACACGATCTCGCAGCCGCGCTGGCGCCGCTGCGGCAGTTGGACAAACCCACCTACGCGGTGCTGGGCAACCACGATACGCAATCGCCCGGTCCGCCGCTGAAGCACAAGATCTTCCACGCGCTGGCGGGTTCGCCCGTGCACTTCATCGCGCATCGTGTGGTCGACTTTCCCGGGTTCCGACTTGCCGGCCTGTACGACTGGTGGAGCGGCCGCGACAACGCCGCTTTCCTGCGCGACCTGCCGCAAAACAAGCCGCTCCTGATCCTGATGCACCAGCCGCACAGCCTGCGCGCGCTGCACGGCGTGCATTTCGCGCTGGCGATGGCGGGCCACACCCACGGCGGACAGGTATACCTGCCGTGGCTGACGAAACAGGTGTTCTTGTGGATGCGCGACGAGCCTTACGTCGAAGGCTACTACGACACGCCGCAGGGCGAACTGTTCGTGACCCGCGGCGTCGGCGTCACCGGGATGCCGCTGCGGTTCAATTGCCCGCCCACGATCGACGTGCTGGAATTGCGCCGCGATGGGCACTGAACTTCCCGGCCAGCGATCCTGCATCCACTGCGGCGACTGCGCACGCGCCTGCCCGGAGGCGCTGAATCCCGAAGCGCTGTTCTTCGCGCTGGTGCGGGATGACTTCGCCACGGTGCACGCCGCGCAGATCGACGCCTGCAGCGAATGCAATCGCTGCGTGGAAGTCTGTCCTTCGCACATTCCCCTGCTGGAATGGTTCCGCTGGGGCAAATCGGAACGGAGCCAGCGCGCCGTCGTGGATGCCACACGCGCGCGCTTTTTGGCGCGCAACGCGCGGCTTGCGCGCGAGCGTGAGGAGCGCGCCACAAGAAGTCGTGACGATCGCTTACCCACCGCGTTTTCTGCGCAGACCATCAGTCGCGCCGAAGTGCTGACGGCGATCGCTCGCGGGCGGGAGAAGAAACGCCGATGAAGCGTTCGGACGTCGCCGAACTGTTCCGCCGCCTGCGCGACCTCGATCCCGATCCCACGACTGAACTCGAATACCGCACGCCATTCGAGTTGCTGGTCGCGGTGATCCTTTCGGCGCAGGCCACCGACAGGGGCGTCAACAAGGCCACGAAGCGGTTGTTCCCGATCGCCAACACGCCCGAACGGATCCTCGCGCTGGGCGAGGAAGGATTGAAGCGCTACATCTCGACCATCGGCCTGTACAACGCCAAGGCGAAGAACATCCTCGCGACCTGCGCTTTGTTGCTGGAACGCCATCACGGGCAGGTGCCGCGTACCCGTGAAGCGCTTGAGGCACTGCCGGGCGTCGGCCGCAAGACCGCCAACGTCATCTTGAACACGGTGTTCGGTGAGCCCGCGATCGCCGTGGACACCCATATCTTCCGGGTCTGCAACCGCACCGGGCTCGCCCGCGGCAAGACGGTGCGCCAGGTCGAGGACAAGCTCCAGAAGGTGATACCAGACGAATACAAGGTGGGGGCGCACCATTGGCTGATCCTGCACGGGCGCTACATCTGCACCGCGCGCAAGCCCAAATGCCCGGAGTGCCCGATTCGCGATCTGTGTGCGTACAGGCACAAGACACGCACGCTCACCTGAATGTCGAGCACGGCAACATCATCAGTGGTTAAGCGCCGCAACGATAAGATGTTTTTTCTACGGTAGGTGGACGGCGATGGCCACCGCAAGGAAGATGCCCGGCGCCGCGGGCACGAACGAGAGGACTCACCATGACGTACAACACGCAACTTGTTATCGCACTTGGCGC
Organism: Gammaproteobacteria bacterium; assembly: GCA_021324095.1. Classification (GTDB taxonomy): domain Bacteria; phylum Pseudomonadota; class Gammaproteobacteria; order Xanthomonadales; family Rhodanobacteraceae; genus 66-474. The sequence continues at coordinate 8,798 of JAJPJT010000112.1, forward strand.
GCTGCTTGCAGCAGCAGCCGGCCCCGCGGCCGTCGCCCAGACCACGCCGCCGAAGCAGCCGGTGCAGGCGCAGCAGTTGGGCCAACCGCAGCCGCCCACAGAGCAGATGAATACGGAGCAACGCCTGGAGAACCGGCAACAGATGCAACGGACGGGCATGCAGCAGGCCATGAACCAGCAATGGCAGCAAATGGCCAACGGCAGCGGCAAGGTGTCGAAGAACGAGTATGACCGCTACTGGAAACAGCAATTCCGGATGGCCGATACCAATCACGACGGCAAGCTGAGCCGGCAGGAATGCCTCGCCGCCGTGCAGAAGGCGAATGGCGCCAATTTCAGCCAGGTGAAATTCAACCAGATGTGGAATGAGGCAAGCCATCATGGCTACATCACCCCGAGCGAAGATCTGGCCTGGCACGACATGCAGTTCAGCAAGGCGACCCGCGGCAAAACCGAATTGACCAAAACGGAATTCCGCCAGGCCATCGATTCGCGCAACCAATCGCTGGCGAGCCTGTAGAGAACCAGCGGGTGACGCATGGGTGCGCATTCGCGTGGGCTGCCTAAGCGCGGCGCCGTCCGGCAATAATGGGCCGAAGTGTGCTGGCTCGCTTCTCTGCTCGTCCTGAGCACAGGCCGTAGGCCAGACTCGAAGGACACGCTTCGACTCGCTGCGCACAGCCTGTCCTGAGCCCGTCGAAGGGCTCAGCGCGAACGGGACTGTTGCAAGCAATCGGCGTGCGAGCGAAAGCCGTGCTGATATGCTGGCCGGATGCACAAGCAGATCGAGGCGTACGCGGAGCGCATGTCCACGCGCTTTCGGGGTTTCCTGCCGGTCGTCGTGGACGTGGAAACGGGTGGTTTCGACCCGCATCGCGACGCACTGCTGGAAATCGCCGCGGTGATCGTGAGCATGGATGGCCGCGGCAGGATTACGCCCGAGCCGGTCGTCTCCACCCATGTCGAAGCCTTTGCGGGGTCGAACATCGACCCGAAATCGCTGGAAATCACCGGCATTGATCCGGACCAGCCGCTGCGTGCGGCGCTGCCCGAGCGCGCCGCGCTGGATTTGATCTTCAAGCCGGTGCGCGCGGCGATCAAGGCTACCGGCTGTCAGCGCGCGATCCTGGTGGGGCACAACGCGGCGTTCGACCTCGGCTTCCTCAATGCGGCCGTGCGCCGCACAGGGCACAAGCGCAATCCCTTTCACCCGTTCTCGTGCTTCGATACCGCGACGCTGGGCGGGCTCGCGTACGGGCAGACCGTGCTGTCACGCGCCGTGCAGGCGGCGGGCTTTGAATGGAATGCCAACGAGGCGCACTCGGCGGTGTACGACGCCGAACGCACAGCCGCCCTGTTCTGCGCGATCGTCCACCGCTGGCGGGACCTCGAGGAACTGGAACGCGAGCGGGTCAGCGCGGCCTGAAGCGCGGCGCCAGCCCAGCGCGCTTCAATCGACGTCCGGCGGCGGCGTGGTGCGTCCGGCGATCCCGGTCCGCAACCCCGCGAGCATGCAGCGCAGGTTCTTCCGCCGCGGGGAAATCAGCAGCGAAAACAGCAGCAGCTTGACCACGAGCCGCGGCACGTCCTGCGCGATCCAGCGACCCGGCGTATGCGCGCGACGGTAAAGCAACACACGATTGCGCATCATGTAAAAGAGCCGCCGCGGCGTGTGCACCACAAGGCCGCGTCTGAAACCAGGCACTGCCTGCCGGCTTTCACCCAGGCGGTGACGCATGTGCGCCGCGCAAACGCCATACAAGCCGTGGCCCGTGGCAGCCGCGCGAAAACACCAGTCCAGATCGACATTGTCGATGAACAGCGCATCGTCCATGCCGCCGATCTCGTCGAGCGCCGCGAGTGGGATCAGGCTCCCGGACGTGATCAGGAAATCGCAGCGGATTTCCGTGCATCGGCCGTCGCAGCGCAGCTTTCGGTTGAACGGGAACCGGATGCGAACGAAAGGCGCGTCAACGGGCTCGCGCGCGTCGCGGAAACACGGGCCGACCGCTGCAACCTTCCCGCGCGACGCCAGTTCGGCGATCGCGGCCTGCAGGTTCGACACCATGTCCGGCGCGGGGATGCTGTCCTGGTCCATCAGCAGGACATGCGACACGCCGTCGAGTTTGCGCGCGGAGGCGATCCCCGCGTTCAACGCATGCGCGAGACCACGGTTTTCCGGCAACGCCTGCAGCGACACCTTGGGCTGGCTGGCGCAAAAGTCGCGGAAGCGTGGATCGGGACTGGCGTTGTCGACCAGCACCACGTGCCCCACTTGCGGCGCCAGCGCAGCGATCTGTTCGGTCAGCACCGAAAGATCAGGATGGTGCGTCACCAGCACCGCGCAAACAGCATTCGCGTCTATTGGAGACGCTTGGTCCGGAACGGCGGCCTCAATCACGGATCACCGGCCGGCAAGCGCGTGCCGCGGGGCTCCGATACGACGGCGGATCGCGCGGACATACAACGATGGTTTGGCAGGACGGCAGCACGCAGCGATTGTCGCCGCGCGGACGGAGACTTCAAAGCCCCCAGCACGTGCGGTCTGGATGAAACCCGCAAGGATGCACGCCGAGCAACCGTTCAAGCTCTGTGTTGTCGGCGATCAGATCCTGTTCCAGACGTGCCAACGGTCCGCGCAGCGCCGGCAGCAGCCGGGCCCCCGCGCGGATCAGCGGCGCCGGCACCCGCACCGGCAGCGTGCGAAAGGGCAGGCTCGAGCGCACGCGCCTGAACATTTCCGCGGCCGGCAGGCGCTCGCCGCCACCGATGGGAATCACGTGCCCCGCTCCGGCACCATCGAGCGCATGCGTTACCGCGGCTGCGATATCCGCAGCATGCACGGGCTGGCGCAATCCGGAACCGGCCGGCAGTCCGAACACGCGCCAGCGTGCGGCACGGCGTACCAGCGGCGTGAGGCTGCGATCGCGCGCCGCGCCATAGATCAGCGTGGGGCGCAGGATCGTCCACGCGATGCCGCGACGCTCGCACGCCCGCGCGAGCGCGGCTTCGCCGTCGCGCAGGCGGCGCGCCAGTTCGCGCTCGGCCGTGACCGTCGATGCCTGCTTGCTTTCGGCACTCATGGAACTGGTCGCGACGGCGCGCGCAAGGCGCGGTGCGGCGCCCGAATCGATCCATGCGGCCAAAGCGTCCAGTGGCGCAAAGCTGCATACCGAGGCAACCGCTTCTGCGGTTGGCGGCGGCCGTGGCAGCGCGCCCCGCATCCATTCGATGCCCACCAAGGGTGGCTGCCGATTGCGCGACAACGCCAGCACCCGCACACCTGCGTGCACCAACTCCGGCAACAGGAAATGGCCGATCTGGCTGCTGGCGCCACAGACCAGCACCGCATCCGTTTGCCAGGCGTGGGTGGGCGTATCGCTGGCGCCGTTCACGTCATCCACACCTGTTCAAGGCCAAGTCCCCGTCAGCCGCTCGCGCGACCCGCTCGTCTCTGTGACTCAAGGAAAGGAGATAGCGTATTTTCTGGAACCCGTGCAACACACATCCCTGGCCTGCACGGGATGAGTTCATTTTTTCACTGGATCCCGTGTCGTCGCACATCCCTGTGCTGCACGGGATGAGTTCATCCTGAACTCAATTGTCGTGACGGATGCGTGCGTCCACTGCGCTGATGCGTGGATCCTGTGGCACCAGGCGTTGCGCTTCGCGCAACGCCGCACGCGCGGCCCCCACCTCGCCCAACCCGACGTAATGGTCGGCGCGGTCCAGCCAGGCACTCCCCAAGTCATGCCGCATCGAAGGCGTCGCCGGATCGCCAGGATCAAGTTGCTCCAGCGTCGCCAGCATGTCGTACGCGTGATCCAGGTTGTCTTCGTGCAGCGCCTGCCGGAACTGCGCCCGGGTCACCTCCGGCAGGGCGCGCAGTCCCGCCTGCGCGTCAGGGTCATTGCCGTCGATGCCGAGTGCGGCACGGTACAGATCGTAGGCGCTGTTGCCCGGCGGCAACATGATGTCGCCCTTGCGCGCCGCGATCTGGGCACGCGCGACGAGTTGCGAGACCTTCGCGGATTCGTCCGGCGTCAATGGCGGCGGAGCAGGCACCGACGAAGCCGCCGCGACTTGCGTGTTCCCGCCCGCGAGGCGCGAGCGCGCCGCGGCGAGATCGGCCGATTTCGGCGCCAGCGCCGCCGCCTGATCCAACAGCGCTTTCGCATCGCGGGTGTGCCCGGCGTCGATCGCCGCGTTGGCCTGCACGACAAGCGCCTCCGCGACCTGCCCCAGCCCGGCCTGCGCCGTGACATTGCCGGGATCGGCTTTCAGCGCCGCCTTGAACTGCGCCTCCGCATTGTCATCACCGGTACCGCTGATCCTGCCCGCGCGCAGGTCCGCCTGGCCTTGCGCAAGATACTGGTCACGCTGCGCGTCGGCGGCCCTGTCGGCCGCAGCGATGTTCGCGCGCAGGGTTGGAAGTTGCGAGTAACCGGGCAGCAGACTCGCCAGATTTGCTAGCGTCTGCTTCGCGCCTGCGCGATCGCCGTTGCCAAGTTGACCCTGGATGCGGGTCGCGAGCAGGTCACCAATCTGGTTCATGCCATGTCGCGCCACCGCGTTGTGCGGATCGCCCGCCAATACCTTGCCGAACAGCGCCGCGGCGCCATCGCTGCCGTCGATGTGACCGTTCGCGAGAGCAGCGCGAGCCTGGCTGACCAGCACGTCCGCGTTCGCGCTGCTCAGAACCGCTTTCGCAAGTGCCTGGTCGACCGCCGTGACATCTGCGCCGCCGCCCAGCAGGCTGCGTGCTTCCTCCAAGGATGCACGCGCGTTCGCGTAGTCACGTTGCTGGAGGGCAACCTTCGCGCGCGCCAACTCGGCGTTCCCGACCTTCTGCAACCCGTTCAGCGCCTGCTCGTTGTCGGGATCGAGCGCGCGCGCAGCCTCGTAGAGATCCCGCGCGCTGTCGGGGCCACCTGACAAGTTGCCCGCCGCGTACGCCTTGTCGGCGCGCGTCAAGAGCGAATTCAATTGGGTTTGCGGTATCAATCCGCTGAGCATGGCCTGGTGAGTCCACGCCCATGCGCCGCCGCCAACGAGGATCACGATGACGACGAGTGCAGGCCACCAGCGGAGCTGCGGGCGCGGCCTGTCATTCCGTTTCGGGCGCGCGTTGAACGGCGGCTTCCGTGGCGGCGGCTTGCGCGGCGGCGGTTCCGTGGGCGTTTCAGGCGCAAAGGCACGCCGCTGCACACTGTCGAGGCGTGCATTGGTGTCGAGGTGATCGAGATTGCCGATCACCGGCTCGGTGCGCCGCGGCTTGCCCTGCCCGGGAGCGTCGTTTCGATCGTTCATACCAAATCCGTCGCAGGGCCAGCGCCCGGCGTAGTGATCTCCGCCCATGAGACCATCGCGACTATGCGCCGGTTCCTGCGCCAGAGCCGTCCGCAAACGGATTCATCTTAACATTCGGTCCCAGGCGTACCGGGCCGGGCACACGACCCATTCAGCCGCTGGCAAGACGCCGTGCTTCGGTCACGTTCGCCAGCGCGGACAGTTTCGTCAGCAACGCGGACAGTTCCCCGAAATCGTGCAGGCGCAGCGTCAAGTGCATCGTCAGCTCGCCACGATCCCGATCGCTGTAGCTGTTGGAAGCGACGATCCGCGCCCCGGCGTTGGTGATGACGTTGGTGATGTCCCGTTGCAAATCGCGCCGGTCATAACCCAGCACGACGATTGCAACCTCATAGGCGCGATCAGGCGCGCTTTGCCAGCGGACCTCGATTACGCGTTCCGGGTTGTTGGTGCGCAGCCGCGCCAGCGCCGCGCAATCGTTCCGGTGCACCGTGACGCCACGGCCCCGCGTCACATAGCCCGACACCTCGTCGCCCGGCAACGGCCGGCAGCAACGCGCCAGCGTGGTCAAAAGATTTCCGACGCCTTCCACGGTCAACGCGCCAGGTTTGTCGCCACCGCGCGTCGGCTTGCGTGATGGCGCCGCCACTGCTGGTGGAGTGGGCTGCGCATCGAGCATCGCACGCGTCAACTGGGCCACGCCCACCTCGCCCAGCGCCAGTCCGACCAGCAGATCGTCGCGCGTCTTGCGGCCCAGCCGCGCCGGCAAGCGTTCCAGCAGTTCCTCCGGAACCGCCAACCGGCGCGCTTCGCGCTCGAGGATTTGGCGGCCGGCAGCGACATTCGCGGCGAGGTCTTCACGCCGGAACCATGCGCGCAACTTGCCGCGCGCGCTGGCGGTCGCGAGATAACCGGACTGCGGCGACAACCAGTCGCGGCTCGGCGCGGGATCGCGTGCGGTGAGGATTTCGACGCGATCGCCGCTGGCCGGCTGGTACGTCAATGGGACGATCCGCCCGTTGACCTTGGCGCCGCGGCAGCGGTGTCCGACCATCGTGTGCACGTGGTAGGCGAAATCGAGCACGGTCGCGCCTGCCTGGAGATCGATCACCGCGCCTTTCGGCGTCAGCAGGTAGACGCGATCCTCCGCGAGTTCCGAACGCAGCTCGGCGGCGAGCGACGCGTCATCTTCATCATCGGCGCGCGCTTCCAGCAGCTTGCGCATCCACGCGACGCGCGCCTGATAGGCGGCGTCGCCCTGGCCGCCTTCCTTGTAGCGCCAGTGTGCGGCGACGCCGAGTTCGGCGCCGCGATGCATTTCCTCGGTGCGGATCTGTACTTCCAGCGTCTTGCCGTCCGGCCCGATCACCGCCGTGTGCAGCGAGCGGTAATCGTTGCCCTTGGGCCGCGCGATGTAGTCATCGAATTCCTGCGGAATGATCGGCCACAGTCCGTGCACCACGCCGAGCACCGCATAACAATCGGACACGTTGGCTGTCAGCACGCGCAGCGCGCGGATGTCGTAGAGCTCGCCGAAGCCGACGTGCTTGCGCTGCATCTTCCGCCAGATCGAATAGATGTGCTTGGCGCGGCCGTTGACGCTCGCCCCGATGTCGTGCGCGGCCAACGCAGTCTGCAATTGCTCGACGCATCGTGAAATCCACGCTTCGCGATCGGCGCGCCGCTCGTCCAGCAATGCGGCGATGCGATGGTAGGTATCAGGCTGCAGATAACGGAACGCGAGGTCCTCGAGCTCCCATTTCCATTGCCCGATGCCCAGCCGATTGGCGAGCGGCGCATGGATGTCGCGGGTCAACTGGGCAAGTTCGCGGCGCTCGCTCTCGGGCAGCGCGGCTGCGGCACGCATCAGCGCAAGCTGCCGCGCGAGCAGCAGATACACCACGCGCAGGTCCCGGATGATCGCGAGCAGCAAACGCCGAAGGCCTTCCGCGTTGCCGCCGGCGTCATGCGCTGCATGCAATGCCCACACGCGCTCTGCCTGTTGCTGCCCCTCGACCAACCGTCGCAGGGTTTCCGAAGCGTGCGCTCGAGCCGATTCCCATGAGTCGGGATCGTCTCCTGCGGCCGCGTACCAGGCTGCAGCGGCGCGCGTCTCTTCGTCGCAACCAACGGCCACGAGCAACGCATCGATCTCTTGCCACAGGCCACGCTCTTTCGCCGGCAATGCAGCGACCGGTGCCTCGAACTCGACGTCGCGATGGGTAAAGGGAGATTGCATGCGCAAAACAAATCCGGCATTTCTGCCGAACGGGGAAAGCCCCACGAAAGGGCTTCAGTGTATTAAATTGCTTGTCCGGATACCCCGTGCGACCCGCGTGGGGCACTGCTATCATCGCCCACCATGCGCACCCGACTGATGTTGCCGGCCGCTCTGGCCCTGCTCCTCACCGCCCTGCCCATCATGGCGCAACAGTTTTCCTCGTTGGAGGAGCGCATGTCGGCGGCTGATTTCAAAGCCGCGGGCCTCGACAAACTGACGCCGCAGCAGCTCCAGTTCCTCGATGGCTGGCTGCGCACCCACGAGCAGGTGAAGACGGTCTCTGCAAGCGGTCAGCCGGTGTTCTATCCGGACAACCAGCCGCGCGACAAATTCACCACCCATCTGGTCGGCAGCTTCAACGGCTGGGATGGGCACACGGAATTCACCCTCGACAATGGCCAGGTATGGAAGCAGGCCGAGTCCGGAGCGTATTCCTGCCCGGCCATCGACAACCCCGAAGTCACGATCAAACCGATGATCCTCGGCAGTTGGCTGATGTACGTTCAGGGTTGCAACCAGAGCGTGCGCGTGGAACGCGTGAAGTAACCCGCATTCCGCTGTTGCCATCTGTTTTTCCTACGTCCGTGCAGGCATGATGGTCCTGATCGGGACCGCATGGCCCGCGCGAGGTGCATGTTGGTGCTGGAAGTCTGGCTGCCGCTCTTGTTGATCGCCGCCATCGGGGCGGGTTGGTATCACATCCTGCGGCTGCGCGAACGCGTGACCGCGCACGCGCGGCAGTTGTGCGAGCGCCACGGGCTGCAACTGCTCGACGACAGCGTCGCGCTGCACCGCCTGCGCGTTCGGTGGCGCCGTGGCGGATTGCACGCGCTGCGCGAGTATCGCTTCGACACCAGCCTCGGCGGCAATGATCGCCAGACCGCGAGCATCACCGTGATCGGTGACCGCATCGTGAGCGCAAGCCTGCCCGAACGCGAGCGTTTCGAGAATGTCATTCCCGCGCCGGTTCCGGTGCCGCGCATCTCCGCATTGCCGCCGCCTGCATCCAGCACCGATGCCGGCGACAACGTCATCCCGATCGAACGCGCACGCAGGACGTTGCACTGAGAGAGGCAAGCGGAAGATGGGGCAGACAGCAAGACACTGGATCCCGGCTCAACGCAGGTCCATGTGCTGGCCGGGACGACGACGGTCTGTTCCTGGATCCCGTATCACCGGCCGTCCAGCATTAGCCTCGGCGTCCTGCCTCAGACAAATGGCCTGCCTACGGCTTGCTGCCTTCGGCGCTCACCGCTGCGCGAGATGCGCTAATCACATCTCGCAAGCGCAGCGGTGCACCCTGCACGGGATGAAGTCAATGCTGATTGGATCCCGGCTCAACGCACGTCCACGTGCTGGCCGGGATGACGACGGTCTGTTTCTGGATCCCGTGTCATCGGCCATCCCTGGCCTGCACGGGATGAAGTCATCCTGACTTCACTTGACGACGTGCAGGCTGGGCTTGCCTTTGGGCCTCGGCTTGTCGGGCTTGCTGCCACCGGGCGCCGAACCGCCAACGTCGTCGGACACGGATGGATCCTGCGCGGAGGTGGGCACCGCCTGCAGCGCGGGCGCGGTGGGCTTGGGGGTCGCGGTCCCGGACGAGGGCGCCGGCGAAGTCGTTCCAGGCGCGTCCTCGGCCAGCAGCATTCCTTGGCCGTTTTCGCGCGCATAGATCGCCTGCACCGCCGCCACCGGCACGCTGATGGCGTGGCTGACGCCGCCGAAGCGGGCCATGCAGGTAATCAGGTCATTCCCGATTTCGAGCCGCGCGACGGCGCGCGGCGCAAGATTCAGCACCACGCGCCCTTCGCTGACGGCTTGCGGTGGCACCTGCACACCTGGCTTGCCCGCATCGACCACGACGTATGGCGTGAGGCCGTTGTCGCAGATCCACTCGTGGACCGCCCGCAACAGGTACGGGCGATTGGAAGTCATGGCGGGGGTTTGTTCGGTCACAGCTCGCCCAGCAGGCGCTCGTCTGCGGTGAGGCTGCGCGCGAATCCCTGGCTGCGGAACAGGCGTTCACCGTAATCGATGATCGGTTTGGCTTCCTTCGGCAGCGACACGCCGAGCGACGGCAGCCGCCACACGACCGGGGCCACCAGGCAGTCGGCCAGGCTGATTTCCGGATTCAGGAAAAACTTGGCCGCCCTGAACAGCGGCAGCGCCGTCATCAAATGATCGCGCAGGCGCTTGCGCGCGGCTTCGGCGGTGCGGCCGCCGGCACGGATCGCGACGACCTCGGGTACCCAGTCGCGCTCGATGCGCACGCAGTCGAGGCGCAGCCGTGCGCGCGACAGCGGATCGACCGGCATCAGCGGCGGGTGCGGATAACGCTCGTCGATGTATTCGCAGACCACGTCCGGCTCATACAGGACGAGATCGCGATCCTGCAGGGTGGGCGTGTCGCCGTAGGGATTGATGCCCAGCAATTCCTCGTTCGGCTTGCCGGGCGGCACCTCGACGCGGTCGTAAACCACGCCTTTGGCGGCAAGCACCAGGCGCACGCGGTGCGATTGCACGTCATCCGGGGCGGTGAACAGGGTCAGCACGGTGCGGGTGGTATGTGCGGTTTGGATCATGCCAGTGTCCCCCATGGGCCGGTCCGATGATGCGACAGTCCCGGTTGTGAGCGGCAATGCGTGATGGGCTGCGCTTCCGCCAATCAATGCACGTCCTTCCAATATTCCAGTTTCAGCACCAGCGCGAACAGGGTGAAAAGTACCAGATACAGCACCACCCACGCGCCGATATGGCTGCGCACGAGTTCGTCCGGCGAGGACACGTAGGCCAGGAACGCGGTGATGTCGCGCACGGCTTCGTCATATTGCGCCGGCGTCATGCTGCCCGGGTGCGCAAGCTTCAGTCCCTTGACCGTGCCCGGCTGGCCGTCTTCAGGCGGATTCATCACCGCCACCTGCTCACCCTGCAACTGCCACAGCGGGAACGGCATGGCGACATTGGGGAACACCGTGTTGTTCCAGCCGCTGGACGTACTCGGGTCAAGGTAGAACGCCTTGAGGTAAGCGGCGACCCAGTCGGCGCCCCTTGCCTGGATTTCAAGCGACAGGTCCGGAGGCGCCTTGCCGAACCACTTCTCGGCGTCGGCTTCGGGCATCGCGGAGACGATCGCGTCCTGGAACTTGGCGCCGGTGAAGTCGAGGTTGTCCATCACCTGCTGCTCGGTGAGGCCGAGCCCCGCCGCCATCTGCGAGTAACGCATGTACTTCAGCGAGTGGCAGCCCACGCAGTAGTTCATGAACAGGCGCGCGCCGCGCTGCAGGGAGGCCTGGTCATGCACGTTGATATTCGCGTCGGGGTAGCCGCCCTCTTCGGCGAACGCGCTGGGTGACGCCGCGAATGCCACCGCGAGCGCCAGCAGCAGCGCGGAAAGGGTGCGCACGGACGCGCGCAGGGTCATGTCACGCATGGGTGGTCACCCTTTCCGGCACTGGCTTGGTCCTCTCCAATCCGAAGAACGTATAAACCCACAGGAACGCGAAGAACGCGAAGTACAGGATCACGAGGATCCGCCCGAAAAGGTTTTCGATCGAGGTGATGTCGGCGTTCGGCCCGAAGACCGCGGTAATCCAGCCGGGCGTCAGGTCGGCACCGATGCAGCCGAGCAGGAAGAACACGGCCGCGAAGATTGCGAGCGCGACCTTGTAGCCCAATCCGCGATAACGGATCGACTTGACCTTGCCGCGATCCAGCCACGGCACCAGGAACAGTACGAGGATCGACGCGATCAGCGCGAGCACACCCAGTCCCTTGCTCGGGATCATGCGCAGGATCGCGTAAAAAGGCGAGAAGTACCACACGGGCTTGATCGTGGCCGGCGTCACGAGGTCGTTGGCCGGAATCGCATTGTCATGTTCGATGAAGAATCCGCCCACGGTCGGCGCGAAGAAGATGATGATCGCGCAGATGATCAGGAACACGCCAACGCCGACCAGATCCTTCAGGGTGTAGTACGGATGGAACGGAATGCCGTCCAGAGGATGGCCGTTCGGTCCCTTGTGCTGCTTGATCTCGACGCCGTCCGGGTTGTTCGAACCGACTTCATGCAGTGCGCCGAGGTGCAGCACGACGAGCAGCAGCAACACCAGCGGCAGCGCGACCACGTGCAGCGCGAAGAAACGATTCAGGGTCGCATCGCCCGGCACGTACAAGCCGGCGGCGCCGACCGTCCCCATGATCCATGAAACCAGCGTGTCCCCGATCCACGGCACTGCACTGAACAGGGTGATGATCACCTTCGCGCCCCAGAACGACATGTTGCCCCACGGCAACACGTAGCCCATGAAGGCCTCGGCCATCAGGGCGAGGAAGATCAACATGCCGAGCAGCCACACCAGCTCGCGCGGCTTCTTGTACGAGCCGTACATCAGCCCGCGGAACATGTGCAGGTAAATCACGATGAAGAACATCGAGGCGCCCGTGGTGTGCATGTAGCGCACCAGCCAGCCCCAATCCACGTCGCGCATGATGTACTGCACCGAGTCGAACGCGCCTGCCGCACTCGGGGTGTAGAACATCGTCAGGAAAATGCCGGTGACGATCTGGTTCACCAGCACCAGCAGCGCCAGCGAGCCGAAGTAATACATGACGTTGAAATTCTTCGGCGCGTAGTACTCCGTCATGTGCTTCTTGTAGACGGCGCCGAGTCCGGGGGTGCGCTCGTTGAACCATTGCGTGAACGCGCTCATGCCGTGGCTCCTTTCAACGGTCCTTCCAGCGGTCCTTTCAGCTGCGGTGATCCGGCCGGCGGATCGACGCCGATCAGGATGTGCGTGTCATCGACCCAGTGGTAAGGCATGACGACCATGTTGAGCGGCGCGGGTACGCCCTGGTACACGCGCGCGGACAGGTCGTAGCGCGAGTGGTGGCAGGGGCAGTAGTAGCCACCCTTCCACTGCGGGTCGAACGGTTCGGGCTTCACCTCACCGTAGAAGTCCGGCACGCATCCGAGATGCGTGCAGATATCGATGAAGACCAGCCATTCCTTCCGGATCGCGCGGTACGTGTTCTGGCAGTACTTGGGCTGCTGCGGTTCCCTGGAATCGGGATCGCGCAGGCGCGGATCCTGGGCCTTCAGCCACTTGAGCTGATCCGCGGAGCGGTTGACGATGTCGACCGGCTTCTTCTGCCAGCCAACCCGCAGCCTTTGCCCGCGTTCGAGCTTGCTGACGTCGACCTTGACCGGCGCGCCCGCCGCCTCGGCGCGCGCGCTGGGGAGCCAGGTCTTGACGAACGGCAACGCGGTCAGCGCAAGACCGCCCGCGCCGATCACGGCCGTGGAAGCAGTCAGGAATCTGCGTCGGCCCTTGTTGATGCTCTCGTCCGCCATTTGCCTCTCCGCGCTACAAGGTATCCACGGTCGCCAAGCGTCGACCGACGATATGCGGGACCGCCCTTCACGCCGCGGCTGAACGGCCTTTCCTCGACCGTACCCGCGTCGTCCATGGCGCTCCAAAATCGTGTTAGTTTAGCGTTCGCCTCGTGAGCGCACAATCCGAATACGTCCGACGAGGCCGCATCTGCATGCTCCGCAAGCTCCGTTCTCTTCTCTTTGTCCTGCAATTCGTGGTGGCGGGACTGGCCGCAGCGTTCCTGATCAGCCTGGTATGGCCGGGAGCGGGCGAACGCTTGCGCGGCCATATCTCCGATCCTTCTGCTTCGAATGCAAGGTCATCGACCGAGACCCGACCCGCCGGCGCGGTCGGGCCGGCTTCGTATGCAGATGCCGTGGCGCAGGCGGCGCCGGCGGTGGTCAACATCTATGCCGACAAGATCGTCACCGAGCGGCAGATACAGCTCTTTCCCGACCCGCTGATGAGGATGCTCGGCGGCAGCGTCGCAGGTCCGGCCCTCAAGCGCCGTGAGCAGAGCCTCGGTTCGGGTGTGATCTTCACCGCGGACGGTTACGTGCTGACCAACAACCACGTGATCGCCGGCGCCGACGACATCCAGGTGATGCTGCACGATGGCCGGGTCGCGCACGCGAAAGTCATCGGCACCGATCCCGATACGGACCTCGCGGTCCTGAAGATCGACGCCGGCACCTTGCCCACCATCCAGATCGACCCGAAACCGCCCCGGGTTGGCGACGTGGTATTGGCCATCGGCAATCCATTCGGGATCGGCCAGACCGTCACGATGGGCATCGTGAGCGCACTGCAGCGGCAGTTGAGCCTGTCGCCCTACGAGGATTTCATCCAGACTGATGCCGCGATCAATTCCGGCAATTCCGGCGGCGCGCTCGTCAACGCCGAAGGCCAACTGGTCGGCATCAATACCGCGATGCTGAATCGCGACGTCGGCGCGCAGGGGATCGGCTTCGCGATCCCGGTGCACACCGCAAAGCGGGTGCTGGAACAGATCGTCGAACATGGTCACGTGAGGCGCGGATGGCTGGGCGTGGAGGTCGGGAACGTGACCGTGTCGGCCGATTCTGGTCTGCCGGCGGCCGCGCGCGGTGCCACGGTCGTAGACGTCTATCCGGGGGGCCCTGCGGCGCAGGCCGGGCTGCAACCAGGCGACATCCTGTTGAAGCTGGGGAAACAGCCGATCACCGATCCCTTCGATTTCCGTACCCGCGAAGCGGAGCTGGCGCCTGGGAGCAAGGTCGAGGTCTCCGGATTGCGGGCGGGCGTGCCGTTCCACACAGAGGTCGTGCTGGTGCAGCGGCCGAACTTCAGGCCGGGCGCCGCGCCCGGATAGGCAACGGAGAGACGATACCCGCTCAGACGGAAGACGACCGCTCGCTGCGCGAGCTCAGACGAGGAACGGTGAGTGTCTTCACGATTCCTCTCTCGTCCCTCGTCCCTCGTCCCTCGTCCCTCGTCCCTCGTCTCTTCCTCTCCCGTCTCAATAACGCAGCAATGAATGCAACGGCATGCCGGTCGGCCAGCGCGCCCGCCCATGCAGGAAGTCCAGCTCGACCACTACGCTGGCTCCCGCGACTTGCACACCCAGGCTTTGCACAAGTTCGAACGCTGCGAGCAGCGTACCCCCCGTTGCCAGCACGTCGTCGACGATGAGGGCGCGCGCGCCGGGAGCCATTGCATCGGCGTGCACCTCCAGGCGTGCCTGCCCGTATTCAAGCTGGAAATCGGCGCCCCGTGTCGCCGCCGGCAATTTGCCGCCCTTGCGCAGGGGCACGAAGCCGGCACCCAGTGCGTGCGCCAGTGCCGCACCAAAGATGAACCCACGGGCTTCGATGCCGCACACCGCGTGGATGCCGGCACCCAACCACGGCGCCGCCAGCGCGTCCACGCAGTCGCGGAATGCCTGCGCGTTCGCGAGCAGCGGCGTGATGTCCTTGAACAGCACGCCGGCGCGCGGAAAATCGGGCACGTCACGGACATGCGCAGAGAGGCGCGCACAGAGATTCGCGTCGGTTTCCGCGTGGGCCGACGTCGCGTTCAAATCGGCGCGGGCTTGAGGCGGAGCGGCGGCGGCGCGCGCTCGGGTTCCTCGGCAAGCGGCGCCTGCAGCATCTCCGTGATTTCGCGCACCACCGGCCCCGCGTCTTCGACGTAGATGTCCGGCACGCTGACCGCCAGGAAATCCCGCGCCGGCAACTGTCCCACGCCACCGATCAGGTACTCGCCATTGATGAAAGCCGGGATGCCGGCCTGCTCCAGCGCGTCCTTGACCAGGTGCGCGTCGACGATGCCTTCGGCGTGGTAGACGGTTCGCATGCCCTCAAGCTAGCACACAATCGGTGACGTTGTTCAAAGCTGAGACTCTCTCACAAGCCGTCATTCCGGGGGCCGCGCCAGTTCCTTGGCACGGCAACCAGGAATCCATTTTTGCTTTTGGTTCAAGAGCAAAATGGATTGACTCGCGCCGTCCTTGGCGCTCGCCACGCGGGTCGTCGCAGCCTGCCCCGGCGTAGGCCGGGGGCGTTCGCAGTCCTGCAAACGCAGTCCGGTTCCGCCCGCAAACAGCGCGGGCGGCCGGGGAATGACGGCGATAGGGTTAAACTCCGCCGCTTGATCTTTATTGGAAGCCCAAATGGCGGACGAACACCCCACCGTCGGCACCAATTTCATTCGCCAGATCGTGCTGGCTGACCAGGCATCGGGCAAACAAGACGGGCGCGTAACCACCCGCTTTCCGCCGGAGCCGAACGGTCACCTGCACCTTGGCCACGCCAAGGCGATCTGCCTCGATTTCGGCATAGCCAGGGAATTTGGCGGCACCTGCAACCTGCGTCTCGACGACACCAACCCCGGCAAGGAAGATCCTGCCTTCGTCGAGGGGATCAAGGATTCGGTGCGCTGGCTCGGCTTCGAGTGGAACGAGCTGCGCCACGCTTCCGATTACTTCGAGGTGTTCTACCGCGCCGCGCTCAAATTGATCGAGGACGGCAAGGCCTACGTCGATGACTTGAACGCCGAAGAGGTTCGTGACTATCGCGGCACGCTCACCGAGCCAGGCCGCGATTCACCGTACCGCAACCGCACAGTGGAAGAGAATCTGGATCTCTTCAAGCGCATGCGCGCGGGTGAGTTCGCCGACGGCTCGCGCACGCTGCGCGCGAAGATCGACATGGCGTCCGGCAACATCAACCTGCGCGATCCGGCGCTGTATCGCATCCGCAAGATCACGCACCAGAACGCCGGCGACGCGTGGCCGATCTACCCTATGTACGACTTCGCTCATTCCTTGTCCGACGCGCTGGAGGGCATCACCCACTCGTTCTGCACGCTGGAGTTCGAGGATCACCGGCCGCTGTACGACTGGTGCGTCGACAACGTCGATCTGCCGAATCACCCGGAGTTGTGGCAGCCATTGATCGAAAGGGGATTGCGCACCGCGCCGTCCAAACCGCGCCAGATCGAATTCGCACGCGGCAACTTGAGCTATACGGTGATGAGCAAACGCAAGCTCGCGACGCTCGTCAACGACAGGCTGGTGGACGGTTGGGACGACCCGCGCATGCCAACTCTCGCCGGTGCACGCCGACGCGGCTTCACTGCCGCCGCGATCCGCACCTTCTGGGAACGTGCCGGTGTGTCCAAGCAGAACAGCGTGATCGACTACGGCGTGCTCGAGGCCTGCGTGCGCGAGGATCTCGACGCGCGCGCGCCGCGGCGGATGGCGGTGCTGGATCCGTTGAAACTGACCATTACCAACTTGCCCGCGACGCATATGGAAACGCTCGTGTTTCCGAATCACCCCAAGGACGAATCCTTCGGCACACGGGAGGTTCCCCTCTCGCGCGACCTGCTGATCGAGCATGAGGATTTCGCCGAAGTACCTCCCAAGGGTTTCAAGCGCCTGGTTCCCGGTGGCGAGGTACGCCTGCGCGGTATCGGCATCGTGAAATGCGACGAAGCGATCAAGGATGCAGCCGGCACTGTCATCGAGCTCCGCTGCACGCTCGATCCCGACTCACGTCACGGCACGCCCGGTGCCGACCGCAAGGTGAAGGGCACGATTCACTGGGTCAGCGCGAGGCATGCGATCGAAGCCGAAGTCCGATTGTACGATCGGTTGTTCGATGTGGCCGATCCGGACGACGAGACTGACGGCAAGACCTGGCTGGACCATGTCAATCCGGATTCGCGTCGCAGCGCGCCCGCGTATCTCGAGCCTTCCCTGCGCAATGCCGCGCCGGAACAGCATTTCCAGTTCGAACGCATCGGTTATTTCGTCGCCGACCGCCATGACCACACGCGGGAGGCGCCCGTCTTCAATCGCGCTGTCAACCTGCGCGACGCATGGTCGCCGTCGGTGCGCTGACGCCAGCATATCGCGAAGCCTTCGCGCCCTCGTCACGACCGGCTGACGCCTTTTTCACGTGAACCCGAACGCGCCCTGAAGCTCGACGGCGCGCGTGCAGCACCGTCATTCCCGGAAAAGCCGCGCTGCCATGCGGCCTTGCGCGACCTCGTCTTCGAAATCTGAACGAGTTCGGTACCAAGGCGCGCGATTTCGCATGGGTGGTTAAGACGCGGTCATGCTCCTGTTGCTACGGTCGGGGCGCATCGTCGTTGCGACGACGCTGTGGCAAAACAGCCATCAGGAGATCACGATGAAACGCTCACGCAACCTCACCGTCATCGCCCTCGCCGCCGCGCTCGGCCTCGGAATGTCCGGCGGCTTCGCACTTGCGACACCCGTGGTCGCTCAAAACGGAGAGCACTCGTCCAGCGCACGTGAAGCCGTCAGCGACGGGTGGATAACGACCAAGGTCAAAAGCGAACTCGCGGCCACCAAGGGCGTGAAAAGCATGGACGTGACGGTACGCACCACGGACGGAGTGGTGACGCTCACGGGCGTGCTTCCCACCAAAACCGCCGTCCGGAAAGCGGTCGCCGCCGCGAAAAGCGTCAAGGGCGTCCGGGACGTGGACGCGTCCGGATTGAAGGCCAAGGATTGAGGTCGCGCGAATGGCGACCTTCGAGCCCGTGCCGCAACTGTGGAGACGCACGATGGACCAGGACCGGATCAAGCAGGAATGGACCGGGATCAGCGACAAATTGCAGCGTCGCTGGCGCAGGTTGACTCCGGACGACGTGCTCTGCGCTGGCGGCAGCGCGCCGTACCTTGCCGCCGTCCTGCAGGAACGCTACGGCGTCGACCGGCGCGAGGCACTGTTGCAGGTCTATGAATTCGAGAGTGAGTTGTAGTGGTACCCGGCGTGCGAACGCTCGCATGGATTCGCGACGTTCGCGCGCCGGTCTTGATACGGGAACGAATGCCTTCCTTGCATGCGTTCCCCGCGTTCCAGGGACGGAGCCGAGCCGGTTCGGGCCGTTTCCCTCCGCGCCCGTCGGCAACCCGCCAGGGCCTTCCGACATGGCGGGCATCACCACTCCCGGGCGAACCACGGATCGGTTGGCCCGGGAGAACCGGCAGTCGGTTCCGCGATCTCGCGGGCCCTGATCCCAACGGCGATCAACAGGTCTCTGGACCCATCGGTACTCAAAGCAAATCTTCGACCCTGCTGCGAAACGCCAACAACGTCTCACAAGGAGAGTCACCATGCTTTACTACGCCATCGTTTTCCTGATCATCGCGCTGGTCGCGGGTTTCTTCGGATTCTTTGGTGTCGCCGGTCTTGCTGCCGGCATCGCGAAGATCCTGTTCGTCATCTTCATCATCCTGTTCATCGCCTCGCTGATCTTCGGGCGCAGACGGGTCTGATCGGATCGCCAGCGCGAGCGCACACGAATTGCGGAGTCACGGCTCGATTCCGAAGCGCTCGCGAAACGCCCGCCTTCCGCTGCGGGTGACACCAAGCACGCGGCTGTCGACGTCCCGCTCCAACCAGCCGCGTTCCAGCACGCGCGTCAGCAGGGCCGCGCCGAGTGCACCGGCGAGATGCGGGCGACGCTCGCTCCAGTCGAGACAACCGCAGGCGAAGCGGCGGCGCTGGGCACGGGCCGCGTCCACATCCACACCGAGGCCCGCCAGCGCTTCCTTCCCCGCGCGCGTGACGTCGTAATTCTCCGAGTCGATGCCGGCCTCCGCCAGCCAGCGCAACTCGAAAAGCCGATCGTGCAAGGCGACCGCGAGCGCGCCGGCCATGTGGTCGTAACAGGTTCGTGCAGCGCGCAGGCGTGCGGGCGTACCCGGCACGAACGTTCCACCCGCGGCGCCTGCCACCACGGTCAGCGCCTCGAGCGCAACCGCGACGTTCGCGTCGCGCAAGCTGTAATAGCGGTGCCGACCCTGCGCCGCCACCTTCACGAGCTGCCGCGCCGCCAGTTTCGCGAGGTGCACGCTGGCGGTCGAAGGACTTATGCCACCGACGATCGCAAGTTCGGTACTGGTCCGGGCGCGGCCGTCTAGCAGACAGCACAACATCCGCGTGCGCGCCGGTTCGGCAATCGCGGCCGCGATCGCGGCCACCGAAGCATTGGCATCGTCGACATCCACACTTTCATGATAATCAAAGCGTAGGTGTCGCTCAACCGCCACCATGGCCGGCATGGAACCGGGCGATTCGCGCAAAACGAAGCACCCACACCCACACGAACGGGAATCTTTCCTGCCGCAAGCCGGCGAGGAGCGGCGCAAGTTCCTGGGTCGCGCGGGCATCGCAGCCGCGGCACTTCTCGGCCCGGTGCATCGGTTCGCCTTTCCCGGCCACACGTCCCGCGTTTCCCATCCCAGCCCGACGAGGAGTACCCGGATGGCCATCGTCTGCATCATCCGCTATGAAATCGATCCCTACCAGCGCGACGCGTTTCGCCAATACGCGGAGAGTTGGGGCCATACCATCCCGCGCTGCGGCGGGCATCTGGTCGGCTACTTCCTGCCATGGCAGGGTACCAACTACGTCGGCTGGGGCCTGATCGCATTCGACAGCCTGGCGTCGTACGAGGCATACCAGGAGCGCCTGCGCCGCGATCCTGAGGGCAAAAAGAATTTCGAATTCGCGCAGCAGAAGCGGTTCATCCTGAAGGAGGAACGGAACTTCGTCGAAATCGCCGACGGGACCTTCGATATTCCCGCCATCGCCGGATAGCACGCGCAGGCTTGGGCGACGATGAAAAAGATCGGCATTCTCGGTGGCTTGGCATGGCCTTCCACCGCTGCGTATTACACCGGCATCTGCCGCCTGGCCGAGGCGCATCACGCACCCAGTGGACGCACGGGCACGGCGGACATGCCCGAGATCGCAATCGAATCGCTGGACATCGGAAAGGCGATCGCATTGTTCGGCAATGATGACGACGACGCTTCGTGGGGCGCATTCGACGCGTATCACCGCGCGGGATTGCAACGGCTGGAACGCAGCGGCGCGGAATTCGCGGTGATCGCCTGCAACACCGCGCATCACCGCTTTGCGCAGATCACGCGCGGAATCGCGATGCCGGTGCTGAGCATCATCGAGATCGCGGCCGCGGCTTGCGCGCAACGAAATGCGGGTCGCGTTCTGATGCTGGGGACCACGCAAATGATGCGCTCGCGGGTGCTCCGCGAAGTTTTCTCACGACACGGGACTACGGCGGCGGCGCCACGCAGCCGCGCGGCGCGCCAAATCGTCATCGACATCATCGAGGCGCTCAAAACGGGCCACATTGAAGGCGCGGCGGAACGAATCCGCGCCGTGGCCGGCACTGGCCGGCCCGGTGCGCCGACGTTCGTCTATCTCGGCTGCACCGAGTTGCCGCTGGCTTTTCCGGAATACCAGAACGAGGGCGTGTTCGAAATCGGCGACACGCATTTCATCAATTCGACCGCGCTGCACGTACGTGCCGCGTTCGACTACGCGGTCCGCCAATGTTGACCGGGAGGGCGCTGGTGACGTTCGCGATCCTCGCACTCGCGAGCGGAATTGCGGTCGCGCGGGATCCAGCGCCGGTCGGGCTGCTGCGCGACGTGGTTTTCACCCGTTATCCGCCCTTTGCCGACAACGGGGAACGGCTGCGCCGGCTGGTGAGTCCACTGGATGCCCTGCAGATCGAGCAGCGAATGGGTGGGAATCGCGACGCTCTGCGCGCGGAACCACTCGATCCTGCGCAGCAGCGGTTCACGCTGTACGTCCCGCGCGACCCCGGGCCCGCAATCGGCTACGCGCTTCTCGTTTTCGTCCCGCCATCGGACGACGCGCGGGTCCCGGTGCAGTGGATTCCGGCACTGGACCGCACCCACACGATCTTCGTCAGCGCCGCGCATTCAGGCAATGATGCGAATGTGCTCGACCGCCGTGAGCCGCTGGCACTACTGGCAGCGTACGGCGTGATGCACCACTACCACATCAACCCGGCGCAGGTTTACATCGGAGGATTCTCCGGCGGCTCGCGCGTTGCACTGCGCCTCGCTCTCGGTTACCCCGACCTGTTTCGCGGCGCGCTGCTGGATGCGGGCAGTGATCTGGTCGGCACCGCACAGGTTCCGCTCCCGCCTCCCGATCTGCTGCATGTTTTCCAGCAGTCTTCGCGGATCGTGTTCGTGACCGGCGACGAAGACGTGATTCGACAGGCGCAACTGGCGCGTGCAGACGCCTCGCTGGAGTACTGGTGCGCATTCGACAAGGACAGCCTCACCGCGATGCACACAGGACATGCCCTCGCGGATGCCTTCGTGTTCGCTCAGGCGCTGCGGGAACTGCAGCGCCGCAAAGTGCCCGACGCGGCCCGGATGGAAACCTGTCGCGAAGCACATCAACGCGCGCTGAAGGCCCGATTGGAGCAAGTGGAGTCGCTCGCCCATTCCGGACAGACCACGCAAGCCATCCGCCTGCTCACCCGGATCGACGCAAGTTATGGCGGGCTCGCCGACCCACGCAGCGTCGAGCTGTGGCGCGTGATCAATGCACGGAACGCACGGCAGCATTGATATCGACTTCAGGTTGCGCGTGCTACGGTTGGATCATGGACGCACGCAAGGCAGCGGACTGCCACGTTCCGACGCTTCCCGACTGGATCACCGACGCGGTCGCGTCCGTGGGCACCCTGCCACGCAGGGATGCGCAGATCGCGTTCGCGATCGACCTCGCACGCCGCAACGTCGATCATGCGACCGGCGGGCCGTTCGGCGCGGCGATCTTCGATGAAGAAGGCCGGTTGATCGCGGTCGGCGTCAATCGTGTGGTACCACTGCGTTCCTCACTGGCCCACGCCGAGATCATTGCACTGGTCGCTGCACAGCAAAAGCTCGGACGCGCGCGTTTGAACGGCGACGGCCGACGCTACACGGTTGCGAACAGCTCGCAGCCGTGCTGCCAATGCTACGGCGCGATCGTTTGGGCCGGCGTCGACATGCTGCTGATCGGTGCACGCGCCGCGGATACCGAGTCGTTGGCGGGATTCGATGAAGGGCCGTTGCCGGAGGACTGGACCGGGGGACTCGAGCGGCGCGGCATTCAAGTGATCCGCGACCTCGGGCGTGAGGCGGCATGCACGGTCCTCAAAGCCTACGCAGCGCGCGGTGGACCGATCTACTAGCGACCAGGTCCCGGCCGGCAGTGATCGCGTTTCGCGTCGCCATACCTACCGGCTATGCTTCCGCCACTTCGGTTGCCCCCTTACCCATAGCCCATGAGCCGACTGCGCGCCTTCGTGCCCTTGTTGATCCTGATTGCGATCGGGGTGGCGGTCGGTGCAAGTGGCATGCTGCAACACCTCGCGCCCAATCGCATCGTCGCGGAGCAAGCCAACTGGTCACACCAAATCGCGACGCATCCGGCGCTTGCATACATCGTTTACGTCGTGGTTCTGACGCTGTCGATCGCGACTGCGATGCCCGGCCCGTTGCTGATCATCATCGCCGGCGGCCTGTTGTTCGGCATGGGAACGGCCATCGGCCTGTCGCTGGTCGGTGAAGTTCTCGGATCGCTGCTGCTCTTCTACGCCGCACGCCACGCGTTCAGCGCGGGCAAGCGGCCGCCGCCGAAATTCGTGGAACGCGTGCGGCAGGGCTACCAGGCGAACCCGATTTCCTACACGCTGTTCCTGCGGTTCGTGCCGCTGTTTCCGTTCGGCGGCATCACCGTGGCACTCGCGTGGCTGCGTTGCCCCGTATGGCTGTTCACGGCTGCGACCGCACTGGGCGGCGTCGTCATGCTGGTCTTCGAAACGGCGATCGGCGCAGGACTCGCCCAGTCCATCGCAGAGGGCAAGGGACTCAGCCCCGACCTGATCTTGCAGCCGCACATCTGGCTGCCGCTGGCTGGCCTGGGTCTGCTTGCTCTCGTGCCCGTGCTGGTGCAGCGGTTCCGTTCCAGCGAGGACTGACGCGCGAACCTCAGTCGGGGCGTGTGAACCAGAACGCCAGGCCGGTGATCAGGCACGCCACCGCTGCACTCAGCAGCGCGGTTTCGACGGGGCGCCGGTGCACCCACGCATCCACCTCGTAACCAATGTGCTTCGCGCGATGCTTGGCCTCGTCGGCCATGTCTTCGGCCGCGTTGACCATTCGGCTTGCACCGTGTTTGACCTTGCCCGCTGCGCTTTCCAATCCGTTGCTTCCGCTCAACCCTTCACGCGTGATGTCCATGTCCGTTCTCCGTCCAAAGCCCTATGCTAACCAGCAAATGTCGGCTCGACATTAATGGAGTACTAACGGCGGAGCGAACGACGTGTGTGGATTTTCAGTCTTGCGCGCGATCGTCCGCACACGAATATGGAGAGGCAAGAGGAAGGAAGGTGCAACGGAGAGATGGTGGGCCGTGAAGGGATCGAACCTTCGACCAATGGATTAAAAGTCCACTGCTCTACCGCTGAGCTAACGGCCCCCGCTCTTATCAATATCGCATCGCGCGAAGCGCGATTATCACTCCCCTCTCCCGTTCACGGGAGAGGGCAAGGGGTGAGGGGCCATGCCGCGCTCAGCCCCGTTCTTTCGCTTGCGCGATTATCTCTCCCTCTCCCACCGATGGACGAGCAAGCAGTGAGGGCAGCGCGGCGCATTCGGTAGCGCGACGCAGTTCAACGCAAGCCGTGCATTCTACCGTGTCACGCGCCGGGAACGTAGTGTGTAGGATCGGCGACTCCGGCGTCGGTGAAGCCGCGCGCGCGCAGCACGCAGGCATCACAGTGGCCACAGGCGCGGCCCTCGGCATCGGCGCGGTAACACGAAACCGTTTGCGAGAAGTCGACGCCCAGCCGCACGCCCTCCCGCACGATGTCTGCCTTCGAGAGCTCGATCAGCGGTGCGTGCACGTGCAAGACCCGGCCTTCGACGCCCGCCTTGGTTGCGAGATTGGCGAGCCGTTCGAACGCGTGCACGAAAGCGGGGCGGCAATCCGGATACCCCGAATAATCGACGGCGTTGACACCGCAGAACAGGTCATTCACGCCAAGGGTCTCGGCCCAGCCCAACCCGATCGCCAGCATGATCGTGTTGCGCGCAGGCACGTAGGTCACGGGGATCTCGGCGTCGCCGTGCGCGTCGGAATGCTCGGGCACCTGGATGTCTGCGGTCAACGCGGAACCACCGATGCTGCGCAGATCCACCGAAACGGTTTTGTGCTCGACCGCGCCCAGCATCGCTGCGACACGCGCCGCAGCGGCGAGTTCGGAGGCGTGTCGCTGCCCGTACGCGACCGACAGGGCGTGACAGGCAAACCCGCGCGCGCGCGCCAATGCCAGCGTCACCGCCGAATCCATGCCGCCTGAAACCAGCACGACCGCCCTGGACGCGCCGGCAACGGCCGTCATCATGATCCGGCAATCACTTTGCGCCGGCGGATACCGGAATGTCCTGCATCCGCGCGCGCGCGCGCTTTTCCACTGGCGTGCCCGGATGTGCCTTGATCACGGCCCGCAGCGTGGCGCGCGCCGCCGCGTAATCCTTCAATCCGATCTGGCAGTCGGCGACGCGCAGCTCGGCTTCCGACGCCTTGGGGCTGTCGGGATATTTCTTCAACAGCGTCTGGAAGGCCGCCAGCGCGGGCTTGTAATTCTGCGTGACGTAATACGAACCACCCAGCCAGTAATACGCGTTCGATACCAGCGGGCTGTCGGGATATTTGTCGATGAAGGCGCGGAACTCGCGCGCCGAATCGACGTAGTTGCCGGCTCGCAGCGACTTGAAGGCTGCGTCGTAGTCGGCCTGTATCGCCGCCTTGTCGGCCGCGGATACGGGCTTCGCGGATGACAGCGCGGAGCCGCCCGGTGCGCTGGAAGCCGCGGAAGACGACGGGGCCGCCGAGGCGACAGGCGCGGATGCGGCCGGTCCGGGCTGCGCGTGCTCCAGCTTGCCCACCCGCGAATCCAGATCGACGTACTGGTCCTTGCTGGTCTGCTGAAGCTGCTGCAGCTCGTGCTGCAGGACTTCGATCTGGCCTTGCATGTCCTGCAATTGCTGGCGCAGGCCCTGGATCTGGTTGAACAGCACCAGACTGTTCGATGGCGACGGTGCCGCGGAAGATGCCTGCGCCACGTCCTGCGCGTATGCGACAGGCGAGCACACCCCTGCAACGATCATGGCCGCCGAGGCGGCCATGATCGTTGCAACTTTGCGCGGCACGCGGCCGCGCGTCACTGCTTCCATCGACACCACGATCACTCGGTGGTGTACACGATGTTGTCGCGCCGGTTCAGATGCCAGCAGCTCTCGTTGTGCTCACGACAGACCGGGCGGGTCTTGCCATAGCTGACCACCTTGATCTGGTCGGACGAGGCACCCTGGGCTTCCAGTGCGCTGGCCAGTGCGTTGCCGCGGCGTTCGCCGAGGCCGAGGTTGTACTCCTCGCTGCCGCGCTCGTCGGTGTTGCCTTCAATGGTCATGCGCGCCATCGGGCGGTCACGGAGGTATTTCGCGTGGCAGGCCACGATGTCGTCGAACTGCGGCTTGATGTCGCTCTTGTCGAAATCGAAGTAGATCACGCGGGTGCGCAGGCATGCGTTGGTCTGCAAGTCCGCCGGGGTGAAGGCGCCCTCGGTCGTGGCAGGCGCGCTGGTGGTCGGTGGAGCCTCAGGCGGTGGCGCGGGTTTGACCTCCTGCTTCTTGGCACAGGCCGCGGCGGCGAGACAGAACAGTGCAATCACCGAAACGCGAACGGTTGCGTTCATGGCGAATCCATCCTTTTTCCTAACGAGTGGGTGAGTGGGTAGGTACAACAGAATCTAGTGGAGCACCTTGCCGATCAAGACGGCGTCAAGGATTGCGATACGGCCCCCAAGCCGGCGAACGGACATCGCCGCCGGCCAGCGCCAACTGCTGGCGCACTCGACCGTCGGCAGACACCGAATAAAGCACGTCATGCGCACCACCGTCGGCGGTATAGAGGAGCATGCTGGCGTTGGGCGCCCAACTGGGGGCAAAGTCGAGGTTCCCCGGAGAAATGAAGGTTTCCTGTCCACCAAGGGAGCGGTCCATCACCGCAATACGATACACGTTTCCATTACCTTCCACCATCGCGATCTTCTTGCCGTCGTAGCTGATCGAGCAGTTGCCGTTCCACTGACCCTGGAAGGTCAACCGTTGCGGTGCCCCGCCGGTCGTGGGAATTTCATACAACTGCGGCTTGCCGGAGCGGTCGGAGGTGAAAACGATGTCTTTGCTGTCCGGCATCCAGCGTGGTTCGGTGTTGATCGAGAGATTGTTGGTGACTTGGGTCAACGCGCCCGTCGCGAGATCGATCACGTAGATTTCGGGATTGCGGCGGAACGACAGGCTCACCGCCAGCTTCTTGCCGTCCGGAGAAAAAACCGGTGCGCCATTGATGCCGGGCCGTGCCGAGATCAGCCGCCGCGCGCCGGTGGCGACGTTCTGGATGTAGATGGCGGAATCGCCGCTTTCGAACGACACGTAGGCGATTTCCTGGCCGTCCGGCGACCAATCCGGCGACAACAGGGGTTCGTGCGAACGCACCACGGTCTGAGGGTTGTAGCCATCGGAATCGGCGACCACCAGCGAGTATTGCGTGCTGTTGCCGGTGCCCGTCATCGTGATGTAGGCGATGCGCGTATCGAATGCGCCGCGCACACCGATGATCTTCTGGTAAACCTGATCGGCAATCTGGTGCGCCACGCGGCGCAAATCACTGCCCTGCATTGCCACCGAATTCTGCAGCAGCATTTGCTGCTTGTTGACATCCCACAACTGGAAATCGGCCTTCAGCACGCCACCGGAATACGACGTGGTGCCGACCACGATGTAATCCTGCTTCAACTGTTTCCAGGTCGCGAACTGGATCTGCGAACCCGTTGTCGGCGACTGCACGATCTCGCTGGTCGGAAGGCTGCGGAACTGGCCGCAGCGGTTGAGATCCATGCTGACGATCGCGGCGACGTCCACGGGCGAGGCCGGCCCCGATCCCTGTTGTCCGAATGGCACCACGGTGATGGGGATGGCCGACGGCACGCCGTTGACGATCTGGACGGTCAGGCCTTGCGCCCCGGCCTGCGTCGCAATCAACGCCGTGATCAGCGTCAGGGCCAAGGCAAGCAGGAGTTTTGGAGTTCTCATGTAGAAGATTCCTTACTGAGACGAAGTGACCTTGAAGTTGAACGTGATATCCCGCCGGAACTGCTTTTCGAACCCCTTGTACGGCAACGGCGAAGCGCGGTAGATGGCGTTCTCCACGGAACGTTTGCCCGCCTCGCTGAAGGGGCAACTGGGCAATACTTTTGCAGAAATCACCTGACCGCCCGGTATCTGGACGATGTCGACGGGGCAGTCAACGCCGGCCGGGATATTCTCGGGTCGCAGCCAGTTCTGGGTGATCGCGTTCTGCAACGCGGCGATGTAGGCATCGTTGCTGGTGCCTGCCTGCCCGGTCATGGCCTGCTTGGCCACCGGCACGTTCTCGGCGTTCTGGTTTTCATTGGCCTTGCTCAGATCCGCAAGTTGCTCGGCCTTTTGCTGCTCGAGATTGATCCGGCGTTGCTGTGCCTCGCTCTCGGCCTTGACTTTGGCGAGTTCCCTCAGGATGCGCTCCGCTTCCTTTTGCCTGGTCAGCTCGGCCATGCGCTGCTTCTGCTCTTCTTCCTGCGCCTGCTTCTGCTGTTCCGCCTTCTGCTCGGCGATCTGCGCGATCTTTTCCTGGTCCTTCAATTGAGGTTGCGGTACAGGCGTCGGCAGCACCCGCACCGGGGCCGGCGGCGGCGGCTTCGGCTTGGGTTCCGCTTTCTGCGGGTGCGGCGGCGATGCCCTCTGCGCGCGCTTCGCCGTCGGCGGAGGCGGCGCGCCAACGGGTCCCACCAGCGTAGCTTCGATCACCGGACCTTCCAGGCGCACCATGCGCGTGCAGGTCACCGGCCGCATCGCCTCGGGCAGGCGCAGCGCGTCGGCCACGCTTTCCCAATTCGTGCAATTGAGCATCGCCAGTGCCAGGAAGCCGACGATCCCCAAGTGCAGCAACGCGGAATAGACGACCGCGCGCGGAGTGGCTTCAGCGCTTTCCATTGCTCGCGGGAACGACCGTGGTCTCGGGCTGGCTCATCAGCCCGACCTTGGCGACGCCAGCCTCCTGCAGCAATCCCAGCACCTGATTGACGCGCCCATAATCGACGCGCTTGTCGCCGCCCAGCAACACCGACACCTTCGGGTCCTGCTTCACGAACGCGGACACATCCTTGACCAGCGTCGCATCGTCGACCTGCTCACGCGGACTCTTGCCGAGGGTCAGGAACACGTTGCCCTGCTGGTCCACCGACACCAGTACCGGCTGCTTGTCTTCCTGCAATGCCTTGGCGGCCGACTGCGGCAGATGGATGTCGGCGCCGAGGTTCAGCATGGGCGCGGTGACCATGAAGATGATCAGCAGCACCAGCATCACGTCGATGTACGGCACGATGTTGATTTCCGCCATCCTGCGGCGGCGACGGTTGCGGCTGTGATGTTGCAGTGCCATGATGCTCCTCAGCGCGCACGCGCTTCCGCACGGCCGGGCGCGGGCGCCACCGGTTGCTCGGCGTGCATCTGCCGCTGCAGCACGGACGAGAACTCTTCCTGGAACGTTTCGTAGCGCAGGGTGATCCGCTCCAGCCGCGTCGAATAGCGGTTGTACGCCCACACCGCCGGGATCGCGGCGAACAAGCCCATCGCGGTCGCCACCAAGGCCTCGGAGATGCCGGGTGCGACCGTCGCGATTGTCGCCTGTTTCAAGGTGCCCAGTCCCTGGAACGCCACCATGATGCCCCACACGGTGCCGAACAATCCGACATAAGTGCTGATGGATCCGACATTGGCGAGGTACTCGATGTTGTGTTCCAGCTTTTCGACCTCGCGCGTGCCCACCACACGCATCGCGCGTTCGGACGCTTCGAGCACGGCGCGCCGGTCCTCGCCGCTGCCGCGCTGGCGCTGGCGCACGAATTCGCGGAACCCCGATTCGAACACGGCCGCGAGGCCGCCTGCGTCGGCGCCGCGGTTGCTGACCTCCCGAAACAGCGCGGCCAGGTCCACGCCCGACCAGAAGCGCTCCTCGAAATCGTCTGCGTCGCGGGTGGACGCGTCCAGCATCGCCTTCTTGCGGAAGATGATCACCCACGAGGTGAAGGAAAAAATCACCAGGATCAGCAACACCAGTTTCACCGGGAGGCTGGCGTGGACGACCAGGTCGAGGATGTTGATGGAACCATTCATGTAAGGCGATTTCCTTGGATCAAGGCCGAGAATTCAACAGGAATCCGGCACGGGACGAAAGTTTGCGCGTCGACGCAGGCGACCTTCACGTTCGCGCGCACCAGCGTAACGGCATCCGGCACGCGCAGCACGCGTTGTGCGAGATCGAGACTGGCTGCACGCGAACGCCCAACCTGCACCGTGACGTCGAGTTCATCGTCGAGCCGCGCCGGCTTGTCATAGGCGATGCTCAATTCGCGCACCACGAACACGATCCCGTACCGGCGGCGCAAGGCATCCTGCCCCATGGCAACCGCGCGTATCCATTCGGTGCGCGCACGCTCGAGAAAACGCAGATAACCCGCGTGGTACACCACCCCGCCCGCATCGGTATCTTCCCAATAGACCCTTGTCCGCCAACTGAATGCCGGTTGACCGTGGTCGGCCGTCTCGACCATCTAGGACCTCGCGTCGTCGAACAGGTTCGGCTCGGCGTGCGTGGGTTTCAGGCCGAAATGCCGCCAGGCCTTCGGGGTAGCGATGCGGCCGCGGGCCGTGCGCGCCATCAGGCCCTGCTGGATCAGGAAGGGCTCCAGCACGTCCTCGATCGTGTCGCGATCTTCGGCGAGGGCCGCTGCGAGCGATTCGACGCCCACCGGGCCGCCATCGAACTGCTCCAGGATCAGGCGCAGCAACCGTCGGTCGAGCTCGTCATAGCCGCCGACGTCGACCTTCAGCATGTCCAGCGCGGCCGACGCGGCTGCCCGCGTGACCCGGCCTCCGGCGCGGACTTCGGCGTAATCGCGCACGCGCCGCAACAGCCGGTTGGCGATGCGGGGCGTACCGCGCGCGCGCCGCGCTATTTCGGCAGCACCGTCGGCATCGCAGGCGATGTCGAGGATGCGCGCCGAACGCGTGACGATCGCCGCCAGTTCGTCGGGCGTGTAGAACTCCAGCCGGTGCACGATCCCGAAGCGGTCGCGCAA
The DNA here is from genome assembly GCA_021324095.1 of Gammaproteobacteria bacterium. GTDB lineage: Bacteria > Pseudomonadota > Gammaproteobacteria > Xanthomonadales > Rhodanobacteraceae > 66-474. The sequence goes on from JAJPJT010000112.1 coordinate 39,362, forward strand.
CGGGCTGGTCAGCATCCCTGCACGGGTGGTCGCTCCCACGAGCGTGAATGGCGGCAGGTCCAGCTTGATCGAACGCGCGGCCGGACCCTCGCCCAGCATGATGTCGATCTGGAAATCCTCGAGCGCCGGATACAGCACTTCCTCGACCACCGGCGACAGGCGATGGATCTCGTCGATGAAAAGCACGTCGCGCGGCTGCAGGTTGGTGAGCAGCGCGGCGAGGTCGCCCGCGCGCTCGAGTACCGGCCCCGAGGTGGTGCGCAGGTTCACGCCCAGCTCGTTGGCGATAACGTGCGAAATCGTGGTCTTGCCGAGTCCGGGCGGTCCGAACACCAGCACGTGATCCAGCGCATCGCCGCGCCGTTTCGCGGCCTGGATCGACAGCGCCAGCTGCTCGCGCATCGCCGACTGCCCTACATACTCGGCCAGCGTACGCGGACGCACGCTCGCCTCCAACACCCGCTCGGCGGGCGCTTCGGTCGTGTCGACGATGCGCGATTCATCCATCGCGCGATTATGGCAGAGCACCCGATGGCGGATGCGACCTTTTGCGCTGCTGGAGCATCTTAGGATCGTGGACAAGCCAACGAGCTTCCAGCAAACCGTGGATCCGGCATTGATAAGCCGCCTGCAGCGCGGCGATCTCGACGCCTTCGAAGCGATCTATCGTCAGTTCGAACGCGCCGCATGGACGCTGGCATTGCGCCTGACCGGACGCACCGATGTTGCCCAGGAAGTATTGCAGGACGCGATGCTGAAAGGTTTCGAGCGCGCCCGCCAGTACCGCGGCGATGCGCCGTTCGCGGCATGGTTGCGCAAGCTGGTGGTGAACGAGGCATTGATGCAACTGCGCCACGATCGGCTGCACGTGATCGAGGTGCTGGACGACACGCAGGCGGACGCCAATGCGCCCCTGCCGTGGATGCTGGTCGATGCGGCGACGCTCGATCGCGCACTCAACCGGCTCCCCGACGCCGCACGCGCGGTGCTCTGGCTATACCACGTCGAAGGCTACACCCATATCGAAATCGCCCAGCAGTTCGGACGTTCGGTGAGTTTTTCCAAATCGCAGCTCGCACGCGCGACGAAGCGGCTGCGCGAACTGCTCCAACCGACAGCGGAGGACACGCCATGCACGATCGGCTCGACTACCACCGCATGAACGACGACACGGCGCTTGCCGAAGCCTTGCGCGCGCTGCCGTCCTGCGCGCCCGAGCGGGACGCGTGGCCGGAACTCGCCGCACGCATCCGGCGCCGGCACGTCGTGCGTCGTACCGCCTGGTTCACCTTGCCCGCTGTGTTCGCCGCCGGCATCGCACTGGCGCTCGCGTGGCCGCACCTGCGTCTATCCGCACCCTTGCCGGCGCCCGCGGGCGTTGCGGCGCGCCCCGCCATGCACGCAGCCACACCAGCCTTACCGGATCTTGCCGCGCTGCGAGTGAGTTCGCAGCAATGGCAGGCGTGGGTGCAAAAGCTCGACCGCGATGGCGCACCGCTGAATGGTCCGCAGCTTGCGCGGGCCGTGAGCCTGCAGGACCAGATCGGGCTCGTCGACCTGCAACTCAGCGCCGCCCGCAACCCCGCGACTGCCGCCGATCTCTGGCAACAGCGGATCACATTGCTGCAGCAGCTTGGACTGCTGCACCTGCAACCGTACACAGTTGCCGAACAGGCGCCTACATCCGGGACGCGCGTCATTCCCATGTGAACGAGAGAACCGTCATGAAATGCATGCTCGCCTTTTGTTTGTTGCTGCCGTTCTCCGGCGCGATCTTCGCCGCGCCTCCTTCGTCCGCACCCGCACAGCCGGAAAGCGACGCGGCCCTTCAGCAGCAGATGGCCGCGCTGCAAACCCGAATGAGCGATCTCGCCAGCCGGATGGCCGCGCTGTCCGTGCGGATGGGCGATGAAGCCAACGCCAGCGCCTTGCATTACCTCGCCGACAGCAAGCGCGGCATGCTCGGAATGGCGGTCAGCCCCGGCGCCGCGGGATTGCGCGTCGAAGCCGTCACGCCCGGCGGTCCCGCCGAACGCGCTGGGGTGAAAGCCGGCGACATGATCACGGCCATCAACGGCAATGCGGTCGGCCCCCACGACGGCGCATCCGCGGACACGCTGCGGCAGGCGCAAGCGGGCAAGCCGATCGCGCTGCGCGTGGATCGAAACGGCAAGACGCGCGAACTGCGGGTCACGCCCGAGCGCCTGCAAGCGACGGACTGGCAGGACATCGCTCGTCAGGCAGAACTTGCTGCCAAGGAGGCCACCGCGCGCGTGCGTTCGCCCGAATTCCAGCGGCAAATCCAGCAAAGCATCGACGACGCGATGAAGAGTGCCGACGTTGCAAGGATGAGCGCGGAAGCGGCACGCGAAGCCGCCATCCAGGCCGGCGGCCGCGAGCACGCATGGATCATCAGCATGTCACCGTGGTGGGGGCTGAACCTCGCGCCGCTGAACCCCGGGCTCGGGCACTACTTCGGAACCGATCGCGGCGTGCTGGTGCTGTCGCGCAGCGACAAACAGTTTCCGGGACTGGAAGCGGGCGACGTGATCACCGCAATCGGCGGCAAGCTGGTGGCGCAGCCCGAAGACGTGCTGCGCGCACTGCGCAATGCGCCCGCCGATTCACGCGTGCGCATGGCGCTGCGTCGCCACGGCCAGGAGGTCTCGCTGGCGATGCGGGTCCCGCCGCGGTGGAACTTTTTGCCACCGCCGCCGCCCCTGCCGCCGATGCCGCCCGAACCGGCAAAGCCGGCCGTGCCCGCGCCGCCACCGCCGCCCAAAGTCGCTGCGCCGCTGCCGCCTGCACCACCGCCACCACCCTCGGCAGGCCGCGCGCCGTAACCGGTTACGCAGTTACCCGGCAATCGCGGTCCTCAGATTTCGACCTGCGTGCCCAACTCCACCAACCGATTGGCCGGGATGTGGAAGAACGCGGTGGCGGGCATCGCGTTGCGTGACATGAACGCGAACAGCCGGTCGCGCCAGAACGCCATGCCGGCGCGTCGCGCGGCGACCACGTTTTCGCGCGAAAGGAAAAACGTGGTATCCATCATGTCGAAGGCGAATCCGCGCGCCGCGCAGCCCGCCAGCGCCGCAGGTATATCGGGATCCTCCATGAAGCCGAAGCGCAACACCACGGTGTGGAAGGAATGCCCGAGATCGCGCAGTTCGATGCGCTCCGACGCATCGGCATAGGGCGTTTCCAGGGTTTCCACGCTGAGCAATACATTGCGTTCGTGCAGCACCTTGAAGTGCTTCAGGCTGTGCAGCAGCGCATGCGGTACCGCATTCAGGTTGGCGGTCATGAACACCGCGGTGCCGGGCACGCGCGCCGGCGGATGTTCGGCGATGCTGCCGATGAACGGCGCCAAGGCAAGGCCGCCGTGCTTCAGCTGGCGCAGCACCAGCTCGCGGCCGCGTCGCCACGTGGTCATCACCGTGAACACCAGCAATCCGAGCGCCAGCGGAAACCAACCGCCGTGCTCGACTTTGAGCAGATTGGCGCCGAAGAACGCGAGATCGATGACGAGGAACAAGGCACCCATCGCGGCGACGACGGGCAGCTTCCAGTGCCACAAGCGAACCGCGACGATCAGCATCAGCAACGTGGTTACCACCATCGTTCCGGTCACGGCAATGCCGTATGCAGCGCCCAGGTTTTCCGAGGAACGGAAGCCGATCACGGCGGCCAGCACCAGCATCAGCAGCATGCCGTTGATCCAGGGGACGAAGATCTGCCCGGACATCCGGCTCGAGGTGTGCACCACCCGCATGCGCGGCGAGAAGCCGAGCTGCATCGCCTCGCGCGTCATCGAATAAGCGCCCGAGATCACCGCCTGCGAGGCGATCACCGCGGCCGCGGTGGCCAGCACGACCATCGGATACAGGACCGCATGCGGCACCAGCAAATAAAAGGGATCGCCCGCGGCGCGCGGATCGCGCAGCAGCAGCGCGCCCTGCCCGAAGTAATTCAGCAACAGCGCAGGCAACACGAAGAACAACCATGCGCGCCGGATCGGCGTCTTCCCGAAATGTCCCATGTCGGCATACAGCGCTTCGGTGCCGGTCACCGCCAGCACCACGCCACCCAACGCGATGAAGGCCGCGACGCCGTGCGAATGGAAGAAGCGCACCGCGTAGTACGGATTCAGCGCGATGAGGATCCGCGGTTCGCGCACAATCATGAGCGCGCCCAACAGCGCGATCACCACGAACCATACCGCCATCACCGGCGCGAATACCGCCCCGACCCCCGCGGTGCCGCGCTTTTGCACGACGAACAGCGCCAGCACGATAACGACGCTGATCGGCATCACCCAGCGCACCAGGGAACGTTCCGCGATTTTCAAGCCTTCCACCGCCGACAACACCGACATTGCCGGCGTGATCACGCCATCGCCGTAGAACAGCGCTGCGCCGAAGATCGCGACCAGCGCGACCAGCCAGCGCAGCCTCGGTATGCCCCGCGCGCCCCGCTGCGCCAGCGCCATCAGCGCCATGATGCCGCCCTCGCCCTTGTTGTCGGCACGCATCACGAACAAGACGTACTTCAGCGTCACCACCAGCAACAGTGACCAGAACACCAGCGAGAGGACGCCGAGGATCGCTGCGTGGCTGACTTCCAATCCATACTGGCTGCTGAAAACTTCCTGCAGCGTGTACAGCGGGCTGGTGCCGATGTCGCCGAACACCACGCCGATCGCGCCGAACGCCAGCGCGCGCGTGCCGGGGCGAATCTGTCGTTCCGTGCTGACCGGTGCCGTCGCCATGGGGCGCGCAGTGTACAGGCGCCCGGCGCACGCGGGGCCGGTTCGATGAACG
>JAJPJT010000026.1 GCA_021324095.1 Gammaproteobacteria bacterium
AGTAATGCGTGACTCGGACGCGATGCCGCCACCACCACCACAGGCTCGCGACCAGCACGCCCAGCAGCCCGCCGTGGAAGGACATCCCGCCGTCCCAGACCTGGAACAACTGCAGCGGATTGGTCCAGACCCAGCTGATCGGCTGGTACGTGAGCATGTACCAGATGCGCCCGCCCACGATGATGCCCAGCATCACGTAGAACGCGAGGTCGAGGAACGCATCGCGATCGACGGCGAGCCGGCCGCGCCGGCGCCGGTAGGCGCCCAACACCAGGCCGCCGATGAATCCGCCCAGGTACATCAACCCGTACCAGCGCACCCCGAACGAGAACACGTGGAATGCGACGGGGTCGATATCGACGATGAAAGGATGGCTCATGAGCGGTGGATCCGGACGGCGACCGGGCATTTTACTGTGCGTGCCGCTCCTGGGCCGGAATCGCAATCGCCACCAGTCCACGCACCGCTGCCGCAGCATGCGAAAATTGAACGATGCCTCCCCGCCGTCCGTTCATCCTCCCCGATGTGCTGTCGCCCGGGTTGCAGGTGGTGTTTTGCGGAACCGCACCGGGTACGCGCTCGGCACGCGAAGGTGCGTACTACGCGCACCCCGGAAACCGTTTCTGGCGCGCGTTGTTCGAAACGGGGATGACGCCGCGCAAGTTGCAGCCACGTGAATTCCGCGACGTGCTCGAATTCGGGATCGGGCTGACGGATGTCGCCAAACACGCTTTCGGTTCGGACGCTGACCTGTCGCCCGCCGCGTTCGACGCTGCGGCGCTGCGACGCAAGCTCGCACGCTATCGCCCGCGCATCGTCGCGTTCACCAGCAAGAACGCGGCGCGCGCGGGGCTCGCGCTGGGTGCACGGGACATGGCTTACGGAGAACAACCCGTCACCCTCGCGCACAGCCGCGTGTTCGTGCTGCCGTCGCCATCCGGCCAGGCGCGCGGATTCTGGAACATCGAGCCGTGGCGGCGATTGGCTGAATGCGCGCTATCTGGCTGAAAGAGAACTGCAAGACAACCGTGGCATCATTCCTCGCATCCACGGAATTGCCCGATACCGTCCATGCTCATCCGCTCCGTAGGCCCGGAAGACTTCACGGAATGGCTGGAGCTGTGGAACGGCTACAACGCGTTCTACGGTCGTTCCGGCGCAACGTCGCTTTCGGAGGACGTCACGCGGATGACATGGATCCGCTTTTTCGATGCCTACGAACCCGTACATGCGCTGGTCGCGGAGCGCTCGGGCAAGCTGCTCGGCTTGGCGCATTATCTGTTCCACCGCAGCACCACGATGCTGGGCCCGAATTGCTACCTGCAGGATCTGTTCACTGCTGCAGAGGCGCGCGGGCAAGGCGTGGGACACGCGTTGATCGAAGCCGTGTACGACAAGGCTCGCGAGGCCGGCGCTTCGCGCGTGTACTGGCAGACCCATGAAACCAACGCGACCGCGATGCGCCTTTACGACCAGGTCGCGACAAAGTCGGGCTTCGTCGTTTACACGCACATCTTCTGACGCGGTACGCGAGTCCTACTCTACGCGGTCCGATTTGCGCACGATCAACATCGCCAGTTCCAGCGATTGTTCGTAATTCAAGCGCGGATCGACGGTGGACTTGTAGGCACGACCAAGATCGGCTTCCGAAAGATTACGCGCCCCGCCGAGGCATTCGGTGACGTCCTCGCCGGTCAGTTCCAGGTGCACGCCGCCGAGACGCGACCCTGCCGCCGCGTGGATGTCGAACGCTTGCTCCAATTCGCTGCGGATGTTGGCGAAACGGCGTGTCTTGACGCCGTTGCCCAGCTTTTCGGTGTTGCCGTGCATCGGATCGCACACCCACAACACGCGGCGGCCCGTCGCCTTGACGGCTTCGATCAGGCGCGGCAGGTGCTGGCCGATTCCGCCGACACCCATGCGGTGGACCAGCGTGAGACGTCCGGGTTCGTCGTCGGGATCGAGGATGTCGATCAACTGCTGCAACTGGTCGACGTGCATGGCCGGCCCGATCTTGATCGCGATTGGATTGCGGATGCCGCGGCAGAACTCCACATGTGCGCCATCCAGCGCCGAGGTGCGCATGCCGATCCACGGGAAATGCGCGGACAAGTCGAACCAGCCCCACTGGCGCGGAACCTGGCGCGTCATGGCCTGCTCGTAAGGCAGCAGCAGGGCTTCGTGCGAGGTGTAGAAGTCGGCGCGCTGGAAATTGGCGATCGGGCCTGCGAGGGTCTCCATGAAATGCATGGCTCCCGAGATGCCGTCCACCATGTGCCGATACTCCGCGGACAAGGGCGAACGCTCCACCCACGCGAGGTTCCAGTATTCGGGATGGTGCAGGTCGGCAAAACCGCCGTCGATCAATGCACGCACGAAATTCATCGTCATCGCCGAACGCGCGTGCCCCTCCAGCATGCGCCCCGGATCGGCGCGACGCGCCGCGGGCGTGAACTCGGGCCCGTTGACCAGATCGCCGCGATACACCGGCAGTGTCACGCCGTCGATCGTTTCGGTGTCGGTCGAGCGCGGCTTTGCGTATTGACCCGCAAAGCGCCCGACGCGCAGCACCGGCATCCGCAGCCCGTGCACCAGCACCAGGCTCATCTGCAACAGCACCTTCAGGCGGTTGGCGATCACCTCGTTGTTGCAGTCTGCGAAGGTCTCCGCGCAATCGCCGCCCTGCAGCAGGAAACGCTTTCCTTGCTGCGCATCCGCCAGCAGTTCCTTGAGCGCGAGGATCTCCCAGGACGTCACCAGCGGCGGCAGTTTCCGGAGTTTGTCCATTGCGGACTGCAACTCGACCGCATCGTCGTAATGCGGCATCTGCGCCGCAGGGTGCGCCTGCCAACTGTCGGTTTGCCACGGCCGTGCTTCCTTCACGGGACGCAGGGGGGCCCGCGAAGGTGCTTCGAAACTCGCCATGTTCAACTCCTGATCGTGCGCAGCGGGCGCACGCCACCCAATTTACTGCTGCGCGGCCGCCGCGGCAGCAACGACCAGATGCCGAGCAGGATGTACCAGATCAGCGTCCAGCCAGCCATAGACAACCCGAGGAACCGCCAGGTCACCGCTGCACAGCTTCCGTCGCCGTGCAGGACCACCGCCATGAACCGGGCGAGCGGCATCGAACCTTGTTGAAGCATGGCAACGAGCGTGCCGAAGCTCGCGCCGCAGGCCGGAATCTGATCGGCTGGGAGTGATTGCAACCACAGCTGCCGAACCGACATGGCGATACCGAAAAGCGCGCCGATCAGCACCAGCACGACATAGGCCCGGCGTCCGCCGGCGCGCGGCGCGTGCAAGGCGCCGACGAGGAAAAACAGCCCCATCCATACGAATGCAACCCGCTGCATCACGCACAGGTAGCACGGCATCAGGTTCTGATACAGCTCCTCGTACAGCGCGTAACCCAGCAATGCGAGGCAGACCAGGAAGCCCAGCAGGAAGGCGGCGCGAAATGACCAGCGGAAAGGGTTCATGGCGAGGGCGTAAACGCGGACAGACTTCAACAGTAGCGTTTTCCGGGTTGCATGTCATTCCGAAGCCGTCAAAAAGAAACCCCGGCGCCTTGGCCGGGGTCCGGATATTTCGTCGTGGTACGGCAGGATCAGTCCTCGGCTTCGGCCTGCGCCTGCGGGCGGTCGACCAATTCGACGTAGGCCATCGGCGCGTTGTCGCCGTCACGGAAGCCACACTTGACGATGCGCAGGTACCCGCCCTGGCGCTCGCGATAGCGCGGACCGAGTTCCACGAACAGCTTGCCGACTGCCTGCTTGTCGCGCAGCCGCGCGAACGCGAGCCGGCGATTGGCGACGCCATCGACCTTGGCCAGCGTGATCAGCGGCTCGGCGACACGGCGCAGATCCTTGGCCTTGGGAAGCGTGGTGCGGATCAGCTCGTGCTTGATCAGCGACGCGGCCATGTTCTTGTACATGGCCTCGCGGTGGGCGCTGGTCCGATTGAGTTTGCGTCCGGATTTGAGGTGGCGCATGGTGGTTCTCGCTTTATCGTTATGGGAGTTTCGGAAACCTGTTCCGGATTCCCGCGGTTACCCGCTATTGGTTCGGGATTCGGCATTGGAGATTCGGGATTCGTGAAGAGCAATACCCTTGCGAGGACATGCTCTGTCGAATCCCCAATCCCGTATCCCGAATCCCGGCTTTCAATCAACCGAGCTGCATGCCGCTGGAAATCCCCGCCGGCGGCCAATTTTCCAGCTTGGTGCCGAGCGCGAGACCCTTTGCGCCGAGCACGTCCTTGATTTCCGTGAGCGACTTCTTGCCGAGGTTCGGCGTCTTCAGCAGCTCGACCTCGGTCTTCTGCACCAGGTCGCCGATGTAATAGATGCTCTCGGCCTTGAGGCAATTGGCCGAACGCACCGTGAGTTCCAGATCGTCGATCGGGCGCAGCAGCAGCGGAGAGATGCCGGTCTTGTCCTTCTCGGATTCGGTCGCCTCGCGGCTCTTGAAATCGCCGAACACGGAAAGCTGGTCGTGCAGGGTCTCGGCCGCCTGGCGGACGGCGTCGTCGACCGCGACGGTGCCGTTGGTCTCGACGTCGAGGATCAGCTTGTCCAGGTTGGTGCGCTGCTCGACGCGCGCAGCGTCGACCGAGTACGCCACGCGGCGCACCGGACAGAACGACGCATCGATCTGGAGGCGGCCGATCGCGCGGGTCTCCTCGTCGGGATTGGCACGGCTCACGGCCGGCTGGTAACCGATGCCGCGGCGCGCCTTGAGGCGCATGTTGAGCGTGACGTCCTTGGTCAGGTGGCAGATCACGTGCTCGGGATTGACGATCTCGACCGTGTGGTCGGTCGTGATGTCGCCGGCCGTGACCACGCCCATGCCCTTCCTGGACAGGCTGAGGTTGGCTTCGTCAGCGCCGTTCAAGCGAATCGCGACGCCTTTCAGGTTCAACAGGACTTCGATCACGTCTTCCTGCAGGCCTTCGAGGGTCGTGTATTCGTGCAGCACGCCATCGATTTCGGCTTCGACGATCGCCGCGCCGGCAATCGACGACAGCAGCACCCGCCGCAACGCGTTGCCGAGGGTATGCCCGTAGCCGCGCTCCAGCGGTTCGACGACGACACGCGCATGGTTGGGGCCAACCGGTTCGACCTTGAGGCCGCGCGGGCGCAAGACGTGAGTGGATGAGACTGCCATGGGCTACACTCCGGAATGTTACTGTTGGAGCCGCGCAGGATTCGGGCTCCGATGGTTCCTCGCCGGTCGGCTGGGCCGTCCGGTCCGCGTCGATGGCGCGGTTCCGACCGAACGATCGAAACGCGCCGGCTGCGACGCCTTACTTCGAATACAACTCGACGATCAGCGCTTCGTTGATGTCAGTGGGCAGATCACCGCGATCGGGCATGGCCTTGAAAACGCCTGCCGCGTTCTTCGCATCGACTTCGATCCAGCCAGGGCGCAGGTCCATGCTGTCGGAAACCTTCAGGGCTTCCTGCACGCGCAACTGCTTCTGGGCGTGTTCGGTGAGCTTGATCTCGTCGCCCGGGCGCATCACGTACGACGGCACGTTGACCTTCTTGCCGTTGACCATCACGGCCTTGTGCGACACGAGCTGGCGCGCCTGGGCGCGGGTCACCGCGAAGCCCATCCGGTACACCACGTTGTCGAGGCGTGCTTCCAGCAGGCGCAACAGGTTTTCGCCCGTATTGCCCTTCAACTGGGTCGCCTTCTTGTAGTAGTTGCTGAACTGGCGTTCGAGCACACCGTAGATGCGCTTGACCTTCTGCTTCTCGCGCAACTGCACCGCATAGTCGGACGGGCGCGAACGCCGCGCAGCGACGCCGTGCTGGCCGGGCTTGTTGTCGAACTTGCACTTGGAGTCGATCGCGCGCGCAGGACTCTTCAGCGACAGGTCAGCGCCTTCACGACGGGCCAGTTTGCAGGTGGGACCACGATAACGAGCCATGTAATTAAACCCTGCGCTTTTTCGGGGGGCGGCAGCCGTTGTGCGGGATCGGCGTGACGTCGATGATGTTGGTGACCTTGTAGCCGAGCGCGTTCAGCGAACGCACCGCGGACTCACGGCCAGGACCAGGACCCTTGATGCGGACTTCCAGGGACTTCACGCCGAAATCCAGCGCCACGCGTCCGGCCTTCTCGGCCGCAACCTGCGCGGCGAACGGAGTCGACTTGCGCGATCCACGAAACCCCGCGCCACCGGAAGTAGCCCACGACAAGGCATTGCCTTGACGGTCGGTGATGGTGACGATGGTGTTGTTGAAGGAAGCGTGGACGTGGGCAACGCCGTCGGTGACGACGCGCTTGGTCTTCTTCTTCGACTTGGCAGCTGGTTTGTCCATGGATGATCCGATTGAATGCGTTTCGATACATCAGGGCGAGCCGTCACGGCTCGCCGGGTTTACTTCTTGATCGCGCGGCGCGGACCTTTCCGCGTGCGCGCATTGGTGCGGGTGCGCTGGCCACGCGCCGGCAGGCCACGACGATGACGCAGGCCGCGATAGGTGCCGAGATCCATCAGGCGCTTGACGCTGATGCCGACCTCGCGACGCAGGTCACCCTCCACCGTGAACTTCGCCACCGCGCGACGCAGGTTCTCGACCTCGCCTTCGGATAGCGACTTCACGGGCGTGGACGGATCGATGCCGCTCTCGACGCAGATTTTGCGCGAACGGCTGCGGCCGATGCCGTAAATGCTCTGCAGGCCGACCCAGATGTGCTTGTTGGCCGGCAGGTTGACGCCCGCGATGCGTGCCATGTGCGGTTACTCCACCTCGAATACGTTGCCGGTTCGGCAAACTGACAATTATAGCCTGAATTTCGCCTTTGTGGGAACCTTGGCTCCGCCCCCTTCAAAACCGACCCACCCCATCCCTGGTGCTGAAGCACAGGCGCGCTGACGCGCGGGTTCCATCTCCAGGCAAGCATCCGTCCGTGGAGCTGAAACACCGGCGCGGCATCCGTGCCGCGCCTGCAACCGCGCTGCCGCGCGGTTTCATCTGCGGCGCAGGTTCGCCTTCTTCAACAAGCTGTCGTACTGGTGCGAGACCAGGTGCGCGGAAACCTGCGCGCGAAAATCCATCGCCACCACCACCACGATCAGGAGCGAGGTGCCGCCGAAGTAGA
>JAJPJT010000028.1 GCA_021324095.1 Gammaproteobacteria bacterium
CGGGCGTGCGGTGCAAGATCTACGTCACGGCGTTCGAGCCAAGGTTGGGCACGGCATCCGCACACCCCTTTGCCCAAGAGCGACTCGGGCAAAATCACAATACAAGGCTGGGCTGCCAAGCCCAGCAAGCAGGGAGCGCTTGGAGCATGCGCCGTTACATTCGTGCCCATCGATCGGGTGGAACGTTCTTCTTCACGGTGAATCTGGCTGAACGAGCCGGCAATCGACTTCTTGTATCCCGCATTGCTGCACTGCGCGATCCTTCCGCACCACACTGCGTGCCCATCGTTTCGCATCGATGCGATCGTGGTTCTGCCGGAGCACCTCCACGCCTTGTGGACCATGCCGGAAGGCGATTCGGACTTTTCGACACGCCTGGTCCCTGATCAAGGCCAGGTTTTCACGTTCGATCGAAGCGGGCGAGCGCCGCTCGGCGAGCCGTGTGCGGCGTCGGGAGCGTGGCCTTTGGCAACGTCGGTTTTACGAGCACACAATTCGCGACGAGAACGATTTCGCGCGCCACGTCGACTACATCCATTGGAATCCAGTGAAGCACGGCTGGGTGCGGCAGGCTTGCGATTGGCGGTATTCCTCGTTCCATGCTTTCGTGCGAAGAGGATGGCTGCCCGGGGACTGGGCTGGGTCGGACGATACGCAATATTTGGATCTCGATTGAGCTTGGCTTGGCAGCCCGGCCTACGGAGATCGCGTTCGTTGCTGGCAAAGGGCGATGTTCTTTGCGCGGGTGTAACACCCGCCGTGTCCACAGCATGCGACGCCGGGACACATCCAAGATGCGCCCGTTTGTCGATGCCGTGCTTGCCCCTATCTGGCAAACAGCTTCGACCGATCCGCAAACGCCTTGAACTCCAGCGCGTTGCCTGAAGGATCGAGCAGGAACATCGTGGCCTGTTCGCCGGGCTGACCCTTGAAGCGCACGTGCGGTTCGATCACGAAGTGGGTGCCGGCCTCGCGTAGTTTTTCGGCCAGCGCGTGCCACGCATCCATGTCCAGCACCACGCCGAAATGCCGCACCGGCACGTCGTCGCCGTCGACGTCGTGCGCGGATGCTGCGCGCAGTTCCTCCGGCGCGACGTGCGCGACGATCTGGTGGCCGAAGAAGTCGAAATCCACCCAGGTGTCGCTGGACCGTCCTTCCGGGCAGCCGAGCAGGCCGCCGTAGAACGAACGCGCTTCGCCGAGCGAGGCGACGGGAAAGGCGAGATGGAAGGGGGGCAGTGAGGACATGGATCGCTCCGGTGCGTGCGGGATTCAAACAGCGGTTTGCGTCGGCGGACGCCTGGCCAGCCAGTTGTCGATCACGGATTTGGGTAGCGGAAAATAGCCATTGGTGACGTCCGGGTCGCGCGCTTCGGCGTCCAGCGTCAGGTGCACGTGCCACGCACCGATGCGCTCGACCTGCAGGCAGTCGTCGATTTCGTGCAGGTCGTCCTTATGTGTTTCCACGTGGCCTTGCAGCAACGTCTGCCTGGCGCGTGCCTTCGCTTCGGCCTTGTTCGGCGCGCCGAAGAACCCCCACGCGTGGTGTTCGGCGAACACGCCCGGCCGGTAGCCGCCGATGTTGATGAAGTAGAGGTGCACCCCGTTGTCCGGCGGGGTGCCCGCCAGCCGCACGCGATAACCCGCGACGCTGTCGAGGAAGCACCACGCGTCCACGTGCAGCCCGCGCGGATCGCCGAACCAGCCATCCAGGAGCTGGTCATGCACCGCTTCCAGTGACGGCCCCACCGCGAAGGCCACGTCGTGCAATTCGGTTCTCGCGCGCGGTGCGGTGCCGCCCGGCACGCAGGCGATCAGGCGTTCGGCCATGCTGAAGTGATCGGCAACAAGGAAGCCATCATGCCACGCAGGCTCGGCGGCGTCTCTTCCGATGCCGTTTTCACGCCGCTTTCAAACAGGCGTGCGTAACGTTCGTCCGTCGTTCAAGGAAGAAGCGAAATGAAACACAAGACCTTGTCGCTGAAGTCCGATTTCGAGGTTGCGTTCGCGGTTCGCAAGGTGCAGGCGGCGGAGATGACGCTTGCGTCGGGTTCTAAGACCGGCGGCCCGGACAATCGTCACTCCGGTGCCGACCAATGGTTGTACGTGGTGTCGGGCAACGGGCTTGCAATCGTCGACGGCGTGGAGCAGCGACTGCGGCCGGGCACTCTGCTGGTGATCGAGCGCGGCGAAGCGCACGAGATCCGCTGCACCGGCGACGAGCCGTTGCGAACCGTCAACTTCTATTCCCCGCCTGCGTACGGTGACGATGGAGAGCCGTTGCCCGCGGGCGAAGGCTGATCGAACGCTTGCTGGGTTCCCGCAGTGCGTTTGGGTCCGTTCAAAAGGTCGCCGCGTGAAAGCCGATGCAATCAGCGGCTAAGGCCGCTCCGTCCGCGCGGCACCGTTGCTTCTTGCCATGGCATTCCCGGAAAACATCTGCGGTGCCGCTATCGTGGCCGGCGCGGCGCCCATCGCCCCGACCGGGTACATCGCACCGGTTGTGGGTCGCGCAAGTCGCGCCGTGACCACTGCCGCGCGGATTTGGCCCGCAACGGCGGGGTTCGCTTGTGCGACACGCATCCACGTCGCGTTCGATACCGGCGGGACCGTCCAGTGATGGTCCGGTGTCAGGCTGTCTGCGCTGACGAGCATTAGTTCCAGATTGCCGTTGATATGATCCCAAAACACCGAGCCGCCGAACGGCATCGGCAGGCTCTGCACGTAGATGTAGCTGACGTCGTATTTGCCGTCCGTGCGGCGCGTTGCGCGTACCGCCACTTCCACGATGAAGGTGCTCGCAACAGGCCGGTTTTTCACCATTGCGGGCTTGGCTATCCACGCGTCGAGCTGGCTGATCAGCAAGCTTTTCGCTTTGGGCCGGAGCAGTTCCGATGGCAGGATCCCGGTGACTTTCCCTTGCGCGTTCACCTGTACCACTACCGGCATGACCGGTGGCTTGATCAGATACTGGGCGAAAGCGGGTCCCGCGAATGCCGCGATGGCGCAGGCGATCAGTGATGCACCCAAGGTTTTCATGACGGCCTCCTTCGATGTCCGTGAAGGAGGCCAGCAGTACCGGCTGCTGGTCTCGTAAAAATCATCCTACGCCCTTTGGTCGTTTCGTGCCAAAGGACTGGGTATGGTGGTTTGAGGCCCCGCAGACCGAGCGCTTGCCTCCGCCTGAGGGGGGAAGCGACGTTCGGCCGTCTCCGGATCACGCCGCTTTGGCTTCGTCCTTCAGCGTCTGCATGTCGATCACGAAGCGATACTTGACGTCGCTTTTCAACATGCGTTCGTAGGCTTTGTTGATGTCGCGCATCGGGATCATCTCGATATCCGCGACGATGCCATGCTCGGCGCAGAAATCCAGCATTTCCTGGGTTTCACGAATGCCGCCGATCAGCGAGCCGGCGATGCCGCGGCGCTTCATGATCAGGTTGAACACGGTGGGCGAGGGATGCGGTGTTTCGACCGGCGGCGCCCCGACCAGGCACATGGTGCCGTCGCGCTTCAGCAGGTTGAGGTACGCGTCCAAGTTGTGCGGCGCGGCCACCGTGTTGAGGACGAAATCGAAGCTGCCGGCCTGCTTCGCCATTTGCGCCGGGTCTTTCGAGATCACCACTTCATCTGCACACAGCCGTTTGCCGTCGGCGATCTTGTCCGGCGAAGTGGTGAACAGCACCACGTGCGCGCCCATTGCGTGTGCCAGTTTCACGCCCATGTGACCGAGGCCACCCAGGCCGACGATGCCGACCTTCTTGCCAGGACCGGCATTCCAGTGGCGCAGCGGCGAATACGTGGTGATGCCCGCACACAGGAGCGGCGCGACCGCGGCAAGATCGTGCTTGTGCTTGATGTGCAGCACGAATCTTTCGTCCACCACGATGTGCGTGGAATAGCCGCCGTAGGTATTGCCATGATCTTGCTGCGTCGGCCCGTTGTAGGTGCCGGTGAAGCCGTTCTCACAGTAGTTCTCCTCGCCGGCCTTGCACGAATCGCAACGCCCGCAACTGTCGACCATGCAGCCGACGCCGACGGTGTCGCCAACCCTGAATCCTTCCACGTCCTTTCCCACTGCGGTCACCGTGCCCACGATTTCGTGGCCAGGAACAGAGGGATACATCGTATTGCCCCATTCGTTGCGCGCGGTGTGCAGATCCGAATGGCAGACGCCGCAGTAGCCGATGTCGATCGCGACATCATGCGGGCCGGGCGCTCGGCGTTCGATGGACCACGGGGCGACTGGCATGTCGGCGGATTGTGCGGCGTAGGCGGGGGTTTTGGTCATGTTTTTTCCATGCGCAGGGGAGTTGGGTCAAGGGAATGGAATATCGCCGTGCTTCGTTGTCTTCTCCCTTCTCCCTCCTGGAGAAGGGGCGCATCGCGCCGCCTTTTCTTTTGCGCGAAGCGCCGGATGAGGGTCCGGTTTCTCGGGGAGTCGCAGTGCATCATGCATCCAGATTCCGCGAGGGCACGGACCCTCACCCGCTCCTGTCGGGGAGCGCTACGCGCTCGCGCTGCGCGCGCCTCTCCCGGAGGGAGAGGGGGAAAGCCGCTCAACCCGTCGCCTTCTCCCGCGCCGGCAACTTCCAATCCGGCCGGACGAAGTGGCAGGTGTAGCCGTTCGGGATGCGCTCCAGGTAATCCTGATGCTCGGGTTCGGCTTCCCAGAAATC
>JAJPJT010000058.1 GCA_021324095.1 Gammaproteobacteria bacterium
CCCGGCATGATGCCGATCTTGCACTCACCCGGGGTGATGATGCCGGGGCAGTTGGGGCCGATCAGCACGGTCTCGGGGTAGTCCTTCAGCACGTTCTTGACGCGCAGCATGTCGAGCACCGGGATGCCTTCGGTGATCGCGACGATCACCCTGATGCCACCCGCCGCGGCTTCCATGATCGCGTCGGCCGCGAACGGCGGTGGCACGAAGATCACCGACGCATCGGCGCCGCTGTCGTCCACGGCTTCGCGCACGGTGTTGTAGACCGGCAGGCCGATGTGCTCGCTGCCGCCCTTGCCCGGCGTCACGCCACCAACGAGTTTGGTGCCGTAATCCAGCGCCTGCTGCGAATGGAAAGTGCCCTGATGGCCGGTGAAGCCCTGGCAGATGACTTTGGTATTTTTATTGACGAGGACGGACATGGATGTTTAAACCTTTTTCTGTGTCCTTCCCCAGCTTGCAGGGGAAGGTGGCCGAAGGCCGGAAGGGGGTAATGCTGCCCCTACCCCTGTTTTCCCCCGCATGCGGGGGAGGGGGGATATCTACGCAGCTTTCGCGGCAGTAACCGCCTTCTGCGCGGCGTCGTTCAAATCATTGGCGGGCGTGATCTTGAGACCCGAGTTGGCCAGCAATTCGCGACCCTTCTCGACGTTGGTGCCTTCGAGGCGCACGACCACCGGGATCTTCAAACCGACTTCCTTCACCGCCGCGATGATGCCCTCGGCAATCAGGTCGCAGCGCACGATGCCGCCGAAGATGTTGACCAGGATGCAGTTCACCTTGGGCGAGGACAGGATCAGCTTGAACGCCGCGGTCACGCGTTCCTTGGTGGCGCCGCCGCCGACGTCGAGGAAGTTCGCGGGCTCGCCGCCGGCCAGCTTGATCACATCCATGGTCGCCATCGCAAGGCCGGCGCCGTTGACCATGCAGCCGATGTTGCCGTCCATCGTGACGTAGTTGAGGTGTTCGGCCGCGGCTTCGGCTTCGGCCTTGTCTTCCTGCGACACGTCGCGCATCGCCGCGAGTTCGGGATGGCGGAATTCGGCGTTGTCATCGGAATTGACCTTGCCGTCCAGCGCCATCAGGTCACCGGATTTCACGATCGCGAGTGGATTCAGCTCGATCAGCGACAGGTCCTTTGCGTTGAACAGCCGGTACATGCCCAGCATGATCTTCGAGAGCTGGTTGACCTGCTTGCCGGAAAGTCCCAGCTCGAAGCCGAGTTCACGGCACTGGTACGGCTGCAGGCCTTCGGTGAAATTCACCGTGACGGTGTGGATCTCGTCCGGGGTTTCGCGCGCGACCTGTTCGATGTCGACGCCCCCGCGCGCCGAAGCGATGAAGGTGACCGCCTTCTCGCCGCGATCGACGAGCGTCGAGAGGTACAACTCCTTGGCGATATCTGTGGCCTCGGTGACCAGCACCAGGTTCACCGGCAGCGCCCGGCCGCCCGACTGGTAGGTCGCCATGTTCTTGCCGAGCATGCCTTGCGCCGCGGCCTTCACCTCGTCCAGCGATTTGCAGAACTTGACGCCGCCCGCCTTGCCACGACCACCCGCATGGATCTGCGCCTTCACCATCCACTGCTCGCCGCCCAACGTGCGCGCGGCATCGACGGCCTCGATGGCCGTCGCGGCAACCTTGCCAGGCGGCACCGCGATGCCGAATTCGCCGAACAATTGCTTGGCCTGGTATTCATGGAAATTCATGCAGAGCCTCGTGATTCCGGAAGGTGCCGGCGGCGGCGCTGGCCGTCGTCCCGTGCCGCGGGCGGGATTCACGCAGGCACGACAGCCGCCTATTGTTGCGGCGTAGGCCCCGTGTGTCTAGCAAACAGGGTGCCAGTCACGCATCGCGCTTCGCGGTGAACAGTCCAAACACGATGAGCAACACCGCGCCCACCGTTATCGCGGAATCCGCGACGTTGAACGCGGCGAATGACCACGCATGCCAATACACCTGGATGAAATCGGTGACCCGTCCGTGCGCCAGCCGATCGATCAAATTGCCGAGCGCTCCACCGATGATCAGCGCGAGCGGCACCGCGGTGCGCCATTCGCGGCGAGGCGTGCGCGCGAGCCACACGATCAGCCCGATGCATACCACCACCGCGAGGATCCCGAACAGCCACGTCTGCCACCCCGAGGAATCGGCGAGGAAGCTGAAAGCTGCGCCACGGTTGAAGGCGAGCGTCCAGTTGAGCACGTGCGGGATCACTTCGTGCGGCATGCCCGGCGTCAGCGCATGCCGCACCACGGCCTTGGTGATCTGGTCGAACGCGATCACCAACGCGGACACGACCAGCCAGACCAGCGCGTTGGGTTTGGGGAGACTCAAGGTGATTTCCTGTTGGGCGGCCACGAGATCGCTACCAAATCGAGCGCGCATGATAACCGCTGCGGCTGCCATTACTTCGCCAGCAATACCTTGCATGCGGCGCGTTCGATGGCTTCGACCCAGCGCGTGTATTGCAAGCCGGACGGATGCAAGCCGTCGGCCACGAGTTCGCCACGCGTCTCCGGCCCGCGCGAAATCATCGTGACATCGATCCAATGCGCGCCCGCGGCGTCGATCGCCCTGCGCGCAACGGCATTGAACGCGTCGATCTCGCGGCCGATGCGCGCTCCGTCGCGACCTTCCCGCGCTGCGAACGGCGTGACCCCCCAATCGGGAATCGACACCGCGATCACGTGCGCCGGCTTGCCTCCGGCAAGCCGGATCGCACGCTGCAACAGGTCGCGGAACTGCTCGCGGTACTGATCCACTCCGCGGCCGCGATACTGGTTGTTGACGCCGATCAGCAATGTGACCAGCGCATACGGCAGCGTGAAGCTCGCGGCATCCATCGCCGCGGATAATTCGTCGGTTGTCCAGCCGGTGGTGGCGATGATTTGCGGATCGTCAACGTCGATACCTTCCGCGCGCAGCCGCGCAGCCAATTGAACCGGCCAGCGTTCGGCGGCGGTGACACCTTCGCCGATGGTGTAGGAATCTCCCAGTGCGAGAAAGGACAAGGGCATGGTTCTGATATGGCCTTCGCCGCGCAGCCTTGTCCTGAGCCGGCGCGCAGGGCACTGCAGGGTCATTCCATTCTTGTTCCAGAGCAGGGATGCCGAGGCTACGACAACGAACCCCGGCAACATGGAAGCCGGCATGAACGGCCGACCCGTAGATAGCTGCAAATGCCGACGAGATCGGGCATGCTAGCGCCGATTCCGGTGAGTGCAAACACCTTTCATCCTCCCTGGTTCGGCGATTCCACGCCATGAAACCCGTCCCTTCGCACTCGGCGTCGACCATGCAGCGCATCGGTTGGCGCGGCAATCTTCCCACGCTTTCTCCCGGCCAATTCGTCGCCCGCGTCTCGGCCCAGCACCGCGCGGGGTACGAGGTGCACGACGGCGTGCGCACCGCCAACGCGCAGCCGGCGCCGAAGTTCCTGAAGCGGGGTATCGATCCCGCCGAACGGCCCGCGGTCGGCGATTTCGTGATCGTCGAAGCAGGTTCGCCCGCGCACATCGTGGATGTGCTGCCCCGCCGCGGCATGCTTGCGCGTGCCGCGGCCGGCGAACGCTATGCGCGCCAGATCATCGCCACCAACATCGACACGGTGTTCGTGCTGACCGGCCTCGACGGCGACTTCAATCCAGCCCGCATCGAACGTTATCTCGCACTGATCGAAGGCTCCGGCGCCCGCGCGGTCGTGCTCCTGACCAAGCGCGACGCGGTCGACGACGAGGACGTCAATGAGGCGCTGAAAGCGTTGCGCGAGCGCCTGCCGCCCGACACGCCGGTGCTCGCGATCAACGGCAAGGATGCGGCCAGCGCCGCGATGCTGCAGGAATTTCTCGCGCCCGGCGCCACTGCGGCGCTGGTGGGCTCGTCCGGCGCGGGCAAGTCCACCCTCACCAACACCTTGCTGGGCGAGGACCGGATGGCCACGGCCGCGACCCGCGCGAGCGACGACCGTGGCCGGCACATAACCACCCATCGTGCGTTGCTACCGCTGCCGGGCGGCGCGTGCCTGATCGACACGCCCGGGATGCGCGAACTCAAGCTGACCGGGGATGAGGATCTGGAGCTGTTCACCGACATCGATGCGCTGACGGAACAATGCCGATTCGCCGACTGCGGGCACGGCAGCGAACCCGGCTGCGCGGTGCGCGAGGCGCTGGAGACGGGCGAACTCGATCGCGAGCGATGGCAGCATTACCTGAAACTGCGCGAGCAACGCGAGGAGCAGACCGCGCGATTCGAAGACAAGGCCCGCAACCGCGAGCCGATCCGCGCGCAACGGCGCCGCGACTGGCTGGAGCGGGAATAGCGGTATCGCGCGATGGACGACACCGCGCTTGCTCCCGTCCTGCAACGCTGCGCCGAACTCGATCGACGACTCGTCGACGCGGTACGCGGCATCCGCGTGCTCGCCACCGTCGCCTGGCCCGCGGCCGTCGAACGGCGCTTTCTGCACGACCTGCATCGCGGCCGCGAAACACTGCCGCACGTCGTCTACCACGCACCCGACTTCTCGAAACAGCGCGCCGAACTCGAAGCAATCGCGTCCGCAGCCGATGCCGCGCATCCGCTCGGCATGTATCTGGCGCGCAGTGCGACGTCGTGGCAAACCGCCGCGCGCATGCTCGAGGCGGTCGGCACCGCCGACGTCACCGGACCCTCGATCGAACTCTACGGCAAACCCGGCGACGCGTTGCCCGGCAGCGCACAAACCAACCTCGACGCGGCGCGCTATTTCCTGGACATCGCCGCGGAACTGGGCGACGGCCACGCGTTGCCCGAGGCCGAGTACTGCATTTCGTGCGAGGTTTTGCGCAAGGAAGTGCAGGACGAAGTCGATGCGTTCTTCGGCAGCGGCAAGGTGCGCGTCGAAGTCGATCCCGAACTGACGGCCAAGGCCGCAGCCGGTGCGACCCGCATCCGGCTGCGCGGCGCGACCGGCTTTTCCGAATACGACCGTTCGCAACTGCTGGCCCACGAAGCGTTCGTGCACACGCTGACGGCGCTGAACGGACGCGCCCAGCCCGTGCTGAAGTCGCTGTCACGCACGGCACCGCGGGCGACCGCGACCCAGGAAGGTCTCGCGGTGTTCGCGGAGTTGATGTCGGGCTCGATCGACATCGCACGCCTGCAGCGGATCAGCCTGCGCATCCTGGCGATCGACATGGCGCTGCGCGGCGCGGATTTCATCGAGGTGTACCGCTGGTTCCGCGCGCACGACCAGAGCGTCGCGGACAGTTTCTACTCGACGCAACGCGTGTACCGCGGCGTACCGGTCACGGGCGGATCGGCCTTCACCAAGGACAACGTCTATCTCGCGGGCCTCCTCACCGTGCACACCTTCTTCCGCTGGGCGTTCAAGCGGCGCCGGCTGGACCTGCTGCGGCACCTGTTCGCGGGCAAGCTCGCGCTGGAAGACGCGATCGCGCTGCGCCCCTGCTTTGCGGACGGTTACCTCGCACCGCCGAAATACCTGCCGCCGTGGGTGGAACGCTCGCAGGGGCTCGCCGCAAAACTTGCGTTTTCGCTGTTCGCCAACCGGATCAGGATGGGACGGATCGGCGAGTGGGAATGACGTCGACGATGATCAGGAATCCGTGGCAGACGGCCGCTCGTCCTGAGGTATCGAAGGGCGAACGGCCGCCACCCCCGCCCGTTCGTGGTTCGATACCTCACCACGAACGGAACCAGGTTCAGGGGTTTTTCGGCGTTGCTCCCGGTCCAATATTTGCCGCCAGGAACGCATCCACCTTTTCGAACAGTTCAGCGATGTTCTGCTCGTTGTAGAAGCCGTGCCACTCATCGGGCTTGTACATCCACTCGTGGGGAATCTTGCGCTTCAACAGCGCGATGTGCATGTCCATGCCCTGCACCGGAGGAACGCGGGTGTCGCGGCCGCCCACGATCAGCATCACCTTGGCCTTGAGGTTGTCCAACTGGTATATCGGCGAATGCTGTGCCAGCGCGGTCATGTCCGTGCCGAGCACGCGTTTCAGGTAATCCTTGCCGTAGAGGTTCTGCGGAATGTCGCCGCGCGTGTACATCATGCGCAGGTCGTATACACCGACGTAGCCGACCGCGCATTTGTAAAGGTCGGGCACCGATACCGCGCCTTCCAGCGCCGCATAACCGCCGTAGCTGCCGCCGTAGATGCAGATCCGGTGCGGATCGGCGATGCCCTGCGCGATCGCCCAGCGGGTGGCGTCGGTGACGTCGTCCTGCATCTTGGCACCCCATTGCAGCCATCCCGCCTTCTCGAACGCAAAACCGTAGCCGCCCGAACCGCGATAGTCGACCTGCAGCACCGCGTAGCCGCGCGTCGCCATCGCCTGCACGTAAGGGTCGTATTCCCACTCGTCGCGAATCCCGTACGGCCCCCCGTGCACGAACACAACCATCGGCAGGTCTTTCGCATCCTCCTTGCCCGGCGGATAGGTGACGTAGCCCTGCTCGGACAAGCCATCGCGCGTCGTGAAGGTGAAAGGCATCGCGCGTCCGAGCTGGTTCGGATCGATCCACGCGGCGCGCTGCAGCAGCGGCGTGAACTTGCCGGTGGTGCGGTCGTACAGGAAGAACGTGCCGGGATCGACGTCGGCGCTGACCAGTGCGACCGCCTTGCTGCCGTCGGCTGTGCCGGAGACGAACCGCACGTCTTCGCCCGGGTACTGCTGCATCAACTCCACCAGTGCCTTGACGCCGGGCGCCTGGTTGTCGAACACCGAAACTGCCGGGCGACCATCCGTGAATGCGACGCCGATCACCGAGTCCTCGGCCAAACCCTGCGCGAGATCGGTTGCCTCGACGTGGGGGTTGCTCCACGCGTGCGTCATCTGGTTGGTGTCCGGATTGAACTTGCAGATGCCGAACCCACCCGGCGATCCGGGGCACTCGAACCACACCGTCTTGTCGTCCGCGCTGAACGCGATCGGCCAATCGCGATCGGCGCCGGCTTGTTCCAGCGGCTCCCAGTCGCCACCGTCGGCCGGGCGCATGTAGATCACGCGGTTGCCATCCAGGTCGTCGCCCATCGCGAATCGAACGTGACCGTGGTGGTCGGCGAGAAACAACGCCTCGCGCATCGGCGCGCCCGTCACACGCTGCTTGATGCCGTCGCGCACGTCCATGCGGTACACGGCGGTCAGCGCACCGGCCGAGCCGGAGGCTTCCCAGTCCTCGACGGTGACGAGGATGTGATCCGGATCGCCGTCGATGCGCGACAGGAAAGTTGCAGAGCCATTCTCAGCCGTGGCGTGCTGAATATGTGTACCCGCTTCCATCGTTGTCATGCGGTAGCCGTACAGCATCGTCGGACTGCCGCCGTCCGCCTCGACGCTGTACAACTCGCCGGTCGCAATCGGCATGTCCCAGCCACCTTGATGCTCGGCTTCGCTGTAAACCACGTACTTCGGCGAGGCCCACCAGAAATCGAGCACGTCGTCGCCCTGGCGCGGTGCGATATTGACCCCCTTCTTGTGCACCAGATCGATCAGTGACAACACCGTCTGGCCGTCCGCGAGCACCGACGTGGCCGCGATGTGCGTGCCGTCAGGGGAAATCTTCACCATCTTGTATTGCGCGTGCCGCGCGAGATCTGCGAATGACACCGGCGCCGCCAGTGCGGCGGCGGCGAACACGCACAACAACCCACCTGCCACGCAACGCAGTGCAAGTCTCATCACGAATCCCCCGATTCGGTCATGGCCGCGGCAGGATACTCCACGTGGGAGCGATGTTGCACCCGGATCTCGAAGTTCGCGGGAACCGCTTTCAGCGGCGCAGTTGGTGAGCCCGCCTCTTATCCGGACGAACCCAACAGTGGCCGTTCTGGCTTCCGCTCACCTGCACGTCGAGAGAGTCGTGAGCCCGACCAGAACAGCGATCAAGGACGATCTAGAAATACCGGCGCGTTTCGCCGGCTCCCTTGCCCTCGAACGCCCCGACGTTCTCGACACAGCGGCCGCACAATTCCGGATGTTCCGCGTGCGCGCCCACGTCCTCGCGGTGGTGCCAGCAGCGTGCGCATTTCGGCGCCGTGCTCACCTCGGCGGAGACCCACACGTTGGCGCCTTCGAGTTCGATCAGCACCGCATCGGCGGGTGCCTCGCCCACGTCGAGCCGCAAGTCGGAGACGATGAAGAAGAAGCGCAATTCGTCGGCGACCTGCTTGTAGCGTTCGACGACGGTGGGGTCCGCGTGAAGCGTGAGGGTCGCGTCCAGTGACGAACCTATCCTGCCGTCCCTGCGCATGCCTTCCAGCACACGCGCCGCGGTTTCGCGGATCGCCAGCAAGTCGAGCCACCAGCGCCGCTGTTCGGGCGAGTTCTGGGTTTCGCGCAACCCCTGGTACCAGGTTTCGAACAGCACCGATGCATCGCGCACCGTGAAACCGCCGCGGACTTCGGTCGGAACGTGCATCTGCCGCGGCATCGCCTGCCAGATTTCCTCCGACGTGAACGCAAGCAGCGGCGCCAGCCAGCGCACCATCGCTTCGAGGATCCGGAACATCGCCGATTGCGCGCTGCGCCGGCCGTGGCTCGCGGTCGGCATCGTGTACAGGCGGTCCTTGGTGATGTCGAGGTACAGCGCGCCCATTTCGTTGGTGCAGAAGTTCTGCACGCGCTGCACGACTTCGGGAAAGTCGTAGCGCGCATACGCTGCGGCGACCGCCTGCTGCACGTCGGCGGCACAGCGCACCGCCCACTGGTCGAGCAGCAGGCAACGATCGACCGTCAGCAGATCCCGTGCCGGATCGAAACCGTCGAGGTTGCCGAGCAGGAACCGGCAAGTGTTGCGGATGCGGCGGTAACTGTCCGCGACGCGCTTCAGGATCTCTTCCGAAAGCGCCATCTCGTTGCGGTAGTCCGCCGAGGCGATCCACAGCCGCAGGATATCGGCGCCATAGCGGTTCATCACGTCCTGCGGCTCGATCCCGTTGCCGAGCGACTTCGACATCTTGCGGCCCTGCGCGTCCACGGTGAAGCCGTGGGTCAGCACTTCGTCGAACGGCGCGTTCCCGTGCATCGCGCAACTGGTGAGCAATGACGACTGGAACCAGCCGCGGTGCTGGTCGGAGCCTTCCAGATACATCACCTGGTCACCCGGCTTGCGGTGCAGTTCGGGCCGCTGGTCCAGCACGCAGTAATGCGTGACGCCGGAATCGAACCACACGTCGAGGATGTCGTGGACCTTCTCGTAATCCTTCGCCTCGTCTCCCAGAAGGTCCAGCAGATCGAGCCCGTACCAGGCATCCACGCCATCCTTTTCGACGCGCTGCGCGACCTGCCCCAGCAACTCGGCGCTGCGCGGATGCGGTTCGCCCGTGACCTTGTGCACGGTCAGCGCGATCGGCACGCCCCATGTGCGCTGCCGGCTGATGCACCAGTCGGGCCGGCCTTCGACCATGCCGGCGATGCGTTCCTCGCCCCACGCGGGAAAGAATTTCACGTCGTGGTGAACCGCGTGCAGCGCGCTGTCGCGCATGCCATGGGCGTCCATCGCGATGAACCATTGCGGCGTGGTGCGGAACGCGACCGGCGTGTGGTGCCGCCAGCAATGCGGATAACTGTGGGTGATTTTCTGGGCAGCGAGCAACACGCCGCGTTCGCGCAGCAAGTCGATGATCGCGTCGTTGGCTTTCCAGATGTGCTGCCCTTCGAAGAGCGGCGTGCCCGGCAGGTACACCCCATTGGGGCCGACCGGATTCAACACGTTGGCCGGCGTCGCCGCAACGATGCCGTATTCCTGGCCGACCGTGAAGTCATCGGCACCGTGGCCCGGCGCGGTGTGGACCGCGCCGGTGCCGTCTTCGGCGGAAACGTGTTCGCCCAGGATCAGCGGGATTTCGCGGTCGTAGAACGGGTGTTTCAATATTGAGGCCCTCCCCCTCAGGGGGAGGGTCTGGGTGGGGGTGGGATTATCCGCCTGCACCCTATCCCCGCCCCAGCCCTTTTCTTGAAGGAGAGGGAGAAGAGCGATATCTGCGCCTTTCGCACGGCCGAGCACGCCCCCCTCTGCCCTGCGGGCATCTCCCCCCGCACGCGGGGGGAGAGAGTTTGGTTGGTAACGCGCCAGCGCTTTTTCTGCCAAGGCTTCGGCCACGACAAGCAACAGGCGCTTGCCGCCGCGCGGAGGGCCTTCCACCAGCACGTAATCGAGTTCAGGCCCCAGCGTCACCGCCATGCTGGCGGGCAGGGTCCATGGCGTGGTGGTCCAGATCGGCACCGCGACGATCGTGTCGTCGCTGACCTCGGCGCCGAACTTCGCCGCCAGCGCCTTTGGATCGAGTGCATCGTAGGCGACGTCGATCGCGGGCGACTGCTTGTCCTGGTATTCGATCTCGGCCTCGGCCAGCGCCGAGGCGCACTCGAAGCACCAATGCACGGGCTTGAAGCCGCGCGTGACGTGGCCGTTCGCGTACACCTTGGCCAGCGCGCGCAGGATGCCCGCCTCGTAACTGAAATCCATCGTGCGGTACGGGTGCTCCCAGTCTCCCAGCACGCCCAGCCGCTTGAAATCCTTGCGTTGCACGTCGATCTGCTGCGCGGCGTAGTCGCGGCAATGCTGGCGGAAGGCTTCCGCATCGATCTTGTGGCCGACCTTGCCGTATTTCTTCTCGACCGCGATCTCGATGGGCAGGCCGTGGCAATCCCAACCCGGCACGTACGGCGAGCGGAAGCCGGCCATCAGCTTCGCGCGCACCACGATGTCCTTCAGGATCTTGTTGACCGCGTGTCCCAGATGGATCTTGCCGTTTGCATACGGCGGACCGTCGTGCAGGATGAACGCGTGCTCGCGCTGCGCGGTATGGCGTTGCAGGTCCGCGTAACGGTGGCCGCTTTCCCACTCGGCCAGCATCGCCGGCTCGCGCCTGGCGAGGTCGGCCTTCATCGCGAAGCCGGTCGTCGGAAGATTGATGGTGTGCTTGTAATCGCGGCTCACGCGAGCGCTCCGGAAGCCATGGGTGAATCGGCGAGAATGCTGCGCGCCCGGGCCGCGTCGCGGTCCATCTGCGCGCGCAGCGCATCCAGATCTGCAAATTTTTCTTCTTCGCGCAGCTTGGCGACGAACTCGACCTCGATGCGCCGGCCGTAGAGATCGGCGTCGAAGTCGAACAGGTGGACCTCCAGCAACGGCTCGCCGTCCTTCGCGACGGTCGGTCGCACGCCGAGGCTGGCCACGCCGGGCAGCCATCGGTCGCCGACGCGCACGCGCACCGCGAAGATGCCGGCGATCGGCGACACGCGTTTGCCCAGCCGGATGTTCGCAGTCGGATAGCCGAGCCCACGGCCGGTGCGCTGGCCCGCCACGACTCGACCGCCGATCGTGAACGGGTGGCCAAGCATTTCGCTTGCATGTGCAAAATCGGAGGCCGCCAGCGCACCCCGAACCCGGGAAGCCGAAATCCGTTCGCCATCGTCGGCCGACACCGCGTCCAGCACGCGCACGACATAACCGCCCTCCCCCTGCATCGCGCGCAGCAGGTCCACGTCGCCGGCGCGGTTGTGCCCGAAGCGGAAATCCCTGCCGACCCAGATTTCACGCGCGCCCATCCGCCGGATCAGAACCTCGCGCACGAAGTCCTCGGCGCTCATCGCGACCAGCGGCGGATCGAACCGGAGCAACAACAACAGCTCCATCCCGGCATCGGCGAATCCGCACAATTTCTCGCGCAGCGACGACAGCCGCCGCAACGGCGTGGGCGAAAAGTACCCGCGCGGCAACGGTTCGAAGCTGATGGCCGCGGATGTCAGCGCCAGCGCCGCAGCCCGCTCACGCACCCGCGCCAGCAACGCGGCATGACCGCGATGCAGCCCGTCGAACGCGCCGATGGTGAGCACGCTGCCGCCCGGCGCCAGGCACGGCCCCGCGATGTCACGGTGGATCTTGAGCATCCGGAAAGTATATTTGCGATCGATCTCGTTTCGCGAAAAACCTTGACACGGATAAAAGCGGATGAACAAGGATGGATTCGCTTCTTGCTCCATCCGTGTCGATCCGTGTAAATCCGTGTCGAAAAGCTTCCGTGCAAATCCGCGTCGAAAGGCTTTTTGCCGGAAGCTCAATCGAGGGCTATGCAACCGCTTGCATCGACGCGGGCCAGCAGATCGGCAACCCTTCCGCGCCCAGGCACCACCAAATCGGGCGCAAGCTCGGCCAGCGGCAGGAGCACGAAGGCGCGCTCGTGCAGGCGCGGATGCGGAACCACGAGCCCGGGCTCATCGATGAGCCGGTCGCCGTACAGCAACAGATCGAGATCGAGCGTGCGTGGTCCGTTGCGCTGCGCACGCACCCGGCCGGCTTCGACTTCGATCGTCCGCAATGCATGGAGCAGCTCGTGCGGCGACAACGAAGTCTCGAGTCGCGCGGCCGCATTGACGAAATCGGGTTGATCGATGACACCCCACGGCGGCGTGCGGAACAACGGCGAGCGTGCAGCCAGCGTGGTGCGGGGCAGTGCCGCCATGGCATCGAAACCACGCTGGATCTGGGCGCGCGGGTCGTCGAGATTGCTGCCCAGCGCGACATAGGCGACGACCGGATCACGCATGCTTCATTCTTGCGGACCGGCTTCCGGGCTGCGGCTTTTCCGCCTGCGGCCGCCACGCCGGCGCCGGCGTCCGGTGCTGCCGGCATTCTCACCGGGCTTGCCGCCGACCGATTTCGGCGCCAATAGTTGCGACAGTTGCTCGGGCGTCAATGCCTGGATCTCGGTCCACCATTGCCCGGATTCGCGCAATGCTTCCGATTCCCCGGCGCGCAGCAGCAGGAAGTCGTAGGCGGCGCGGAAACGGGGGTGCGCCATCAGCCGGAACACCCGCTTGCGAGTACGTTCGGCAAAGCGCGGCTGGAGCGCCCAGATTTCCTCGATGGCGTAGCTGAAGCGGCGCGGGATCGCAACGCGTTTGCCCTGCTCCGCCATCACCCGGTGCGCGGCGCGCTGCCATGCCAACGATCGCACCGTACCCTGGGCTTGCAGTTCGTTCGCCAGCAATTCCACTTCGCCCCACAACAGCACCGCGAACAGGAATGCAGGCGTGACGGGGCGCTTGTCTGCGACGCGCGCATCCGTGCCGCTGAGCCCGCGTTCGATCAGGTCCCGCAGCGAACCCGAGGCATCGTGTGCGAGTGCGCGAACGGTGCCCGGAAACAGGTGCCGCAACAGCCCGCATTGCACGAGCATCCTGAAACTCGCGAGGCCGTAACCTGCCAGGAACATCTTCTGGCATTCGTCGAACAGGCGCGCGGTCGGCGCGTCCTCCAGCAGGTGCCCCAACTCCTTGAATGGCGCCACCGCCGCAGGGTCGATCGAAAAGCCCAGCTTGGCCGCGAGCCGCGCCGCGCGCAGCATCCGCACCGGGTCTTCGCGGTAGCGCGTCGCCGGATCACCGATCAGGCGCAAGTGTTTCTGTTCCAGGTCCTCGATCCCGCCGACATAGTCGATGACGCTGAAATCGGCGATGTCGTAGTACAAGGCATTGACGCGGAAGTCGCGCCGCAACGCGTCCTCCTCGATCGCGCCCCACACGTTGTCGCGCAGGATGCGTCCCTCGACCACGTGGCGGTCGCCGCTGGTATCGCCTTCGCCGGTGCCGCGGAACGTGGCGACTTCCACGATTTCGGATCCGAAGACGACGTGCGCCAGCCGGAAACGACGGCCGATCAGGCGGCAGTTGCGGAACAGTTTCCTGACCTCTTCCGGCGTGGCATCGGTGGCGACGTCGAAATCCTTCGGCTGCCGCCCCAGCAGCAGGTCGCGCACCGCACCGCCCACGAGACAGGCGCGGAAACCGGCATCCTTGAGGCCGTAAAGAACGCGTAACGCACCGCGGCTGATCTGCTTGCGGGACAGGTTGTGCTGCTCGCGCGGAATCACGCGCGGTATCGGCTTCCTGTGGTTGGCAGCAGCGGAATCGGAACTCAAGCGACAGACGTCCTTGGCGACGGCGTGCCGCCTGTTTGCGACACGAAGTTCGTTATACTACCGCGCTGCGCGGCGCCACGCTCCCTTCGTCTAGTGGCCCAGGACATCGCCCTCTCACGGCGGCAACGCGGGTTCGAGTCCCGCAGGGAGCGCCAATCTTTGTGCGATCGTCCATGATCGCCGCTTCGTTCGATCACTTCGCAAGACGACGAGAAACGCGATCTGTGACATCACCACGGGCATCCATGCCCTGACTTTTCACAACAGCCGCTTCGAATCGACGATGATGTATGCGATCATGCCCAGTCGTCGCATACGTCTCCCGTCTCCCGTCTCCCGTCTCCCGCCATGACCTTCGTCGTTACCGACAACTGCGTGAAGTGCAAGTACACCGACTGCGTGGAGGTGTGCCCGGTCGATTGCTTCCACGAGGGCCCGAACTTCCTCGCCATCGATCCGGATGAGTGCATCGACTGCACGCTGTGCGAACCGGAGTGTCCGGCCAATGCGATCTTCCCCGAGGACGACGTGCCCGCGGGCCAGGAGCACTACATTGCGCTGAACGCCGAACTGGCGAAGACCTGGCCCGTGCTCACCGAACGCAAGGATCCGCCGGCCGATGCCAAGGAATGGGACGGCAAGCCGGACAAGCTGTCGCTACTGGAACGCTGAGCCCGGAAACGGGAGACGAAGGCATAGGCATAATCGCGCGAGCTTCGGCTTTCACCAATCCCGAATCCCTATTCCCTAATCCGTATTCACTGCAAGCGCTGCTGCAGCACCGCCATCACCCTTGCCACCGCATCCGGATTGCCCTGCGCGGTGACGACGCTGCCGGCGCCCGAGGGCGCCACGCTGACAGTCACGGTGCCTTCCACGGTTTCACTCTTGGCGTGATGGAACAGGCGGTGGAAAAATCCACCTTCGGGCTTCTGCGTCACGACGGCGTTGACGGCGACCTGATAGGTGTGCGCGGTGTCTTGCGCGGTGACTTGTCCGACGTCGCCCCGCTCCAGCGCGAGTCCGACGCGACGATAAGCGCTGTCAGGCGTGTCCGACAACGTCAGGCTGTTGCCCGTCGAACCGCCCGCCGGCGCGGTGGCCTCCGCTTCCGGCTCCGGCGCTGCGGTCGCGGAAGGTTGCGCCGCACCGGGAGTCGCCGATGCGGAACCGGCGTTGGGGATCGTCAACGCTTCGGTCGTGGGCGGCTGGTTCATGCCCGGCGGCACTTCCAGAGGCTGTTCCTGTTGCGCGGATTTGTACGCGGGTTCCTTGTGGCGGAACGGATTGTGCGCCCGGATGGTTTGGCAACCGGTCAGGACGACCGGGGCGAGCAGCAGCAGGGTCAGGGTGGTTCGTTTCATGGGCGCATTGTGCATGATCATGGCGTGGTGGGGCCAGCAAGGGACAACAGGGTGTCGCGCAAGAGCGTCCGTCCGGGGCCGGGTGACAACTCAACCAGCGGCAGCCGCAAGGCCGCACTGCACAGGCCCAGCTCGGCCAGGCCGGCCTTGACGGCGATCGGATTCGGCGCGCGATCGAGTGCATCCAGCAGGGGTCGGATACGAGTCATGTGCTCGGCAGTGATCGCGCGGTTGCCACTCCGCGCGGCGTCGCATAGCGTGCGAAACAGCTTGGGAACAAGATTGTTGACCACCGATACCACCCCTTCCGCGCCAGCCAGCATGGCTTCGGCCGCACTGCCATCGTCGCCGGAAAGGTAGACAAATCCCGGCCGCCGAAGTTGCGCGACCGCCGCGATGCGTTCGCGCGTACCCACCGCTTCCTTGATGCCGACGACGCCTGCGGTATCGCGCAACCCCGCGACGGTTGCCGGCTGCATGTCGCAGCCGGTGCGCGACGGGACGTTGTACATCACGACGGGAATGTCGCAGTGTTCGGCGACTTCCGTGAAATGCCGGCGCAGGCCGTCCTGGGTGGGCCGCACGTAATAAGGCGTCACCACCAGGGCCGCGTCGACACCCTGGGACTTGGCGCGGCGCGTCAAGGTAATGGTTTTCGAGGTGGCGGCTTCACCGCTGCCGGCGATCACGGGGACGCGGCGTGCGACGCGCTCGACCGCGAACGCCAGCAGGCGCTCGTAGTCGTGTTCGTCCAGCATATGCGCTTCGCCGGTGGAACCCGCGACGACGATGCCCTGCGTGCCACCATCGAGCTGGTAGTCGATCAACCGCCCGAACGCGGCGAGGTCGAGCGCGCCGTTTGCATCGAAGGGCGTCGCGATGGCGCAGATGCTGCCGGTGATACCCAAGAATGCACCCCGAAAGCCACCAAAACTGCGCATGATAGCGGAGAGCCTGGCATGGAACCGCATGGTGTCCATTCCCACGGTTGGCCGTTCTGATGCCGATGACAAGGCATCGATTTTGTCGTCCGGCCTCACGAAGCAGCGATCCGGGGACGATCGCACAACGGCGATCATTGGAAACACTCCCCGACGCCACTATTCTTCCTGTTCGTGAACCTCAAGACCGTCACCCGCCTGAACCATCCTCCCGTGCGTCCTGCCGCCGACCATCAGTTGCTGATCCAGGCGGTCGCGCCCGCAGCGGATTCGCCGCTGCTGCTGCTGTCGCGGCGCATCGCCGACGCTGGCTGCAACCTCGTCGAATCACGTGTGGCCACGGTCGGCGCGGACGTATCCGTGCTGATGCTTGCAAAAGGTGCCTGGGACGCCATCGCCAAGCTGGAAAACGCGCTGGGCAGGATCGGGCGCGACGAGAACCTGCACCTGTTGAGCTACCGCACCCAGGCGCGCGACCAGCAAAGCCATCTGCTTCCCTACATGGTCGAGGCGGTGGCCGCCGACAAGCCTGGCGTACTGGTCGAATTGATCGAGTTTTTCAACCGTCGCAAGATCAGCGTCGAGCAGATGTCGTCGATGCGCTACCAGGCGATGCAGACCGGCGCCGAGATGTTCCAGGCCCAGATCACCATCGGCATCCCCGCCGACACACGCATCGCGGAACTGCGGGACGAGTTCATGGAACTGTGCGACGGGCTGAACCTCGATGCAATCATGGATCCGGTTAAATTTTAAGATGCAATCTGCCTTCAATCGTCATCCCGGCGCAGACCGGGATCCAATCCGATGATCAAGGTCGGCAACAAGGCCCCGAAGCTTTCCGGCAAGATCCAGTCCGGTGACACGCTGGAGTTCGCCGATCTGCGCGGACAATGGGTGGTCCTGTATTTCTACCCGAAGGACAACACCACCGGCTGCACCCGCGAAGCCGGCGACTTTCGCGACAGTTACACGAAGTTCAAACGCCGCGGTGCGACGATCGTGGGCGTGTCGCGTGACAGCGAACGTTCGCACTCGGGCTTCAAGGAAAAACTGGGCCTGCCATTCCCGCTCGTCGCCGACACCGACGAAACCTGGTGCAAGGCCTTCGATGTCATACGCAAGAAGAAACTGTATGGCCGTGAATACATCGGCGTGGACCGCAGCACGTTCCTGATCGATCCCGAGGGCAAACTGGTGCGGGAGTGGCGTGGCGTGAAAGTGCCGGGCCACGTTCAGGCAGTCCTGGACGCGATTCCCGCCAAGTGACCGATCAGCCAGACGCCCGCAACGCCGGGCGGGAACATTCCGAACTGTCCTCCCCCTCAACGCCTCCCGCTTCCGGAGCCCGCATGTCGAAGCTGCACGGCCAGCGCATCTACGCGCTGGACACCAACGTTCTCCTGCACGACCCCACCGCGCTGTTCCGCTTCGAGGAACACGACGTGTTCATCCCGATGACGGTGCTGGAGGAACTCGACGAAAAGAAACAGGGCGTATCCGAGGTCGCACGCAACGCCCGTCAGGCCAGCCGGTTCCTCAACGAACTGATCGAGCGCAACAACAGCCATGGGATCGCCGACGGGGTCCCGCTGGCGCAGCCCGACGGCGTCAAGCTGCGCAGCGGCGGCGCGAACGGACGTCTTTACTTCCAGACCCGCACGGGCAACGGCCAGGGCAAGGCCGATAATCGCATCCTCGCCGCGATCCTCGATCTTCGCGAGCACCATCCCGACGCCGCGGTGGCGTTGGTGTCCAAGGACATCAACCTGCGGATCAAGGCCACGATCTTCGGCGTCGCCGCGGAAGATTACGAGAATGACCGCGCGCTGGACGATTTTTCGCTGCTGTACACGGGTTCGACCGAACTGCCTTCCGGCTTCTGGGACAGCCACCCGGAACTGCGCTCGTGGTCTGAACGCGGCAACACTTTTTACGAGCTGAAGCCGCACGAAGACGAGCTCTGGCAGCCCAACCAGTGCCTGTACCTGCCGGGCGAGAACAGCGTCGAATTGCGCGTGCTGGAACGCAATGACAGCAAGGCGAAGCTCACATTGCTCGCCGATTACACCGGCAGCACGCACAGCGTATGGGGCATCTCGGCGCGCAACCGCGAACAGAACTTCGCACTGAACATGCTGATGGACCCGGACATCGATTTCGTGACCCTGCTCGGCACCGCCGGCACCGGCAAGACCCTGCTCGCACTCGCCGCCGGGCTCGCGCAGGTGATGGACCAGCAACGCTACCGCGAGATCATCATGACCCGCGCCACGGTTTCCGTCGGCGAGGACATCGGTTTCCTGCCCGGTACCGAAGAGGAAAAGATGACGCCCTGGATGGGCGCGCTGACCGACAACCTCGAGGTGCTGGCCAATCCCGAGGACGGCGGTTCGTGGGGACGCCAAGCCACCAACGACCTGCTGGCCTCGCGCATCAAGATCCGCTCACTGAACTTCATGCGCGGGCGCACCTTCCTGTCGCGGTACCTGATCATCGACGAAGCGCAGAACCTGACGCCCAAGCAGATGAAGACCCTGATCACCCGCGCCGGTCCCGGCACCAAGATCGTGTGCCTGGGAAACGTCGAGCAGATCGACACGCCTTACCTCACCGAGACGACGTCCGGGCTCACCTACGCGGTCGACCGCTTCAAGCAGTGGCCACACGCCGCGCACGTAACGCTGCGCCGGGGCGAACGATCGAGGTTGGCCGATTTTGCTTCGGAAGCTTTGTAGGTGCGATCGTCCCTGATCACCGTTTCGCCCAGCCATCTCGCCGGTGCAAGCTGCACCGGCCATGACAGACCACCGCGGCCTTCCCTGGCCTGACTTTTCACAACAGCCGCTTTGAATGGGACAAATGCAAACACCTGCGCGGGAGTGACGGAGCACCCGATGGCAAGACCGAGTCCCGAGTCCCCAGTCTCGAGTCCCGTCTCTTGCCTTACCATCGCCGGCTCCGACTCCGGCGGCGGCGCGGGCATCCAGGCCGACCTCAGGACCTTCGCAGCGTTGGGCGTGCACGGCACCAGCGCGATCACCGCACTGACCGCGCAAAACACGCAAGGCGTGGCGGCCGTGCATTCGGTGCCGACGCGGCATCTCACCTCCGAGATCAATACGGTTTTCGACGATTTCGCCATAGGCGCCGTCAAGACCGGCATGCTGGGTAAGGCGCAGATAGTTCGCTGCGTGGCGCGCGAACTGGAACGCCGCAAGGCGCCGCAGGATTCGTCCATGTTCCTGGTCGTCGATCCCGTGATGATCGCGACTTCCGGGGCACGGCTGCTCAGTGCCGACGCCGTGCGTGTGCTGATCGAAAAGCTGATCCCCTTGGCCGACGTGCTCACGCCCAACCTGCCGGAAGCCGAAGCACTGACCGGCATCGCGATCCGCAATGCCCGTGACAGCGACCGCGCCGCGGCGAAGCTGCGCGGGTTCGGTGCCAAGGCCGTGCTGCTGAAGGGCGGCCATGGCCGCGGACGCGAGGTCATCGACCGCTGGTTCGATGCGCGCGGCACGTTCGAAGTTCGCAATCGCCGGCTGCCGTTCGACGCCCATGGCACCGGCTGCACCTTGTCCGCGGCGTTGACCGCCGAACTCGCGAAAGGACGCGCACCACGCGCGGCGGCGCGCTGCGCGATCGCTTTCGTGCAACGCGCGCTGGCACGTGCGTACAGGCCCGGCTCCAGCGAGCTCAGAGTTCTGGCCCTGTCAGCGCGCTAAAATCGCCGCGACGCCGAACCCTTTCCACCATGTCCGCGCTGCTGATCCTTCGACTTGTCCTGCTTGGCCTGATCGCGCTGTTCCTGCTGAGCGCGCTGGCCGTGCATTTCCGCAGCCGCGTGCGCCTGAAGCTCGGCCGGCAGCTTTCCAGCCACGCGACGGTATTCGCGCCGTACAACCTCCTGATGTACGCGTTTTCGGCGGTGCCGGCCGGCGCGTTTCCCGACCGCAAGCGTTTTAGCGCCGTCGATGCCTTGCGCGACAACTGGCAGGCAATCCGCGACGAAGCCGCCGGCTTGTTCGACCAGGGCCACATCCGCAACGCATTGAAGGACGACGACGCCAGCTTTGCATCGTTCCTCAAGGTCGGCTGGAAGCGTTTCTACGTGAAATGGTATGGCGAGCCCTTGCCGTCTGCGCAAAAGCTCTGCCCGAAGACGGTGGAACTGGTGAACCGGATTCCCGGCGTCAAGGCCGCGATGTTTGCGCTGCTGCCGCCGGGCGTGACGCTGAACCCTCACCGCGATCCGTTCGCGGGCTCGCTGCGCTACCACCTGGGCCTCATCACACCCAACTCGCGCGACTGCCACATCTTCGTGGACGGGCAGGAATATTTCTGGCGCGACGGCGAGGACGTGATCTTCGACGAGACTTGTGTGCACTGGGTCGAGAACAAGACCGACATGACGCGCGTGATCTTCTTCGCCGACCTCGAGCGCCCGCTGCGCTCACGCGTGATGACATGGATCAACCACCACGTCAGCAACTTCATGGGGGCGATCACCGCCTCGCCCAACCAGGTCAGCGAACCCACCGGCGCGATCAACCGGCTTTTTTCCGCACTGCGCAGTCGCCGCGAGAAAAGCCGCGGCTTCAAGCAGCGCCACCGCAAGCTGTTCAAAGGCGTGAAGTTCGTGGGCGCCGTCGCGGTGCTATGGGTGCTGTTGCTCGCGCCCTGGCCGATTTTGTAAGCACGCCCAGCGGTCATGGACCCGCGCGCAGAGCTTTCTTGACACGGATCAACGCGGATCAGGCAAGAGCCGACTCGATTCCAAGGCAATCCGCGGTAAAAGGTCTTTGCCTGGCCATCACGGTGAAGATCGTTTGGCCACCGCGGATGGCTATGGCTACGATGCAAATCCAAGTTCCGGCTCTGATCGGCTCTGATCCGTGTCAAAGACTTCTGCTTGGTCCGTGTTGATCCGTGGCAAGGGTCCGCGCTCGATTACCTCAGGCACGCACCCGTTCCACCAGTGCTTGGGCAAACGACTCGGTGGTGCCGCTGCCGCCAAGATCGGGCGTGATGCGGTCGTGCGCCTCCAGCGTGGCGCGGATCGTGCTGCGGATGCGAGTGGCCTTCTCAGCCATGTCGAGGTGGTCCAGCATCTCGGCGGCCGCCAGCAGCAGCGCGCACGGATCGGCCACATTTTTTCCCGCGATGTCGGGGGCGGAGCCATGCACCGCTTCGAAAATCGCGACGTCCTTGCCGATGTTGGCTCCAGGAGCAAGTCCGAGGCCGCCCACCAGCCCCGCGCACAAATCGGAAAGGATGTCGCCGAACAGGTTGGTCGTGACGATCACATCGAACTGCCACGGGTTCATCACCAGCTGCATGCAGGTGTTGTCGACGATCATTTCGTTGAACGCGACTTGCGGATAGTCCTTCGCGATGTCGCGCGCGACATCGAGGAACAGCCCCGACGCGGTCTTGATGATGTTGGCCTTGTGCACCGCCGTGACTTTCTTGCGGCCTTTGCGCACGGCAAGTTCAAACGCGTGCCGAACGATCCGCGAGGCGCCGTGACGGGTGTTGCGCACGATGGACTGCGCGATCTCTCCGTCCGGGGACACCATCTGTCCCTCCTGCAGGTAAGCGCCTTCGGTGTTTTCGCGCACCGTGACGATGTCGATGTTTTCGTAGCGCGCCTTCGTTCCGGGGAAGCTGATCGCCGGACGCACGTTCGCGTACAGGTCGAAGTGCTTGCGCAACGCCACGTTCAACGACGAAAAACCCTTGCCGATCGGCGTCGTGAGCGGACCCTTCAGCGCGACGCCGTGGTTCACGATCGCATCCAGCGTCGCCTGCGGCAGCAATTCGCCATGCTTCTCCAGCGCCACCATGCCAGCATCGACGAATGCGTAGTCAAGCCCGCAGTCGAGGGCATCCAGCACTTTCAGGGTCGCGGCCATGATTTCCGGGCCGATTCCGTCGCCGCGGATCACCGCGATGGTTTTCGTCACGCGCAACTCCTTGGGACGCCATCACCATCGTGATGGCGCGAATAGTCAAACGGGTAATTATCGCCGGACCGGAGCTTCAGGCCAACCGCTCAACCTGCGGCCAGGAGCTCGTTCAGCTTCCCGCTGCGTTCGGCCGCAGCAAGCTGGTCGAAACCGCCGACGTGCGTGCCGTTGATGAAGATTTGCGGTACGGTCCGGGCGGTGGGGACGCGTTCCAGCATCGCCGCCCGCGCAGCGGGATCGATGTCGATCCGCAACTCGCGCCAGGTGAGACCTTTCGATTTCAGGAGATTCTTGGCGGCCATGCAGTATCCGCATGCCGCGGTGGAGTAAATTTCGATTTCAGCCATGTCGGGAAACAGAATGGAGCCGCCAGTCCTATTTTACCGTCGTTGAACGGGCCGAAAGCGAGAATGGGTGCCGGTTTCGATACGCTGGCGGCGCCCGCCTTTAGACTCGAACCAACCTTTTCCCGCGCGGTCCCAACCCAAGGCAGTTTGCATCGGTCGATCATGTCGTTCCGCCTCCGCCCCAAGTCCCTGCTCGCCCTCGCCGCGGCCATGGCGCTGTCGTTGCCCGCCATCGGGCAGCAGGCCAATGTGCGCCTGCCGAGTCTCGGCAGCGCGGCCGACACGGTGATGTCGCCGCAAGAGGCACAGCAGTACGGCGCCGAGTTCCTGCGCGAATTGCGCGCGGCGCACCTGGTGCTGGACGACCCGCAGGTGGACCAATACCTGCACACGCTCGGTTACCGGCTGGTTTCGGCGAGTTCCGACCCGACCCAGGATTACACCTTCACGCTCATCAACGTCCCCGAAATCAACTCGTTCGCGACCTTCGGCGGCTACATCTTCATCTTCTCGGGCCTGTTCACGATGACCCAGAACCAGGATGAGCTCGCCGCCGTGATGGCGCATGAACTCGCGCATGTCAGCCAGCATCACCTGCAACGCGCGATGGAAGACCAGAAGAAAACCATGCCGCTGTACGTGCTGGGTGCGTTCGCGGCCGCGCTGGCGGCGTCGCGGGTGGATTCCGGCTCCAACCGCACCGCGGTGGGGAACCCTTACGGCTACGGCTACGGCGGCAACATGCCGTACGACTATGGCAGCGTCGATCCCGCAGCCGGAGCCCTCATCGCGGTAATGGCGATGATGCAGCAACATCAGATCGAGTTCACCCGCGCCGATGAGGCCGAAGCCGACCACGTCGGCATCGACACGTTGGCCAAGGCCGGTTTCGATCCGGAGGGGATGGCGGACGTCTTCGCGCACATGCAGGCGGTACTCCGCCCCGGCGGAGAGGGCGGCATGGCGGCGGGCAACATGCCCGATTTCTTG
The DNA here is from genome assembly GCA_021324095.1 of Gammaproteobacteria bacterium. Classification (GTDB taxonomy): domain Bacteria; phylum Pseudomonadota; class Gammaproteobacteria; order Xanthomonadales; family Rhodanobacteraceae; genus 66-474. Next base: position 23,551 of record JAJPJT010000058.1, read on the forward strand.
CAGGATCACCCGGTCAGCAGCGTGCGCATCGCCGACGCGCGCGCGCGGGCGCGCGTGCTGGAAAAGGAAATGAATTTGCGCATCGCGAAGGTCAACGGCGAGAAGCAATACGAAATATCGACCAACGCCGCTGATCCGCCCGCACCCAAGCTGCTGCCCCTGCCCTTCGTCGGGCGCGGCATCTCGCTGACGGGTAATGATCCCGCGCGCGGTCCCAGCGAATTGCAATACGAGTTGATGCGCGAACGCGTGCGCGTGCTGTCCTCGAACGATCCGCGTGCCACGCTCGACTACTATGTCCGCAACATGGCCAACAACACCAAGTTCGCGGCGGCCACGTCCAATCGTTACGGCTACGCACTGGCGCTGGTCCAGATGGGACAGGCGGCGAAGGCCGTTCCGATCATGGCGAAGCTGGCAGAGGCCAAACCGGATGATCTCACGCTCGCGCTGGGCCTGGCGGACGCCGAACGCCGCGCCGGCAAGCGCAGCGAGGCCCTGAAGCGCTATGCCTCGTTGAACGACATGTGGCCCAATGATCCTGCGATCGTGCTGGACTACAGTCGCGCGCTGCTCGACAGCGGGATGAAGTCCGACGCAAAAACCGCGCAAGGCCTGCTGAAGCCGTTGCTCAATGATGATTCGGAGCCGTCGCTGTACGAGACTTACGGCCACGCCTGCCATGTCGCCGGTGACGAGGTCCATGCAGGAATCGCCTATGCCGACGCGACCTTCCTGTCCGGCCACGCCGCCGACGCGCTGGATCAACTGCACCGCCTGCTGAAGCGCAAGGATCTCGATTACTACACCCGCGCGCAGATCGACTCGCGCATCGCGCAGATCACGCCGATCGTCCTGGAAATCCATCGGCGGCACCTGGACCAGGACCAGAACGGCGATGGCAACTCGCTGCAAAACACGTCCTCGTCGGACCGGCAAACCGGCCTGCATTTCGGTGCCTGCACGGGCGCGGCCTGCATGTTGCCGTGAACGAATGCGTCGTGCTGTGCGCGGCGGGACGCTCGCGTATCATGCCGCTTTCGCGTTCCGGCCAAACCGCGCCATGACCCCGATCCGACCTTCGATCCGCCGGTTGCTGCCTGTCCTCGCGGCACCGATGCTTTTGATGCTGGCATTGCGCGTCGCACAGGCCGCGCCACCCGCGCCGGCATCGGCATCCTCTTCGTCGGCGGCGCCGGCGCAGCCCGTGCATCCGCAGGTGGAAATGAAAACCTCGATGGGCGACTTCGTGATCGAGCTGTTCCCCGACAAGGCGCCGAAAACCGTCGCCAATTTCCTGCAATACGTCAAAAGCGGTTTCTACGACGGCACCGTGTTCCATCGGGTGATCCCCGGATACCTGATCCAGGGCGGCCTGTACACGCGCGAGTTGCGGCCCAAGCGTACGCTGCCGCCGATCCCCGACGAAGCCAACAACGGCCTGTCCAATCTGCGCGGCACGGTCGCCGCCGCGCGTGGTCCCGATCCCGACTCGGCCACCTCGCAGTTCTTCATCAACGTCGTGGACAATCCGCGCCTCGACTACGTCGGCAACCAGAGCGGCATGACCTGGGGCTACGCGGTGTTCGGGAAGGTCGTGAAAGGCATGGACGTCGTGGACAAGATCGACAACCTGCCGACCGGCCCGCAAGGTCCGTTCATCGGCGACGTGCCGCGGCCGCTGGTGGTGATCCAGAGCGCAAAGCTGATCGGCGAAGCCGCGCATCCGACCGCCGAACCGGAGTCGCCCGTCACCGGGCAGGCGCCGGCTTCGACTCCGGCCACAAAAAAGAATAAACCGGGTGGCGGACATTGAGTCCGCACACGCTGTTCGTCTCCGACCTGCACCTCGACGACGCGCGCCCGCACATCGTCGAGGATTTCGAGCGCTTCTGTGCCGGCGAGGCGCGCAGCGCCGACGCACTTTACATCCTGGGCGACTTGTTCGAGGCCTATATCGGAGACGATGACGACACGATGTTGAACGCGCGCATCGCGACGGCCTTGCACAGCGTGGCCAAGGCCGGCGTGCCGGTGCACTTCATCGCGGGCAACCGCGATTTCCTGCTGGGCAGCGAGTACGCGCGCCGCTGCGGCATGGACATTCTCGACGACGCCACCGTGGTCGACCTGTACGGCACGCCCACGCTGATCCTGCATGGTGATGTGTTGTGCACCGACGATGCGGCGTACCTTGCATTTCGCAAGCAGGTGCGCGACCCCGCCTGGCAGGCGGCGTTCCTCGCGCGCCCGCTGGCCGAGCGTCGCGCCTTCGCGGCGCAGGCACGTGACGCCAGTCGCGCGCACACCTCGACCGTCGACATGACGATCATGGACGCCAATCAGAACGCCGTCGAAACCGCGCTGCGCGAAGCCGGCGTCACCCGGATGATCCACGGCCACACCCACCGCCCCGCGATCCACGATTTCACGCTGGATGGAAAACCCGTGCAGCGGATCGTGCTCGGCGACTGGTACGAGCAGGGCTCGGTGTTGCGGGTGACGCGTGATGGCATCGACCTGCAAGCGCTCGCCACCGATTGACGCAGAAGCAAAACATTTTGGACACGGATAACAGCGGATGCAAGCAACGGAAACGAGGCATTGACCATGGAGCAGGTTTTCGCGGATGAAAGCGAGCTTGATTTCATCCGCTTTGATCCGACTCTATCCGTGTCAAATTTTCGGCTCTTGA
>JAJPJT010000040.1 GCA_021324095.1 Gammaproteobacteria bacterium
ACATGTTGTGTCTTGGGCTGCCGAGTGGCCCAAGACTTTGGCTTCAAGGCAGGCGAGCGGGGGGAACAGGCACAGATGGTTATCGGGCTTTCAAGCGGGTGTGCTCGGCATCGGCCACCGGTGCGGCGCGGCCCTCTCGGTTGAACAGGACCCAACAACGCGGCGCCTCGCGGCGCGGCGTTGGCGGGATATTCGTCGCTATCCGGACCTCGACAAAAAGAACAGACACGGAGGCAGCAGAACAAAATGGGCACGGCGCGAGTACAGCAGATTGCGCGGGCGGTAACGGAGGTTCCCCTGCAACCGGCCTCCCTGGACATCTGGGACAAGAAATACCGGTTGAAGACCAAGCAGGGCGAACCGGTCGACGCGACCGTCGACGATACCTGGTCGCGGGTCGCGCGCGCACTGGCCGATGTGGAACTGACGCCGGAGCTGCGGGAGAAGTGGCACGAACGTTTCCTGTGGGCCTTGCGCCACGGCGCGATCCCCGCCGGCCGCATCACGTCCAATGCCGGCGCGCGCGAGCACAAGCCCGCGACGTCCACGATCAACTGCACCGTGTCGGGCACCGTCACCGACTCGATGGACGACATCCTGGAGAAGGTCCACGAAGCCGGCCTGACGCTCAAGGCAGGGTGCGGAATCGGCTATGAATTCAGTACGCTGCGTCCGCGCAACGCGTATGTCTCGGGTGCCGGCGCGTACACGTCCGGGCCGCTGTCGTTCATGGACATCTACGACAAGATGTGTTTCACCGTGTCCTCGGCCGGCGGCCGGCGCGGCGCACAGATGGGCACGTTCGATGTCGCCCATCCCGATGTCAAGGAATTCATCCGCGCCAAGCGCGAGGACGGGCGGCTGCGCCAGTTCAACCTGTCGCTGCTCGTCACCGACGGCTTCATGCAGGCGGTCGAGACCGACGCCGATTGGCCGCTGGTGTTCCCCGTGCATATCAAGGAAAAAGACGAGGTCGATCTCGGCGACGCGACCAAAGTGGTCTGGCGCGAATGGCCCAGCCACGAGAACTACATCGTGCGCGAAGACGGCCTCGTCGCCTGCAAGATCTACGGGCACCTGCGCGCGCGGCACCTGTGGGACATGATCATGGTCTCGACGTACGACTACGCCGAGCCCGGCTTCATCCTGATCGACCGCGTCAACGAGATGAACAACAACTGGTGGTGCGAGGACATCCGCGCGACCAACCCCTGTGTGACCGCGGACACCCGGCTCGCGACGCAGTACGGCATGGTGCCGATCGGCGAGTTGTACGCTTCCGGCGCGCCGCTGGAAGTGACGGTGGACCGGCGCGCGTTGGGCCAACGGGATCTGGGCGTCGCGGTGCGTCCCGCGGTGCCGGCGTTCATGAGCGCACCGAGCGCCGACGTCTACCGGGTCGTCACCCAGGCCGGTTATGAGATCAAGGCCACGGCGTGGCACGATTTCTACACGACCCGCGGCAAGATCAAGCTGAAGGACCTGCAGCACGGCGACGAATTGCTGATCCAGTCCGGCAAGGGCCAGTTCGGCAAGGAGGGGAGCGGCGACCTTGGACTGCTGCTGGGCCTGCTGGCCGGCGACGGCCATTTCACGAACCGCGGCAAAGGCCAGCAAGCCGCAGTCGTCAATCTCTGGGGCAGCGACCGCTCCTTTGCCGATCGGATCGTCGAGCACATCAACGCGTTGATTGCGGGTGTCTCTTCAGTGCCTCGGGACTATTGCGTCCGCGCGGTGGCGGTTCCGGAGCGCAAGCTGGTGATGATCCGTTCGGTGTTGCTGGCGCGCGTCCTGGAGCATTACGGATTCAGCGCGAACACCAAGACGCGCGTGCCGGAAGTGGTCTGGCGCGGCACTGAAGCGTGCGTCAAGGGTTATCTGCGCGCGCTTTTTCAGTGCGACGGAACGGTCAATATTTCCGGCAATCACCAGACGTCATGTTCGATTCGTTTGGCATCGAGTCATCCGCCACTCCTGAAAGACGTACAGATGCTGCTTGCAAATTTCGGCATCTTCTGTCGAGTGCTCGCGCGTCGTGCAGCGGGTGATCGAGTGCTGCCGGATGGGAAAGGCGGTCACAAGCTGTATCACTGCAGCGCCGATTACGAGCTCATCATCGATGGTCAAGCGCGCGAGCGCTTCATGACTGATATCGGGTTCCTCGGCGAAGAAAAGAATGGAAAGTATGCACGGTGGGTCTGTGACAAGGCATTGAAGAAGACGCAAGACTTCACAAGCCCAATTGCGCGTATTGAATACGTTGGACGCGAAGCCGTCTTCGACACTACCCAGATCGACAAAAATACAGTCATTTTCAATGGTTTGGTGACGGGACAATGTGGTGAACAACCACTTCCACCCTACGGTTCCTGCCTGCTCGGCTCGGTGAACCTCACCCGTTTCGTGCGCGACCCGTTCGGGCCCAAGGCGCACTTCGACATGGACGAGTACCGCGAAGTGGTGAAGGTGTTCACCCGGATGCTCGACAACGTGGTCGAAGTGAATGGCTTGCCGCTCGAGCGGCAGCGCAACGAGATCCTGTCCAAGCGCCGCCACGGGATGGGCTTCCTGGGACTCGGTTCCACGCTGGCGATGTTGAAGCTGCGCTACGGCTCCGACGAAGCCGTGAAATTCACCGAGGAGGTTTCGCGCGAAATGGCGCTGGCCGGCTGGGAAGTGGCGCTGGAGCTCGCCCACGAAAAAGGCCCCGCGCCGATCCTGACGCGCGACTACACCGTCACCGGCGACATGCTGCGCAAGCGCCCCGAAATGGCGGCGGACGGCTGGAAGATCGGCGACACGATCCCCGGCCGCGTGCTGCACGCGAAGTATTCGCGCTACATGCAGCGCGTCGCCGAAGCCGCGCCCGAGCTCGTGGAAAAGCTCGCCGCAACCGGCGCGCGCTTCACCCACCACACCTCGATCGCGCCCACCGGCACGATTTCGCTGTCGCTGGCCAACAACGCCTCGAACGGCATCGAGCCCTCCTTCGCGCACAGCTATTCACGCAACGTGATCCGGCCGGGCAAGAAGACCAAGGAAAAGGTCGAGGTGATGAGCTATGAACTCCTCGCCTACCGCGCCCTGATCAACGCCGATGCCAAGCCGGGGTCGGACGATCCGAACGAGAAGCTGCCGGACTACTTCGTCGCCGCCGACGACATCAGCCCGATGCAGCACGTCGACATGCAGGCCGCGGCGCAGAAGTGGGTGGATTCGTCGATCTCCAAGACCGCGAATGTGCCGACCGACTACCCCTACGAGGACTTCAAGGACATCTACTTCCACGCCTACAAGAAGGGCCTCAAGGGCTGCACTACCTTCCGCTTCAACCCGGCCGCATTCCAGGGCGTGCTGGTGAAGGAAGCCGACCTCGCCAACACCACCTACCGTTTCGAGCTCGAAGACGGCAGCGTGGTCGAGGTCAAGGGCAACGAGGAAGTCGAATACGACGGCGAAATCCACACCGCCGCCAACCTGTTCGACGCGTTGAAAGAGGGTTACTACGGGAAGTTCTGAGTGACACGCAGCATTCTACCCGCAGCAGCTTTCGCGGAAAGTCAGGCCAGGGATGGCCGTGGTGATGTTTCCGAAGCCGAGGCTGGAAGCTCTCTACGAAGTATTCCAGGAAGGGGCGATCAGGGACGATCGCACGAATCACGCAACGAATGCGCGCACGCGCTTTCGTTGTGTGAGAATGCGTCCACGGCGACGCGCGTCGCCGTTTCGAAGTTGCAACCAGTGGTCCACTGTCAACGATCCATCCGGAGGAGCATCCGATGAGCAACGAAACCACGTTCCCGTGGAGCATCACCGAAGAGCCCGCGGCACCCGCCGCGCCTGCCCCGGCCCCCGCCCCTGCCAAGCAACCGGCGAAGAAAGCCGCCAAGAAACCGGCTGCCAAGAAAGCCGCGAAGAAGCCGGCCAAAAAAGCTGCCAAAAAGGCCACCAAGAAGTCGACCCGCAAGGCGGCGAAGAAGGGCGGCGCGCGCAAGGCCGCCAAGAAAGGCGCCCGCAAGGGTGCACGGAAGACGAGCCGCAAGGCCGTGAAGAAGGGCGCCCGCAAGGCAACGAAGAAAGGCGGCGCACGCAAGGCCGCGAAGAAGGGCGGCGCGAAGAAGGCCGCCAAGAAAGGCGCCCGGCGCGGCAAGAAGAAGTAATCATGCAGGACCGAAGACGCCGGCCCTCATCGGCCGGCGTCGTTTTTGAAGCAAGAAACCTTCGGGCAACTTTTCGATCCTGCCTTCGCTCCTGACGTCCTTCCGCAATCCTCGCCAACACCGTCGCCGCGCAGCGGTTTGGCCGCCCTTTGACGGAAGGTGCAAGCATCGCAACAGATCGCGCAAAAACAGGGCCATTCGATCACCGCAGGAACGCAGCGCATGACCGTACGCATCAACAAGAAGATCAAGGGCTACCAGGTTCTCGGCAACGAGGCGAAAGCCGCGCCGGAATTGCAGCCCGAAACCGCGCAGGCCGCACCCGCGCCGGCCGAGGTCAAGGTCATCCAGATGCACGAGAAGCTCGAGCGTCCGGAAATCCTGATCGGAGCGACCTACAAGATCAAGTCGCCGCTGTTCGAGCACGCGCTGTACGTCACCATCAACGACATCGTGCTGAACGCCGGCACCGAATTCGAGATGCGCCGCCCCTTCGAGAT
>JAJPJT010000127.1 GCA_021324095.1 Gammaproteobacteria bacterium
GAGGTCCACGAGATCAAGCTCGCGATGGAGCGCAGCCTCGAGGAAGGCATGCAGACCTTCGACCAGTCGCTGTACAAGCTCTACAAGGAAGGCACGATCGACCTCGAGGAGGCGCTGTCCAAAGCCGACTCGCGTGATGGCCTCGCGCTCCGCATACGGCTCGCCGAAGGCGCCGGCGGCACCGAACTGCCGCAGGACGATCCGTACGGGATGGGCATGCCGACCGTCTGACTTTGATTTTCCCTTTCCTCTGCGAGGGGGCGCGAAGCACCGCCTGCATTTGCCTGCAGCGCATCAATCGAATTTCACTCCTCGCAAGTTGCCGTACGACATCCCTGTCTCTTTTCCGTCCGCCTCCAGGGCGGCCGGGTGACTTTCTCTTGCTTGGCCAAGAGAAAGTCACCAAAGAGAAGGCCACCCCGCGAACACGTCCTCCGCACGTCCCTGTGCTCCGGATGCGCTCGCGGCCGCCGGGGTTCGCCGACGGCACGTCCTTGTGCCGACGGCGAACTGGCGCACCTCCTGTGCGCCATCCTGCGGACTTTTCCGTCGTCCGCTCGCCGCGTTCGAGGGGCCCCGATTGGCGCGCTTCCTGCGCGCGTGGCAGTACGAAGCCGATTGTTTGATCTTGCTTCGAGCGAGGCCACGGATGGCCGACATCGAAGTGGGCTCTTTCCCGCGCCTTTGCATGGCGCCGCGGCGCGCAACCGAACGGCGGAGCAAGCGCCGCATGTCCGAGCACAGGGACGTGCGAGTTCGGCGCGGCCGCCGTTCGGCGAGCACCAAGGGCAGTCGAGCCGACACGACGTCGGCGAGACCGTCATGCCCGGCGCAATGGCTTTGCCTACTTTCCCCGAAAGGAAAGTAGGTCGCGCGCTATGCGCGCGAAACCGCTCTACGGCTGCAACCGGCAGAAGCAGTATGCATACTCGACCGGCTTGCCGGGCGTGGCTTGCCTCAGCCATCCCAGTTCCGGCAGCAGCCTGGGCGCGGCCATCAGCCACGATTTCGGCAGGCTCAATCCCAGCGACGTGAGCGCGCGTACCGACGCGCTGTTGCTGATGCTGAGCAGGAAACGCTGGAAGGGGCTGACCGGCAACTCGACATAGCGCACGGCGTAGTTGTTGCCGAGCTTGGCGTCCTGCGCGGCAAAAGCGATCGCCTCCTGCAGGCCGCCCATCTGGTCCACGAGGCCGCGCTGCAGCGCCTGCGCGCCGCTCCACACGCGTCCTTGCGCGATCGCATCGATGTCGGCATAACTCTTGCCGCGTGCCTTGGCGACATTGCCGACGAACTGTCGGTAGCCGCGGTCGATGGTGCTCTGGATCATCGCGCCCAGCGCGGGATCGAGCGGGCGGCGCACGTCGAATGCGCCCGCCAGCGGAGTGGTGCCCTCGCCCGCGGTGTTGATGCCGATTTTCCCGAGCCCGTCGGAAACCGTGAAATACAACCCGAAGATGCCGATCGAACCCGTGATGGTGTCGGGCTCGGCGAAGATGCGGTTCGCATCCATCGAAATCCAGTAACCGCCGCTCGCGGCCATGTCGCCCATCGACACGATCACGGGCTTGCCGGCCTCGCGGGCCAGCACGACTTCGCGGCGGATCTGTTCGGCCGCGAAGGCTTCACCGCCGGGCGAATCCACCCGCAACACGATCGCGCGCACATTGCGGTCGGCGCGCGCCGCGCGAATCAACGCGGCCGTGGATTCGCCGCCGATCTTGCCCGCGGGTTGCATGCCGGCCACGATGTCGCCTTCGGCGACGATCACGGCCACTTGTGGTTTGCCGAAGCCGAGATCGACGGTTTGCGGCAGGTATTGCGCGAGGTCGACCGCGCGGAATCCGGTGCCGTTGTCGGTCGGGGCGGCGTGCTTTTGCATCATGTGGACGACGTCCTCGCGGGTCGCGAGTCCATCCACCCAGTGCAGCTTCAGCGCCAGTTGTGCGACATCCCCATTCGCCTCGGGTATCTCGGTCGGCAGGTTGTCGATTTCCTGGCCCAACGTGGCCGGATCGATGTGGCGAAGCTTGCCCACCTCGTCGAGCCAGGTGTTCCAAAGGCCGCCCATCCAGTACTTGTCGGCCTCGAGCGCCGCCGCGGATGGTTGTTCGAGGATGAAGGGCTCCGCCGCCGACTTGAACTCGCCGACCCGGAACAGGTGCGCGCTGATGCCGAGCTTGTCCAGCAGGTTCTTGTAGTAACTCCGGTAATCGGACAGGCCGGTGACGGAGATCGACCCCGCAGGATCGAGCAACACCTCGTCTGCGTGTACGGCCAGGAGGTACTGCATCTGGTCGAGGTTGGTGCCCCACGCGATCACGGGCTTGCCGGCTGCGCGGAAACGGTCCAGCGCGGCGCCGACGTCTTCCAGTGCACCCATCCCGCCGAATTGCAGGTCGGACGGATCGAGCACGATGCTGGTGATGCGCGAGTCGTGCGCGGCGTGATCGATCGCGGCGACCAGATCACGCACCTGTACCTGCCCGATGGGTTGGCCCGTCGCGCGCGCCACCGCGCGCTGCGCCGCATCGACGCTGAATTGTTCGACCAGACTGCCGTGCGGTTCCAGCAGCAGCGCTGTGTCCGACCCGATCTTGGGCGCGCCGCGGAACGCAAGGCCGATGATCAGCGCCAGGATGCCGAAGAACACCAGGTTGATAATGACCAGCCGCGCGACGTTGATGCCGCGTCCGACCGCGCGCATGAATCCCGCGAATCCGCTGCGTGGTGGGGTGGTCATAAGGGCGACCCTTCAGTTATGGAATCCATTCCGACCCTGATCGGCGATAGTACTGAAGATCAAACTGGTCATTCCGGGGCGGCCTGCGGCTTTATCGCAGGACGAACCCGAATCCAGCTCTTCATCCCCGCGAAAACCGGATTCCGGGTTCCGCCGCCGATGACGCTCGCGGGGCCCCGGAATGACAAGCTTCTTGTGGCGTGCCGTCAGGATGGACGGCTGTGCGAAATGACTGATCAGACTTTCACAAGAGTAACCGCTCCCGATGATGTCACGCCAGCGGTGGCGGCACGGGCACGACCGCCATCCGTCGCCAGTGTTCGCCGCGCGCCTGCATGGCCCAGCGCACGAACAACAGCACCGCCGCCGCGGTCAATCCGGCGATCAGGCCCATCCACATGCCGCGCACGCCGTGCCCCACGCCGAAGGCCAGCCACGCGCCGGTCGGCATGCCGACTACCCAATATGCAAAAGTCGTGATCAGCATCGGCATCCGGGTGTCCTTCAGGCCGCGCAGCGCGCCGTTGGCCACCACCTGGATGCCGTCGGAAAACTGGAAGATGCCGGCCAGGATCAGCAATTGGGCGGCCAGGGCGATCACGCGCGGATCGCCCGAGTAGACATGCGCGATCGCGTGCGGCACCGTGAGCATCAGCGTAGCCGAGACGGACTGGGTCACAAGTGTCAGCGCAATGCCGACGAAGCCCGCCCAGCGCACCGCGGCGGCGTCGCCGCGTCCGGCGGCGTTGCCGACCCGCACGGTCACGGCGAGGGCAAGTCCCAGCGGCACCATGAAGGTGACGGACGCGACGTTGATCGCGATCTGGTGGCCATCGATCGCGACGGTGCCGAGCCGGCTTATCAGCAGCGCCGAAATCACGAACAGCCCGGCCTCCATCAGCAGCGTCACCGCCATGGGGACGCCGATCCACAGCAGGTGCCGGATCGCGTGCCAGTCGGGGCGTTCCATCCGCGCGAACAGGTCGAGATCGCGAAAGCGCCTGCCGAATTTCAGGTATGCGGCGAATGCCAGCAGTTGCAGCCACAGCGCCAGCGCGTTGGCGATGCCGCTGCCGCGCGCCCCCAGGGCCGGCAGGCCGAACTTGCCATAGATGAGAATCCAGTCCAGCGGCATCAGCACCATCAGGCCGAACAGGCCGAACAGCATCGTCGGACGTGTCCAGCTCGATCCTTCACACAGACCGCGCAACGCAAAATAACCGCAAAGTCCCGGCGCGCCCCAACTCAAGGCATGCAGGAATGCCTGCACGTCACCGGTCAGTGCCGGATCGACCCCGATCAGCCGCAGCAGCGGACCGGCGTGGCGCGCGCCGAACCACAGCAGCACCGACAACACCGCAGCAAGCCACAGCGCCTGCCGGAACAGCGGCCCGATCTCGCCGCGCCGGTTCGCACCATCGAGCTGCGCGACGGACGGCGACAGCGCCATCATCACACCGATCGCGCTCACCAGCCCAAGCGTCCATACGTTGGCGCCGACCGCCACCGCCGCGAGCGTGTGCGCGTTGTAGTGTCCGGCCAGCGCGACGTCCACCGCGCTCATCCCGACCGCGGACAATTGGCCGGCGATCAGCGGCAGCGCCAGCTTCACCGTCGCACGAACCTCGCGCGCGAAACGGGCACGATCCAAGGCTAGAATCTGGGACATTGCGGGGACGATCCCATGCAACCCGACATCACGAATCCAACACCCCAGCCGGCGCCACCCGTCAGTCCCGCGAATGCCCTGACGCCCTCGCAAGGCAACTGCGCGAACTGCGGCGCGCCGCTGTATGGCAAATATTGCTACGCCTGCGGCCAGCCGACCCACGGGCTGGTGCGGCATTTCGGCAGCGTCCTCGCCGACGTCACGGACAGCGTTTTCAATATCGACGAGCGGGTCTTCAAGACCCTGCTGCCATTGTACCTGCGGCCCGGCAAACTCACGCTCGATTATTTCGCCGGCAAGCGCGCGCGCTACGTCACGCCGTTCCGGCTGGTGTTTTTCCTCGCGATCGTGGCGTTCTTCGCCGTGCAACTGACGGTGCGCGCCGGCTATACCCGGGTGGAGCCCGTGAGTGTTTCGCTCGCACCCGGCAAATCCGGCATGCATGTCTCGGGCGTCGCGGTGGGCAATCCGGCGCCTGCATCTTCGTCGCAATCCGACAACGGGACGTTCGCGCACGGCAACATCCAATTCAACGACAAGGTGTTCTGGAACCGCGACACCAAGCCGCTCAAGGTTGGTTGGTTGCCCGGCGCAGCGAATGACTGGCTGAACGATTTGATCGGGAACGCGCAGCAGCAACTGCACCAGATGAACTCGGGTTCGTTCACGGAACGCAACGATGCGGCACACAAGTTCATGCTGGGCATGTTCTCGGCCGCGCCCACCGTCCTGTTCGTGCTGCTCCCCGTATTCGCGCTGCTCTTGAAAATCTTCTACATCTTCAAGCGCCGCCTATACATGGAGCACCTGATCGTGGCGATGCACAGCCACGCCTTCCTGATGCTGTCGATGCTGGTGCTGGTTGCGCTGGCCGTGCTGCGCCACGTGCTGCAGCCGCGCGCCGGCTGGCTGGCCGTTCCGTTCGACCTGCTCACTGCCGCGGCGTGGATCTGGATATTCCTGTACCTGTTCCTGATGCAGAAAAGGGTGTACCGGCAAGGCTGGATCATGACCACGCTGAAATACTGGTGGATCGGGTTCCTCTACACGATCCTGTTCGGCTTCGGCTTCGTTTTTGCCGTGCTGATCAGCCTGACCGGCGCATGATCCTCTACGTCGTCGAACTCGAAATGGACGCCGCCTTGCGGAATGAATACCTCGCCTGGCTGAAGGAGCACGTGCGGGCGATGCTGGACCTGCGGGGCTTCACTGGTGCCGACATCCTGGTCCGTACGGACCCGCCTCCACCCGAGGGACGATTCATCGTCAGCGCGCAATACCGGCTGCAGGACCGGGCTGCCTGGGAGGATTATCTCGCCCACCATGCCGCGCAGATGCGCGCGGCCAGCGTCGCCCGTTTCGGCGACCGGGTCAGTGCCTCCCGCCAGATCCTGGAGTCGCCGTGACGGTTCCACACGGCACCGTTGTGCACAGCCGCAAACCGAACGTGTTCGCCCTTGGACGAGGTCTCGCCAAGCCTCTGCAGAGGGCCGAAACATGTGGTTATCTGCTTGAATCTAAAGACAAATTGAAGTTGATGAAATTTTCACCAACCCGTGGTCGGGGCCGGTCCGGCGAGCCTTGGACGGCCTTTGCTCGCCGTCCTTCCACAACCTTATCCACAGCGATTGTGGATAAGCAGGAAATCTTTACCGGGTCATTGGCTTATCAGGGATTCCTGCAAGTCGCGACAACTAGCCGCGCTAACTGATGGCTGCCGCGCGGCAATCCGACCACCCTGACCTGATTGCCCGGGTCGCACTGCCGGTTCCGCTGCCGCAGACGTTCGATTATCTGTCCGCCGGCTTTCCGGTGTACCCCGGATGCCGGGTGCGCGTGCCCTTCGGCCGCACGCGTCGAACGGGTGTGGTGATCGACACTTCTGCAGAACCAGACTTGGTCGTCGAACGAATCAAACCGATCGAGGCGGTCCTGGATGCAGAACCTTTGTTCGACAACGAGCTGTTCGCGAACCTGCGTCGTGGCGCAGAATACTGGTGCGGCGCGTTGGGCGAAGTGTTGTTTGGCGCGCTGCCGTCCGCCCTGCGCGAAGGCAGGGCGCCCGCCGAATTCGCAGAAGAAATCTGGCGCGCAACCGCGGCAGGCGCATCGGCCCGCGATGCGCGCACGCGGCGCGGCGGCTCTGCCGCGCTGCTCGAAACCCTCGGTGACGAAGCCGTTTCAGCAAGCGAACTCGACACGTTGCTGCCTGGGTGGCGCGCTGCGGCACGACGATTGGCGACGGCCGGCCTGATCGAACGCGCGCAGTCCGCCGCGCACCCGCCGCGCGCGCGTGACGCTGCGGTTCCCCTCCTGAACGATGAACAGGCCGACGCGCTGGCGGCGATCCTGTGTGCAGGCGGAGGCTTTCGTCCGTTTCTGCTGCAGGGCATCACCGGCAGCGGCAAGACCGAGATCTATCTGCGATTGACCGAGCAAGCCTTGCGAGCCGGGAAGCAGGCGCTTTGGCTGGTTCCGGAAATCGGGCTGGTACCCCAGGCACTGCGCCGATTGCGCGCACGCTTCGATGCGCGCATCGCGGTGCTGCATTCCAATCTCGCGGAAGGCGAACGCGCACGGGCATGGCTGGACGCCCGCTCCAGCGCCGCGGCCATCGTGCTTGGCACCCGCTCCGCGGTGTTCGCGCCGCTGCCGCACGCCGGCTTGATCGTCGTGGACGAGGAGCACGACGCCTCCTACAAGCAACAGGAGGGTTTCCGATATCACGCGCGCGATTTCGCGTTGATGCGCGCGCAAGCATTGGGGGTGGCGATCGTACTGGGCAGCGCCACACCCTCGCTGGAGACGCTGGCCAATGTCGAGGCGGGTCGTTACACGCGCCTGCGCCTGCGCCATCGCGTGCGCGCGCGGCCACCCTCACCCGTGCACGTGCTGGACCTGCGCGGCTTGACGCTCGCGCACGGCCTGTCGCCCGCGTTGCTGGACGCCCTGGATGCGTGCATCGCGCGCGGCGAACAGGCGTTGGTGTTCAAGAACCGTCGCGGTTATGCGCCGGTGCTGCTGTGCCACGCCTGCGGCTGGCACGCGACGTGTCCGCACTGCAACAAGCCGCTGACCTTGTACCGCGGACGGCGGCAGTTGCTGTGCCATCACTGCGGACATACGCAGCGCGCGCCCGCCGCTTGCCCGGACTGCGGCGCAGACGCGTTGATTCCGCAGGGCCAGGGCACCGAACGGCTGGAGGAGGCGCTCATTGCGCGTTATCCGGAGGTCCCGGTGCTGCGCGTGGACCGCGACAGCACGCGCCGGCGCAATGCGTTCGACAAACTGCTCGACCGGCTGGCCAACGGCGAGCCCGCGATCCTGGTCGGCACCCAGATGCTGGCCAAGGGCCACGATCTTCCGAACCTCACCACCGTTGCGATCGTGGGAGTCGACGAAGGCTTGCACAGCATCGATTTCCATGCCGGCGAACGGCTGGCGCAACTGGTCGTGCAGGTCGCCGGACGCGCCGGACGCGCCGAAAAGCCCGGCGCGGTCTGGCTGCAGACCCACGAGCCGGCGCACCCGTTGCTGGAGACCTTGCTGAAGGGCGGCTACGACGCCGCCGCCGCGCTGGAACTGGGTGACCGTCTGGCATCGGGCCTGCCGCCGTTCGCACACATGGCATTGCTGCGCGCGGAAGCCCCGCGGCGCGAGGTGCTCGATGGTTTCATGGCTGCCGCGCGCGACGCGCTCGCGCAAATCCGACGCGGGCAACCTGCACTCGCGCACGTGGGGATCAACGGACCCACCACCGCGCCAATGCCACTCCGCGGCGGCCGGCACCGCGCGCAGCTGCTGCTGGAATCGGCGCAACGGCCACCGTTGAGGCAGGTCCTGGCTGGCTGGCTCCCTGCCTTGTACGCGCTGCCACATCCGCGCGGCCTGCGCTGGTCGATCGACGCCGATCCGGTGGATTTGTATTGAGAGCCGGGACTCGGGACTCGGGACTGGGGACCGGAACAGAACACAAGAGCCGCATTTCTGCGGCTCTAATTGCTTCATTCGAAGCTGCTGTTGCGAAAGTCAGGCCAGGGATGGCCGAGGTGGTCTCCACCAGCGCCAAGGGCCATGGCATCGCTGATACGTTCGTAACGCTGCGATCAGGGATGATCGCAAAACCTATGCCGCGAACGCGCCCCGCATCTTCTTCATCGCATTCGCCTCGAGCTGGCGGATGCGCTCGGCCGACACGCCGTAGTCGTCGGCAAGATCCTGCAGGGTGGCCTTGTCCTCGGCCAGCCAGCGGCGGCGGATGATGTCGCGGGTGCGGTCGTCCAGTTTGGCCATCGCATGCTGCAAGGTGTCGAGCTGGTGCTCTTCCTGGTCGGCGTCGGCCAACTGCAGGTAAGGATCGGCACCGTGGTCCTCCAGATAGGCGACCGGCGCGGGCGGCGCGTCGTCGTCGGCATCGCTCGGCGCGTCGAAACCCACGTCGCGCCCGGACAGGCGCGATTCCATTTCCAGGACCGTGGCCTCGGGTACGCCGAGATCCTTGGCGACCTCACGCACTTCCTCCATGTTCATCCAGCCAAGCCGCTTCTTGGACTTGCGCAGGTTGAAAAACAGCTTGCGCTGCGCCTTGGTGGTCGCAACCTTCACGATTCGCCAGTTGCGCAGGATGAATTCGTGCATTTCGGCGCGAATCCAGTGCACCGCGAAACTGACCAGGCGCACGCCATGATCGGGGTCGAATCGCTTGACGGCCTTCATGAGACCGATATTCCCTTCCTGGATCAGGTCGGCCATCTGCAGGCCGTAGCCCGAATAGCCGCGGGCGACGTGCACCACAAACCGCAGGTGCGACATCACCAGGGTGCGCGCCGCGTCCAGATCCTCATGGTCGCGATAGCGGTGTGCGAGTTGCTGCTCCTCGTCGGCGTCGAGCACGGGAATCCGGTGCACCGCGCCGATGTAAGCATCGAGGCTGCCGACCACGCTGGGAATCGGCAGGTTGTTGGCGACCAAGGCTTCGCTCATCTTTGTACCCCACTCATCTGTATTGGCACTCTAGCTTTTCGAGCGCCAAGCTTTCGTCAAGGTTCCCGAAAGGTTCCGGAGTCGGAACCTTCATTCATCTCGCAGAGCATGAATAAATTATACCAGTGAGTTCAGAAATAGCAATCGGCCGGAAGTCATGTGTTTCCGGTCGGACCCCCGGACGATCATCAGCCCGCCATGGATGGGGCAAGCTCAAGGGTTTTCAAGCAGGCCATCGCGGGGCGGAAGCGACCAATCCATCGGAGCTTGGCCGCTGGCTTCCAGGTACCGATTGGCCTTGGAAAAATGCCGGCACCCCAGGAATCCGCGATGAGCCGACAGGGGGGAGGGGTGCGGGGCCTTGAGAACGCAATGTCGGCGGGTATCGATGAGCTGGCCCTTCGCCTGCGCGTAGGAGCCCCATAGCAGGAACACCAATCCCTCCCGCTCCCGGTTCAGCTCGTCGATCACCCGGTCGGTGAAGCCTTCCCATCCCTTGCCCTGGTGCGAACCCGCCAAGCCCGCCTGAACCGTCAGCACCGAATTCAGCAGCAGCACGCCGCGCCGTGCCCATGGCAGCAGGCAACCGTGGTCCGGGGGTGGAGTGCCGAGATCAGCCTCGATTTCGGCAAAAATGTTCAGCAGCGACGGCGGCACTGGTACACCCGGGCGAACCGAAAAGCAAAGGCCGTGCGCCTGGCCGGGGCCGTGGTAGGGATCCTGGCCCAGAATCACCACTTTCACGGCATCGAACGGCGTCGTATCCAGCGCGGCGAAGATCTTCGGACCCGGCGGATAGACGCGCTTGCCCGCGTGCTTCTCGGCACGCAGGAATTCGCTCAAGCGCTGCATCTCGGGGCGATCGAAATAATCACCCACCCGCGCCTTCCACGAAGGTTCGAGCTTCAGGCGCGTATCGGTCGCGAGCTGGCCTAGTTCAACCATGCGAGGCAGGGGCGGGTTTCAACCCGCCGGACATTGATGTCAGTTTGTCTTCAGGTCAAGGCCGCACGGCGGTCAAAGCCCGCCCTGGGCGAGCTGTGCGCGCCGCCGTTGCGACACGCGCAACTGGAACATGAGCTTGGTCACCAGCAGCCGTTCCTCGACGGGTTTTTCGACCAGGTCGTTGGCCCCCGCTTTCAGCAGCGCGGCCTGGTTCTCGGGATTCTCGTCGCCGGTCATCACCAGCACCGGCAAACGGCCCTTGCCGAGTGCGAGCTCATGACGAATCCACTCCAGCAGATCGCCTCCCGACATTTCGCCCTTGAGGCTGACGTCGGTCAATACCACGTCGGCGCCGATCTGGCCGCGGTCGCGCGCTGAGCCCAGGAACTCCACGGCCTCCTCGGCGCTGCCGGCCAGATGCACCGTGAGTCCATAGCGTTCCAGCGCGCGGCTGGTGGCAAGCGCGACCACGCGGCTGTCTTCGACATACAGCACGGTGCCCTCGGCGTGGTCGCTCGGTTGCACGTAGCCACGGATGAAATCCGAGAGCGCGGTATAGCCCGCCGCCTTGTCGAAGTAGTCGGTGATCTCGTCGCCGATTTCGCGTTTCTGGAGGCGTTCCTGCACGTCGCCTGAAACCGCGACGATCGGAATGTACGCCTGTGGCGCGTGTTCGCGCACGTATTTCGCCAGCGCCGAACCATCCATGTCGGGCAGCCGCAGCGCGGTCGTGACCAGGTCCACCACGCCATCGTGCAGCGCCTGCTCGGCCTCGGCGCCGCTGGCGCAGGCAATGACCGTGGCGTTCGGCAAATCTTGTTCCAGCACCCGCTTGATCAGGGTGCGAGCCACCTTGGAGCCGTCCACCACCATCACGCGCGGGTTGTCGCTGGCGATGTGACGGAGGACGTCGTTCATGGATTCGAGGTTCGCCGTTACGGACGCAGGCGCGCCAAATGCCGGCTGCTTGCGATCCATGCTCCCAGCCAGCCCAGCGCGATCGCAATGCCCCAGCCGGCGCCAAGCGTATCCCAGCCCAATCCGCCGAAGCGCAACCGGCCCGCGTAAGTGGCGACCAGATCACGGACGGGTGCCGCGAGCACGGCCTCCAGCAACAACACGAGCAGGATCGCGAACAGCCCCGCGGCAAGCCCGTACCACGCGCCTTCGTAAAGAAACGGCCTGCGTACGAATCCCGCGCTCGCTCCGACCAGTTGCTGCACCGCGATTTCGTCGGCACGCCCGCGGATGTCCAGGCGCACCGTATTGCCGATCACCAGCACCGCCGCCGCGCCCAGCAGGATCGCCAGCAGCAGTGCGATCCTGCGGCCAAGCGCGACCAGCGCATCGAGGCGCGCGCGCCACTGACCGTTGTCCTGCACCAGATCCACCTCCGGCATCGCGCGCACGGCCGCAACCATGGCCTGGACGAGGGCACGGCTGGCGCCGGGACGCGGTTCGACCAGCAGCACGAATGGCAGCGGATTGTCCGGCAGCGACTTGATGGCGTCGCCGAAACCCTGCATCGCGGCCAATTCGGCGAGCCCCTGCTGCGGCGTGCGGACTGTCACCGCGGCGATGTCGCCCCGGGCACGCAGGGTTTCAGCGAGCTTGGCCGCACCATTCGCGGCAATGCCCGGTTTCAGGAACACGTTGATCGATTGCGAATCGCCCACCGCCGTCGCGAGGTGCTGGACGTTGACCAGCAAGAGGTAGAACGCCAGCGGCAACGCCCATGCAAGACCCATCACCGCGATCGTGAGCGCGGTGCCGAGCGGCCTGCGCGCCAGTTGGCGCAAGCTGTCGCGCATGCACCAGGCGTGTTGCCTGCACCACATCGCCAGGCGCGAGCGACGTACAGGACCGGCCATCGCCGCGCGTGCGTTCATGCGACCTCGCTCGCCGGCACGTCGTCGATCAGGTGCCCGTGGTCGAGCACCACGACGCGCTGCTTCATGCGCTTCAACAACGGCAGGTCGTGGCTCGCGATCAGGATCGTGCTGCCGGTCTGCCGAAGCGTCACGAACAACTGCATGATCTCTTCGGAAAGCTGCGGGTCGAGATTGCCGGTGGGCTCATCCGCAATGAGCAGTGCGGGCTGGCCCACGATCGCGCGCGCGATCCCGACGCGCTGCTGCTCGCCGGTGGACAGCCCGGCCGGCACCTGCTTGCCGCGCTTTGCGAGTCCGACCTTTTCCAAAGCCAGGCGTACGCGCGTGCCGCGTTCCTCGCGCGGGATCCCGGCGATCACCAGCGGCAGCGCCACGTTGTCGGCGATGCTGCGGTCCATCAGCAGGCGGTGGTCCTGGAACACCATGCCGATGTCGCGACGCAGGCGCGGGATGTCGCGCTGCCTGACTCGGGCGAGGTTGCGGCCGTGCACTTCGATGGCGCCGTGCGTCGGGCGTTCGATCAACGCGATGAGCCTCAACAGGGTGGTCTTGCCGGCCCCGGAATGTCCGGTCACGAAGAGCATTTCGCCGGCTTCCACCCGGAACGAAACGTCGATCAGCGCCTCGCGGCCCTCGGGATAGCGTTTGCTGACGGAATCGAAGTGGATCACGGGCCGCGAGAGGGGAGACGGAAGACGGAAGACGGAAGACGGCAGACGGAAGACGGCAGACGGCAGACGGCAGACGGCAGACGGCAGACGGCAGACGGCAGACGGCAGACGGGGCAAAGCGTACAGCCTTCCCGACCACAGACGCGAGACGACCGCCCGCTACGCTCGCTCAGACGAAAGACGACCGCTCGCTGCGCTCACTCAGAAGAGGAACGAACCCGCTCTTCGTCTCCCGTTTGCCAGTCAGGCGTGCGCGGCCGGCGACGCCGCGTGACTCGCGGGCTTGCGCCGGCGCCGGCGACGCTTGTTTGCCATTGGCTTGCCGGCATCGGCCGCGGGGGCGCGTTCGGCCGTTTCGGCGTGATCGTCGGGAGCTCGATGTACCTCCGCGCGTGGGGGCGGTGCCACCAGCCACCCCGATTCGACGCCCGACACCGGAATCTTCATCCCGATGTAGCGTTCGATGTCCGGCAGGTTCATCGCATACAAGTCGCAGGCGAAACTGATCGCATCGCCCTCGGCGCCGAGCCGCGCGGTGCGGCCGATGCGGTGAACGTAATCCTCGCCATCCTGCGGCAGATCGTAGTTGAAAACGTGGGTGACATCGGGAATGTGCAGGCCACGTGCCGCCACGTCGGTCGCGACCAGCACCTCGACGTCGCCCCTCTTGAACCGTTCGAGCAGGCGCTGGCGCTTGGCTTGCGGCACGTCGCCGGACAAAGCACCGACCTTGAAGCCATGCCGCGACAGACGCTGCGTCACGCGTTCGGCGGCGGCGCGGGTGTTGACGAACACGATGCTGCGCTGCGGATTGCAGTGTTCGAGCAGGTTCAGCAGCAGCGGGAGTTTTTCTTCCTTGGCCGGGAAATACACCTGCTGGCGTACCCGGTCGGCAGTGACGTTTTCGGTCTCGACCGCCAGTTTCTCGGGCTGATTCATGTGTTCGTAGGCGAGTTCCAGCACGCGGTACGACAGCGTCGCCGAAAACAGCATGCCCTGCCGTTCTTCGCGCGGCGGCATCTTGCGCAGCAGATAACGCACGTCCTTGATGAAGCCGAGGTCGAACATGCGGTCGGCCTCGTCGATCACCGTGGCCTCGACGGCGCGGAAGCTGAAAACGTGCTGCTTGAAGTAATCGATCAGGCGCCCCGGCGTCGCGATGATCACGTCGCAACCGTCGCGCAGTTGCTGGCGTTGCTTGTCGTAATCGACGCCGCCGTAGATCAGCGCGAAACGCAGCCCGGTGTGGCGGCCGATCGCGTGGGCGTCCTTGTCGATCTGGATCGCCAACTCCCGCGTAGGAGCGAGGATCACCGCGCGCGGATCGTTGTCCTGGCGCTCGGGAATCGCGGGTTTCGTGAGCAGGCGGTTCATCACCGCGACCAGGAACGCGCACGTCTTGCCGGTGCCGGTCTGGGCCTGGCCCGCGACGTCGCGGCCCTGCAACGCCACGGGCAGGGTCAGCGCCTGGATGGGTGTGCAGCGGGTGAAACCGCAATCGGCAAGACCGGCGGCAAGGTGCGGGTGCAGGTCAAACTGTTCGAAGAACGTTTCGGTGAGGACTTGGTCAGCCACTGGTTTCTGCCACGGAGTATCTGGGGCCACGGCTGGCGCTGTTCGCCGAGCTGGCATGTGATGGGAGCCGGCGCGCCATGCCGCTGCGGAGCTTGCGCGTTTGACGATGCCGCCGGTTGAATGGAACGTGCCGCGAACGCGCGGAGCCCACGGCGGACGTGCGTCTCGAACCGCGCTCCGCCGCAAGTGATTGACTTGATTGTAGCAGGACCGCGGCGCGTGCCGCGCTTGCAATGACAGGCCGTACCCCCCATCTTGTCCTCTCCTTCATCGTTTCAGACCTCCCATGAGCGAAAACATCACCCACGTCAAAGACGCCGATTTCGAATCCGAAGTGCTGAAATCCGATACGCCGGTATTGCTGGATTTCTGGGCGGAATGGTGCGGGCCGTGCAAGTCGATCGCGCCGATGCTGGACGACCTCGCCAAGGAATACGCCGGCCGCGTCAAGATCGCGAAGATCAACATCGACGAGAACCAGAAGACGCCGATGACCTACGGCATCCGGGGTATTCCGACGCTGATGGTGTTCAAGGACGGCAAGGTGGAAGCCACGCAGATCGGCGCCGTCGGAAAGGGACAGCTCACGCAGATGATCGATCGTGCCATCGCCAAGAGTTCCGTGGCCTGAGCCCACGCCCGCGGCCAAATCGGCTCCAGGCCCTTTTCTGCGCGGCGATGTGTCTCCCGTTGCCTTTCATGGCCCCATCCGGCAGTCCCGCCACCCTGCTTCCCGACTGAATATCGGCGCGGCGACCCGCTTGTCTGCGGGCCCCGCGCGATGCTAGATTGATCTCCGGCCGGTGGTGCATTTGCCCGGCCCTTTCCCTTTCGTTTCCTCCCGCGCGTCGAGCGCCGACGAGGCTTGCCCCGTGTCCGATACCGAAACCATCATTCAGGGCGAAGACGCCCGCGCGTCCGCCCCTGCTCCCGAATCCAACGTCCCCGCCGCCGGCAATGAAGGCGGCGATGGCCAATCCCAGCCGCCGCGCGGCAATCGCCCCGAACGCGGGCGCCGTCGACGCGGCCGCCATTCACGCGGCAGCAACGGTCAGGCGAATCCGAGCGGCCTGCCGGCCGACGTGTCCGGCGACGAGGCCGACGCCGGCGATCCGAAGCGCCTGATCAACCTCACCGAACTCAAGCGCAAGAATTCCGTCCAGCTTCTGGAAATGGCCGAGGAGCTCGGCATCCAGGAAGGCGTCGCCCGCGCCCGCAAGCAGGACGTGATCTTCCATATCCTGCGCGCCCACGCCAAATCCGGCGGCAGCATCTGGGCCGAGGGCGTGCTGGAAATCCTGCAGGACGGCTTCGGCTTCCTGCGTTCGGCCGACGAGTCCTACCTCGCCGGTCCCGACGACATCTACGTGTCGCCCAGCCAGATCCGCCGCTTCAACCTGCGCACCGGCGACTACATCACCGGCCGCGTGCGGCACCCGAAGGAAGGCGAGCGCTACTTCGCGCTGCTGAAGGTCGATGACATCAACGGCGATCCGCCGGAAGCATCCAAGAACAAGCTGCTGTTCGAGAACCTGACGCCGCTGTTCCCGCGCAAGGCGTTCCACCTCGAGCGCGGCAACGGTTCCACCGAGGACATCACCGGGCGGATTCTCGACCTGATCGCGCCGGTCGGGCGTGGCCAGCGCGGCCTCATCGTCAGCCAGCCGAAGGCCGGCAAGACCATGATGCTGCAGAATGTCGCGCAGGCGCTGGTGCACAACCATCCCGACGTGCACCTGATCATCCTGCTGATCGACGAGCGTCCGGAAGAAGTCACCGAGATGCAGCGCAGCGTACGCGCCGAAGTCGTGTCGTCCACGTTCGATGAACCCGCCGTGCGCCACGTCCAGGTCGCCGAGATGGTGATCGAGCGCGCCAAGCGCCTGGTCGAACACAAGAAGGACGTGGTGATCCTGCTCGATTCCATCACCCGTCTCGCGCGCGCCTACAACACCGTGGTGCCGTCGTCGGGCAAGGTGCTCACCGGCGGCGTGGATGCAAACGCATTGCAGCGCCCAAAGCGCTTCTTCGGCGCCGCGCGCAACGTCGAGGAAGGCGGTTCGCTCACCATCCTCGCGACCGCGCTGATCGATACCGGCTCGAAGATGGACGAGGTGATCTACGAGGAATTCAAGGGCACCGGCAACATGGAAGTCCACCTCGACCGGCGGATTTCCGAAAAGCGCGTGTATCCGTCGATCAACATCAACCGCTCCGGCACCCGCCGCGAGGAACTCCTGATTCCACCGGACATGCTCCAGAAGATCTGGATCCTGCGCAAGCTGCTGCACCCGATGGACGAGCTGGCCGCGATGGAATTCATGCTCGACAAGATGAAGAACACCAAGACCAACGACGAGTTCTTCAACGCGATGAAGCGGTGACAAGAGCGGGGGCGGGGAACGAGGGTCGAGGGGAAACGCACGGAGCTTCGGCTGTAGCTGGCTGACGGAATCGCGCGACGGACTGTAAGCTTCTTCCCCACCCCAATTCCCAACCCCCCCCGCCATGCGCATCTGCGTCTATTGCGCTTCCAGCAACCAGGCCGATCCGCGGTTTCGCGAGGCGGCATTCCGGCTCGGGCAGATCCTGGCGGGCGACGACCACGAGATCGTGTACGGCGGCGGTTCGGCAGGATCGATGGGCGCAGTCGCCGATGGCGCGCTGTCTAAAGGCGGCGCAGTCATTGGCATCCTGCCGCGCTTCATGGCCGACCTCGAATGGGGCCACCCCGGCTTGACGCATCTCGAACTGGTGGATGACATGCGTGAGCGCAAGCATCGCCTCTTGACCGATTCGGATGCGGTCGTCGCGCTGCCCGGCGGCTGCGGCACGCTGGAAGAACTGTTCGAGGCGATTACGCTGAAGCGGCTCGGGCTGTATTTCAATCCGATCATCCTGCTCGACACGTTGGGCTACTGGCAGCCGCTGGACGCGTTCCTGCATCAGGTGATCGCGCAGCATTTCATGAATCCCGAACACGCGAAGATGTGGAACCGCGTCGCCGCACCAGAGGATGTGCTGCCGGCGATCCGCAACGCACCGAAGTGGGACGCCGATGCACGCGCTCGCGCGGTCGTTCGGTAACATCCACGCGTCGCTGGCAAAAATGCGTGCTCAAGCCTGTATCATTGCGGGTTCGCGCGCTCGTAGCTCAGGGGGTGGTTCTGCGAGCGCTTGCGACCGTCCAGTGAACGGTCGCGCGAGCAGGGGCAGGGCGCCGACGGTTTCACCAAGGATGGTTTCCCGCCAAACTTCGATACGCGCTCGTAGCTCAGCTGGTGGTTTTGCGAGCGCTCGCGACCGTCCAGTGAACGGTCGCGCGAGCAAAACCGGGGAGGCAGGGATGCCGACCGGACGGTTCCACCATGGACGGTTTCCCGACAAACTACCAATACGCGCTCGTAGCTCAGCTGGATAGAGTACTGCCCTCCGAAGGCAGGGGTCGTGGGTTCGAATCCCGCCGAGCGCGCCAATCGCATCGCACGACTTTGTGGAGCAATGCGGCTTCGGTTTGTTCAGTGCGTCGCGACCAATGGGGTGTCCGCTCGCGACGCGGCGCCGCACGCACCTGCACGCATCCATCCCCGGGTGAATCACGGAGGTTGTCCAATGCAACATTCCGTCCTTGCAACTGCGCTGGCTGCGGGCATTCTGGCCGCAATCGGGTGGAGCACCACGTGTGCCGCCGCCGACATCACGACGCCTTACCCCGGCACGCTGAAACTCGAGGTCGACCTGACCCAGGCGCCGCGCAAGATCTTCACGGTGCACGAAACCATCCCGGTCAACCCCGGTCCGCTGACGCTGTATTACCCGAAATGGATTCCGGGTGACCATGCGCCGGACGGCCCGATCACCAATGTCGCCGGGATCGCCTTTACGGCCAATGGCAAGAAGTTGCCGTGGCAGCGCGACCGCATCGACATGTACGCGCTCCACGTCCAAGTCCCGGCCGGCGTCACCACGCTCGATGCGAACTTCGATTTCCTGTCGCCCCGGAAAAACTACATCTTGACGGGCGATGTCACGACGACGCGGAATCTGGTCGACCTCGAGTGGAACCAGGTCGTGTTTTATCCGGCGGGTTACGCGTCAAAGTCCATCACGATCGATCCCAGCGTGGTGCTGCCGCGGGGCTGGCAGTTCGCGACCGCGCTGGAACCGCATACGGGAATGGGGAACAACGGCGCTGCCATCCGTTTCGCGCCGGTGACTCTGAACACTCTTGTCGATTCGCCGATCATCGCGGGGCGCCATTTCAGGCAGGTGGACCTTGCTCCGGGCGCCAAGGCGCCCGTGTATCTCGACGTGGTCGCGGATGCACCGGACGACCTCGCGATCACGCCCGCACAGATCACCGATTTCCGCAATCTGGTCGTGCAGGAAACCCGGATGTTTGCTTCGCATCATTACGACAGCTACCACGCGCTGCTGGTGCTGTCAGACCACGTCACGCCCGACGGACTGGAACACCACCAGTCCAGCGACGACAAGATGGGATTCGCCGATTACTTCACCGATCCGCAGGCTTTCCTGACGGGCTCGCCGCTGATATCGCACGAATACACCCACTCGTGGAACGGCAAGTTCCGTCGTCCCCACGATTTGTGGACGCCGGACTTCAACACGGTGCCCATGCAAGGCGACCTGTTGTGGGTTTACGAAGGACTCACGGAGTATCTCGCGGTGGTGATGGACGCGCGCAGCGGTTTCTGGACGCCGGAGCAGTTCCGCGAGTCGCTGGCGATGACGGCGGCGGCGATGGACCACGTGCCGGGACGCACCTGGGATTCGTTGCAGAACGTCGCGAACACGGCGCAACTCGAATACTACGTGCCGTCGGAGTGGGACAACTGGCGGCGCGGCACCGACTTTTATCCCGAGGGCGTGCTGTTGTGGCTGGACGTGGATACGAAGCTCCGCGAACTGAGCCACGACAAGCGTTCGCTCAATGATTTTGCGCGCCTGTTCTACGGCATGGACAACGGCAGCCATGTCACGAAAACGTACACCTTCGAAGCTGTCGTCGCTGCGTTGAATGCCGTGCAGCCGTACGACTGGGCGACGTTCCTGCGCGCCATCCTGGACAGCAACGCGACCCACGCCGACCTTGCGGGGCTGTCGCGGGGTGGATGGAAGCTGGTGTACACCGATACGCCATCCGACATGTGGAAGGCCGCGTACAGCGCGGCGGTGCAATCCCATGTCACCAACGCGATGTATTCCGTCGGCTTCACCGTCTCGACTGACGGCCGCGTCGCGGACGTGCTGTGGAACGGTCCGGCATTCAAGGCAGGACTGGATCCCGACATGGAGATCACCGCCGTCGACGACAAGGAATTCTCACCCGAGGCGCTCGAGCACGCGATCCGCCGCGCGCAGCATTCCAGCGTCCCGATCAAGCTGCTGGTGAAATCCAACGGGCACTACCAGACGCTCGAGGTCGATTATCACGGCGGTTTGCGCTATCCGCATCTCGAACGCGTGAACGGCACGTCCGATTACATCGACCAGATTGCCAGGCCCTTGAAAGGCTGATCCACCTGCGCGGATTTCGCGACCGCTTCCGCCGCCGGATTGCGTTTCGCGGCCGGCACGGCAGTCATTGCCTTCTTCAGAGGTGTTTGTCGGCGTCGATGCGCTGCAGGAACTCGTAACGCGCCTTGTTCCGATCGATCTCCGTGTGCGTGTCGACGCCGATCACCTGGCGCAGCAAGCCGCCGTCCTTCGGCGCGGCGGCAGGCCAATGGGGCAAGTCTTGCCCATTCGGGTTGCCTGTCTTGATGAAGTTCGCGAAGTAGCCCTCCATCGTGGCGGACACCGCGCGGTCTTGCCGGGTCCAGGCGTACACGTGGTTCCCCGACAGATTGCCCAGCGCGTATTCGATTTCACCGCTGTGCACGGCGCCGGTGCCGGGCCCTTCGCTGCCGTCGCGTTTGGCCGGACGCGCCTTGGTGAAGTAGTAGTAATACACGGGCGCATCGCCGGCCGTGCGTTGCAGATCCATCCACCGCCAGGTCGCAAACGCGATGAACTCATCGCCGGCCAGTGCGGTGGCGGACGCTTTCACTTCCGCTTCGCCCTTGCCGGGATACAGCTTCAATGCTTCCGCCGCATGCTTGCCGAACTGGCGTTGCACGGCAGCGCGGTAATTCGCCGGCGTCGGCGCCGCATCCTTCAGCAGATCGACGTAGTGGCCCTCCTCCGAATTGGACCCGACCAGCAGAGGGATGTGCGCCTGCTCGCCCGATTCGTAAATCGCGGCAGGCGAACGCGGCAGGAACCAGCCGTCGATGTCCGGCACCGGTGCAGGGACGCCCTTGTCGCCGCTGGCCGCGAGCAGCCTGGCCGCGGGGAGCGCGCGAAGCTGCGTCAGTGATTTTGCACCGACAAGCTTTTCGAAGGCTTCTCCATGCTGCTCGGCCACCTTCAGCGGTTGTGGCTTGAGATTGCCGAGCACCGCGCCGCTCTCGCCGATCGCGCGCTGCATCAGGCCCTTCGACAAGGGCGAGGCCATCAGCGCAGATACGGACATCGAGCCCGCCGACTCGCCGCCGATCGTGACTTCGTCGGGATTGCCGCCGAACGCGGCGATGTTGCGGCGAACCCAACGCAGTGCAGCGACCTGATCCAGCAATCCGTAATTGCCCGTGGCATGGTGCGGCGACTCGTCCGCCAGCGCGGGCAGCGCCAGGAACCCGAACACGCCAAGCCGGTAATTCACGGTAACGGTGACGATCCCGTGCCGCGCGAGGCTCGCGCCGTCGTAACGCGGTTCCGATCCGTCGCCCGCGAGGAAACCACCGCCGTAGAAGTACACCAGCACGGGAAGTTTCCTGCTTGCGCTGCCCACCGGCGTCCACACGTTGAGATAGAGGCAATCCTCGCTCATGCCGTCGGAACGGAACACCATGTCACTGAACAAAGGGAGCTGCATGCAACGCGGACCGAAATGATCGGCCTTGCGCGTACCGTTCCACGCCGCAACCGGCTGTGGCGGTTTCCAGCGCAGCGCCCCGACGGGCGGCGCCGCGTAGGGAATGCCCTTGAACTCGTCGAGGTGCGTCGCGGCATCGTGGATTCCGGAAATCACACCCGAGCCGATATGCGCCACGGGCGGCCTGGCAGCCATTGCAGTGGACGTGGCCAAGACGATCGTCAACCCCAGGAGAGTGCCGCACGAACGAATGATTGCGCTGGACATGCTGGCACTCCTCTACGAGTCACACGACGCCATCTTAAGACCCGACGGCCAGAGCCTCGCCCCGGAGGCGATGCACGTACCTAGCGTTGATCGTCGGCCCGCTTCGCGTGCCTGCGCCGCATCCGCCACCAGCGCAGCAGTCCGTAGGACAGGCGCACCTTCTCCTGCCCGACCGGCAAGTCGGCACGTGCGAAGATCCATGAAGATTTGCTGTAGGCGATCTGCTGTTCCGGATACACGCTGCGATGGCCGATGATGAGGTACGCGGCGACACAGGCGCCGGCGACGTACAGCGTGGAATCGGCACCGAACATCTCCACCCCCATCAGGATCGCTGCGATCGGGGCGTTGGATGCCGAGGCGACCACCGCGACCAGTCCCACCGCCGCGCCCTGCGCCGCCTGCAAGCCGAACACGTGCGCGAACGCGCCGCCGGTCACCGCGCCTATCACGAATTGCGGCGTCACGATGCCGCCGTAGAAACCCGAGCCCAGCGTGATCGCCACCAGCAGCGCCTTCCACAGGAATCCGAGGTACGGCATTGCGTTTCCGCGCAGCGCATCATCCATCATCGGCAGGCTGAGGCCGAGATAGCGGGTCGGGATCGCGAGGATCAGCAACGCAAGCACCACGCCGCCGAGCGTGGGCAACAGCGGCGGCCACAGCGCGTAGCGCTGCTTCAGCCATCCAAACGTCCGTTTGGCCTGCTGCAGCAACTCCACGAACAGCCACGCCACCGCGCCGCACAGGACGCCGACGACCACGGTCTTGAGGAACAGCAGTTCAGTGAAGGTGCCGACGAAGGTAACGTCGTAATGCGGATACGGCACGCCGAGATGGCTCGATACCTCGAACGCGGTGACGCCGGCGACGATGCCGGGGAACAGGAAGTCGTGGCGGATGCGGCCGATCGCCAGCATTTCCACGCCGTAGATCGCCCCCGCGATGGGCGTGCCGAACACGCTGGAAAAGCCCGCGCTGACGCCGCACGCCAGGAGACGCTTGCGCATTTCGGGATTGAGGTGCAGCACACGCCCGACCGCCGCGGCGAGGCTGGCGCCGATGTGCGAGCACGGCCCTTCCTTGCCGGCCGAACCGCCACAGCCCAGCGTGATCAGCGCCGCGACCGGTTTGATCCACATCGTGCGGAACGGCAGCTTGCCCTGCTGTTCGTTGACCGCGACGATCGCGTTGTCGTTGAAGGTGCTGCGGCGCAGCTTGTAGCCGTAGTGCAGCAGCAAGCCGTTCGCGAATCCGCCCAGCGGCAGCAGGAGCATCTGGATCCACAGCGGCGCGGTGTACGCGCGCCCGGCGGTCGCGAACAGGATGCGCAGGAAGATCGTGCAGCCGACACCGATCAGCGCCCCGGTGAAGATCGACAACACCAGCCACTGCACCACGGTCGCGAGCATCACCAGCGGTTCGGCGAGGTGGAAGCGTCGCATGAGTAGAGGGTCGCGAACCGGAGGATCACGTGATTATATGGGCCACACGCGCGCGCCCCTGCCGAGCAATTGACAGCATGGGCGAATTCGTTAGACTGATCGGCTCCCTGCGCCATCGAACTGGCCGGGCGGTCCGTCGGCCCCGACCCATGACAACGATTGCGGGCACACTGGACCGGCGCACGATGTCGGCTAGGTAGCTCAGATGGTTAGAGCGCGGCACTCATAATGCTGAGGTCGGCGGTTCGATCCCGCCCCTAGCCACCACCCCATTCTCTTATCGCGCAGGCTGTCTGAGGCGGTGCGCGCCGGCGCGCCAATCGCCCCCTCCCGCGCGAGGGTATCGCTGCGCCACAGCATTGATGTCGCAGTTCGGCTATAAACGTAAGTTACTGAGTATAAAGCAAAACTATAAATAAACCACGAACCAAGCAGAATATTTGTTGCACTGCACAACAGAACGCGTTAGAGTGGTCACACTCCAACCGACCCCGCCAAGGGAGCACACCATGTACAACCAATTCCAGAAGCAGTCGCTCGACTTCGGCAAGCAGTTCGCCGAACAGGCCTACAAGGCGCAGATGACCGCGCTGAAGGGCATCGCCGAAATCCAGAGCCTGCAGGTCAAGGCGCTGGAGTCGCAGGCCAAATCAAATCTCGCGTTCGTTGCCGATTCGCTGGAAGCCCGCGAAGCCCAGGACATCACCGCGCTGTGGCCAAAGGGCCTCGATTTCGCGCGCGACAGCGTCGAAGCCGCCTACGCGACCAGCCAGGAAATCCTGGGGATCGCCCAGAAGACCGCCGAGCAGTTCGGCGACCTGACCCGCAACAGCCTGAAGGCGGCCAACGACGCCGCTGCCGCGCCCGCAAAGAAGGCGCGCTGAGCGGAATGCGGAGCTCGGCTTCGCATGAGGAACAACGGCCTGCCCCTTGAGTCAAGGGGCGGTCGAACCCTCTAAGGGTTCGACGGGGATTGTGGAAGTACGCGCTTCGAACACTGTGCGAAGCGTCACACGATTCCCTGGTCCCCCAAAGTACGCGCGGCGGAGATCCCCCTCCCTCCTGCGGCGCGACTCCGACCGGACGGCAACGCCGTCCGGTTTTTTTGTGCGTGTGCGAAACGAGGCAAGCGAAGCAACGGCTGCCCGCAAATCAACGCAGATGAACGCGAATGAGTATCGCAGCAAGCGCCAGCATCGTTACGCAGGACCCATTTGGGTTCTTCGCGTTCATTCGCGGACTGTTTTGCTTTCCTCCATGCAGCCAGAGGCGCTCCAACAACGTCAAAACCGCCCCGCCTGGTAATCCTGCATCGCCTGCACGATCTGCTCGGGCGTGTTCATCACGAACGGGCCGTAGCGCGCGACCGGCTCGTTCAAAGGGCGACCCGCAACCAGCAGTACGCGCGCGGCCTTCGCATCGGCGGCCACCGCGAGATCAACGGCATCACCCTTCGACAGCACGCCGAGTTCGCGCAGGCCCAGCGTTTCGCCACCGAGTTGCACCGCGTCGCCCTCGAACACATACGCGAACGCGCTGTGATTTTCCGGCAATGGCACCGACAACTTGGCGCCGGGTTCGAGTGCGATGTCGAGATACACCGGCTCGATCGCGATGCCGTCCACCGGGCCACGCACCCCGAACATGTCGCCCGCGACCACACGCACCTTCACGCCCGGCGCGGGTTCGACCGCCGGGATCTTCTCGGGCGCGATGTCCTGGTAGCGCGGTTGGGTCATCTTGTCCTTCGCGGCAAGGTTCACCCACAACTGGAAGCCGCGCATCAGGCCGTGTTCCTGCTCGGGCATTTCCGAATGCACGATGCCGCGGCCCGCGGTCATCCATTGGACGCTGCCCGATTCCAGGAGCCCTGAATTGCCGTGATTGTCACGATGGCGCATCCGGCCATCCAGCATGTAGGTGACCGTTTCGAAACCGCGGTGCGGATGATCGGGAAACCCGGCGATGTAATCAGTGGCCGCGTCGGAACCGAACTCGTCCAGCAGCAGGAACGGGTCGAGCGAATCGAGTCTGGGCTGGCCGATCACGCGAGTCAGCTTGACGCCGGCGCCGTCGGACGTCGGAATGCCACGCACGCGGCGGGTAATGGTACGGGAAGACATGGGCGACCTCCTTGGGTCTGGATGCACCCAAGATGCGCTCGCAGTGCCACGGAAGCAATGCCCCTGGCATGAACGCAGTGTTCACTGCTTGCTTCATCACCACGGCAGCCCCCATCCGGCCTTCGGCCACCTTCCCCGCGAGCGGGGGAAGGGATTTCATGCAGGGCCGATGCAGCGTTCAGGGACGAACGCACAATCAATGCACCCAGCGGCCACCCCGCCTTGCCGGCAGACTCCCGAACGCACTGGAGGAAGCGCCGCCACCGGCGGTGCGTTCACGCTCGGTCGGCGGCCGCACGCGCCAGTAGTGCGCGACGGCTTCGACTGCGTCGGGGATCTGCGCGAGGCACGCCTCGTATTCGTTGTCGTCGAGCTTCGCGATCGGCACGTCGGCGGCGAGCACGCCTTCATCGACCGCAAGCGCCATGATCGGGGTCAGCATTTCCAGCAGTTCGCCGTCCTCGGCGAGGCGCGATTCCCAGATCGACGCGCGCAGGTCGATGCCGCGGCTGAAGCCTTCGCACCAACCGGCGGCACTGAGGTCGCTGTGTGCCGCCGCGTCCTCGGGCGCGACTTCGCCGAGTACCGGTTCGTACGCCTCGCTCTCGAGTTCGGCAGGAATCGAATCGTTGAGCTTGGCGAGCAGGCCCAGCACCGCCGCACCCTGCTCGGGATCCTCGAAGGGTGCATGCAGGATTTCCGGCAGCCATTCCTCCGGCAATGCTGGATCGGGCCCGATCGCGAGTGCGGTCAGCATTCCATGCACGCCATCGAGCAGCATCGTCTCGTCGGAATCGCGGGCGTGGCCCCGCAGATAGCGGTCGAGCACGTCGAGTTCGGCGTCGTCGATGATTTGGCGGTTCGCAGGTGTTTCGTCCATGCATCAAATCATCGGGGCGCTGCGCCCGGTTCGCAAGCGTTGAAACGCGGTTTGCTCCCTTGGGTCAACCGAACGATCGCCCATCCAGCTCAAGGACCACGGGTGCATGGTCCGACGGCCGATCCCAGGTTCGCGGCGTGCGGTCGATCGAAGCCGCGGTCATGCGCGCGCGCATGGCCGCGCTGGCGAGGATCAGATCGATCCGCAGCCCGAGATTGCGGCGGAACGCGCCCTGACGGTAATCCCACCAACTGAAATGCCCCGCGTCCTCGCTGAACGTGCGGAACGAGTCGGCGAATCCCAGGTCGAGAATGCCCTTCAACGCGGCGCGTTCGGGCTCCGAACACAGCACCTGCCCGCGCCAGGCCTCGGGATCATGCACGTCGCGATCTTCGGGCGCGATGTTGAAATCGCCCAACACGATGACCTTGTCTTGGCGCTGCAATTCGATGCGCAGGTGTTCGGTGATCGCGGCGAGCCACTTCAGCTTCCATTCGTATTTTTCGCTGCCAACGCTTTGGCCGTTCACCACGTACAGATCGACGATGCGCACGCCGCCGACGGTCGCCGCGAGCACGCGGCGATGCGGATCCTCGAATCCATCCACGCCCGCAACCACGTCTTCCAGCGGCTCGCGCGCGAGGATGGCGACGCCGTTGTAGGTTTTCTGGCCCGAATACGCGACGTGGTAGCCGAGCGCCTCGATGGCCTCGCGCGGAAACTTGTCGTCCTCGGTCTTGGTTTCCTGCAGCGCCAGGATGTCCGGCTGCGCCTCGCGGCACCACTGCTCGACGTGCGGCAAGCGGACCTTCAGCGAATTGACATTCCAGGAGGCGATGCGCATCGCGGCATTGTAGGTGAACCCCTGGACAACGGCTGGCGCCCTGGCGCTCGCTTCAGGCGCGCCGATAGCGCTGCCGCAGGAATGCGTGGAATGCGCGCAGCGATTGCGCGTCGCCGCCGCGCGGACGGCCCGGGCGTTCGCTGTCGTTCCACGCATACACGTCCACGTGCAGCCACGGCACGCTGGCGGGAACGAAATTCTGCAGGTACAGCGCGGCGGTGATCGCACCCGCGTGTCGCGAAGCGCCGGTGTTGCAGGTGTCGGCCAATGATGACACCAGCATCGCTCGATAAGGTTGCCACAGCGGCAGGCGCCACACCGGATCGTGTTCGGTGCGCGCGGCTTCGAGCAGCGCATCGGCCACGTCGTCGCGGTTGGCGAATACGGCGGGAATATCGGGACCCAATGCCACCCGCGCGGCGCCGGTCAGCGTCGCAAAATCGATCAGGAGTTCCGGCTTGCTTTCCATCGCGAGCGCCAATGCATCGCACAGGATCAATCGGCCTTCGGCGTCGGTGTTGTCAACTTCCACGGTGATGCCGGCGCGGGTGCGGATCACGTCACCGGGCCGCAGCGCATCGCCGCCAACCGCGTTGTCCACCGTCGGGATCACCAGCAGCAGCTGCACGGGCAGGTTCGACGCCATCACCAGTTGCGCCAGCGACAGCGCGTGCGCGGCGCCGCCCATGTCCTTCTTCATCCAGCGCATGCCGTCGTGGGACTTGAGATCGAGCCCGCCGGTGTCGAAACACACGCCCTTGCCGACCAGTGCCAGCAACGGGTGTTCCGGATCGCCCCAACGCAGCTCGACGACGCGCGGTGCGCGCGGGCTGGCGCGTCCCACGGCATGCACCGTCGGGAAGCCGGCTTCGAGCAAGCCATCGCCGCTCCACTCCCGGCACTTCGCGCCGAAGCGTTGGGCGACCTCGCGCACCGCGGCACACATTTCGGCGGGGCCGAGATCCTGCGCCGGCGTGTTGACGAGGTCGCGCACGCGCAGGACGGCTTCGACGGTCGGCGCGACGTCGTCCAGTACCGAGCGCGGCATCAGCAGGCGCGCGGGCTCGGTATGCGGCTGGTGGTACCGCGCGAACCGGTAGCAGCCCAGCGCCCAGCCGAGCGCGGCGTCGCGAAGCTCGATCGCCTCGCCGTCGAGGCGGTAATCACCCGCCGGCAGACGATACGGGAAACT
Source organism: Gammaproteobacteria bacterium (assembly GCA_021324095.1). GTDB lineage: Bacteria > Pseudomonadota > Gammaproteobacteria > Xanthomonadales > Rhodanobacteraceae > 66-474. The sequence continues at coordinate 28,170 of JAJPJT010000127.1, forward strand.
TCCCAGCGCGAACGTTGGCGTCGAAGGATCGATGCCGCAGACGATCCGGGCGGTGTCGCCGCGTGCATCCGGAAGCAGGCAGAACGCACCGGGTTGGCCCGAAAAACCGCTCGCCTGTGCCCATCGCTGCTGACGCGCGGCAAGGGTATCGGCAACCTTGGGCCAATCCGCGTGGCCCACCGGCGTCAGCGGCACGGCGCGCCGCCCGCGCCGGTCGGCACTCAGCCCCAGCACGCGCACCACTCACTGCCGCGGGTCGCGCCCGTCACTGCGCCGACATCTTGAGTTCCTGTCCCACCTTCAGCATGTCGCTGTGCAGATGGTTCCAGGTGCGCAGGTCTTCGACGCTGACCGAATGGTCGCGCGCGATCTTCGACAATGTGTCGCCGCTGACGACCGTGTAGGTCGACGGCGATGCGGGTGCGGCCGGCGCAGCGGCTCGCGGTGAAGGATCGACGCCCGCCGCCTCGCTGAGCGCGACACGCTGCGCGTTGACGTTGGCGACCTGTTGGCTCGCGACCTGCTGCAGGCGATTCATGCGCTGCAGATCGGGGTACAGGTGGGCGAGCCGCGCGAATTCGTTGCCCGGGGCGTATTCGGGCGACAAGCCTTCGGCGACCATCTTCGCGCCGATGTTGTTGATGCGGTCCATTTCGGTCTTCGCGTTCAGCACGGTCGCCTGTGCGAACGGCAACAGGTCACGGCTGCGCAGGATGTCGTCGGCACGGCTGCCGCCGAGGAACGTCAGGAATTTCTGGATCGTCGCGATTTTCGGACTGTCGGCCTTGTAGGCCAGGTAAATCGTCAGCGGCAGCGGATACGTCGCGTTCTCCAGCGTCGCGAGCGAGGGCATCACGCCTTCGATCGGAATGATCTTGATGTCCTTCTGGCGGCGTGCGTGCACCAGGGTCGACAGCGCCAGCGCGCGGGGATCGAGCGCGACGTCCGACTGCAGCGAATCGACGTTGATGAGCAGGCGCGGCACCGCGGCAGGGTAGTCGCCGTTGCCGAATATCAGGCGGCGGAAACTGAACTGCAGGCCATCCAGCTTCGGAAACACGCCCTCCAGATCGATCTTCTCATCGGGGCCACCCACTTCGGACCAGTTCTTGATCTTGCCGTAGTAGATCTCGTGGATCTGCTTCAGTGTCAGGTTGTTCACCGGGTTGGCGGAGTTGGTGATCAACACCAGTGCATCCCACGCAACCGGCGTGAAGACCAGGCCGCTTTCCTGGGTGCGTGCCGGATAGGCGGGGCGCGCGCTGGCGGCGAGATCGACTTGGCCGGAGAGTGCCTGATCGATGCCGTCGATGGTGTTGAAGGGCTGCACTTCCAGATGCCCCTCGCCGGTGTCGGCGAAAGCTTGCGCGACCGCGTCGACCAGACCTTCGGTGCTGACCTGGTCGCCACGCACGATCAGCGTGGGACCGGCCTCCTTGTGATGGCGCGTCTCATGGTGGCGGGTCGAATGTTTGACGGAGGCCGCGCCGGCGGCGAAGGTGAAGGCGAGAGCGAACGCTGCCACGATGAGACTGGAGGAACGTGCTGACATGAACGAATGACCGGCTGACGATGCGAGGGAAAGGCCGCACGATTATGGCGGAATCAATACCCTTTGCGGCAACGCCATTCAGTCTTCGCGCGAGCGATTTTCGAACGCCGTTCACGTTTCCTTCCACGGACGCTCTCAACGCCGCTGTTTCCCCCTCGAATCAACAGGCCGCGCGATCCCGGTGATGCGAGGACGGTGCGGGATGTGGAAGCAAGCTCCTGCATGGGCAAAAGCGCAGATCTCGAATTCACCTGTTGGAGCCGATTTCCATCTGCAGCAACTGCCCGTCCCGTACCAACGCCAGCACCAGCACGCGCGGGTGCAGCGCGAACACGCGACGCAGTTGCGCGAGATCCGGCGTCGCAACGTTGTTGACGCCGACGACGATGTCGCCCGCGGCCAGTCCGTTGCGCTCCGCGCGGCTGCCCGGCGCCACATTGGAGACCGTGACGCCCTCGACGCCGCTGTCGGACGACGTGTCGCTGAAGGTCGCGCCCGCGAGGCGCGCGTCCAGCGATGCGCCCGCGGCCTCGTTGCTGATCGCGGTGAGCTTCGCATCGATCACGAGCTGCCGGCCGCCGCGATCGACGCCGAGCTTCAACGTGCTGCCGACGGGCGCGAGCCCCTGCGCGTTGCGAAGGTCCTGCGCATCGGTGACGGGCTTGCCATTGACGCTGGTGACGAGATCGCCCGGTTTCAGTCCGGCCTTCGCCGCCGGCGAATCGGGCAAGACGTTGGTGATCAGCGCGCCGCTGGTCGCCCTGATGCCGAGCGCTGCGGCCACGCGCGGATTCAGGTCCTGCGCATCGACGCCGAGGCTGCCGCGCTCCACCTTGCCGTGCGCGATCAGTTGCTTCATCACGTCGGCCGCAAGGTTGGATGGGATCGCGAATCCGAGCCCGGCGCTCGCGCCGGAAGGCGAATAGATCATGGAATTGATGCCGACCAATTGGCCGTCAAGGTTCACCAGCGCGCCGCCCGAGTTGCCCGGATTGATCGACGCATCGGTCTGAATGTAGTTCTGCACGCCGCTGCGCCGCAGGTCCTGGCGCTGCAGGCCGGAGATGATGCCCGAGGTCGCCGACTGCCCCAGTCCGAACGGATCGCCCACCGCGACCACGAAATCGCCGACGCGCAGTTTCGATGAATCAGCGAACGGCAGCGCGACGAGATCGGGTGCGTGGATCTGGATCACCGCGAGGTCGGTCGTCGGATCGGCGCCGATCACCTTGGCCTTGTAGGTCCTGCCGTTGGTCAGCGTCACCTGGATCTGGTCGGCGCCCGCGATCACGTGGTTGTTGGTCAGGATGTAGCCTTCCTTCGCGTTCACGACCACGCCCGAACCCAGCGATTGCTGCACCAGTTCGCGCGAAGGCGGCACCGCGGGCAACCCGAAGAACAGGCGCATGATCGGATCGCTGAAGAACGGATTCACGGCGACGCGCCGGTGGCTGGTCGATGAAATGTTGACCACCGCAGGCGATACCTTCGAGAGCATCGGCGCCAGCGACGGCAGCTTTTCGCCTCCTACCGCGACCGGCAGGGTGCCGGCCGTCGAAGGCGTGGTCAGAACCAGAGCCAGCATGGCGGCAGCAACCAGGAATGACAGGCGGCGGATGCGCGAAACGGGTGACATGGAGGCTCCTCGTGACGATCGAACCCGTTCATTATCCGCGAGGCCGACGCCGCACTCCATGTTTTCGCCCGCGCGGGCGCGCTCCGGTTCGACATCGAAAATTTTTTGCGTCCGCCCCTTTACACGCCGGGTCGGGCAGCGTAGGGTTGAGTCCCGCTCGTGATCACAACA
>JAJPJT010000077.1 GCA_021324095.1 Gammaproteobacteria bacterium
GTGGCTATGCGGGGCGGGGTGGGCCGGCGGGCAACGTTTACCTGGAAGCGGGTGACCGTGTGCTGGTGCCCTACAACGACCGCGAGAAGGTCTTCGTGATGGGTGAGGTCACCCGTCCGCAGGCGCTGCGCTTCAACACGGGCGACATCACGCTCACGCAGGCGCTCGGCGACGCCGGCGGCCTCAACGAAGTCACTTCCCAGGGCGTGGTCTATGTCATCCGCGGCGGCCTCCCGAAGAACGGCCAGCCCGCGCAGCGTCCGACGGTTTACCAGCTCGACCTGAAATCGCCGGCGGCGTTCGCACTGGCCGACGGTTTCGACGTGAGGCCGGGCGACGTGGTCTTCGCCTCCGCAGCCGGCGTCACCCGCTGGAACCGCTTTCTCAGCCAGTTGCTGCCGCTGACCAGCGCGTTGACCGCTGCGGCCTCGAGCAATTACTACATCAACACGACAAAGTAGGAGAGCGGAACGACGAAGTAGGAGAGCAGGTCAGTGGAAACGAAACGGGGCGCCGTTCGGCGCCCCGTTTTGTCGAGAGGCACTCGATCTCCTGTCATTCGGTTTGCTGCACCACCTGCGCATCATCTTTCCGGTCCTTCACGTAGCGTGTGAACAGGTCGTGGATGCGCCGGTATTCGTCGTACCAGTCGTCCGCGTACTTGAAGTCGTGGCGCTCCATCGGGTACAGCGATATCCAGAAGTTCTTCTTGTGAAGTTCGATGAAACGCTGGTACAGGCGGATCGAATCGCCGGGCATCACGTTGTTGTCGATCAGGCCGTGCATGATCAGCAGCGGGTCCTGGAGGTTTTTCGCGTATTCGATCGGCGAAGAGATCTTGTACGCCTCCGGATCGAGCTGCGGCGTGTTCAATATGTCCGACGTGTAGCCGTCGTTGTAGCTGGTCCAGTCGGACGGCGGACGCAATGCCGCGCCCGCGGCGAACTGCCCCGGCGCGCGCAGCAGCGCCATCTCGGTCATGAAGCCGCCGTAGGAACCGCCGTAGATGCCGACGCGCTTCGGGTCGACGTGGTGGTGCTTGACCAGCCACGCCTTGCCGTCGAGCAGGTCCTGCAATTCCGGATGGCCCATGTGCTGGTAGATCGCGTCGCGCCAGTCGCGGCCGTAACCGGCCGAACCGCGGTAGTCCATGTCGAGCACCGCGTAGCCTTCCTGCGTCAGCAGGTTGTTGAACATCTGCTCGCGGAAGTAGTACGACCAGCCCTTGGTGACGTCCTGCAGGTAACCTGCGCCGTGCACGAAGAACACCGCGGGATGCGCATGCGAGGTGTCGTAGTCGGCAGGCTGGTAATACTTGGCCCAGATTCCGAAATCGCCGTGGCTGCTTGGGATCTTCACGAACTGCGGCTGCACCCATGTCGACGACAGCGCCTTGTAAGCCGGCGTGCGGGTGTCGGTGAGCTCGCGCGCATCACGGCCGTCGCTGTCGACCACCGCGAGCTGCGGCGGGAGGTACGCGCTCGAATGCAGCACCGCGAGCTTGCTGCCGTCCGGCGACAGCGCGAACGGCGCACTGCACTCGAAGCACGCCAGCCCTTCGTAATGCGTGACCTGCTCGAGCGTTCCGCCCGTCGTTGGGACGCGATAGACGTCATAGTCGTAGGGCGCCTGCTTGTTGGACAGCACATAGAACCACTTGCCGTCGGGCGACACCACCGGCATCGACACTTCGTAGTGCGTGCCGGTCAGCGCGCGTGCGCTTTCGCCCAGCGGCTTCACGTACAACTGCGCCCAGCCGCTGGCCTCCGATTCGAACCATAGCGTGCGATTGCCGGGCAGCCAGCCGAATTCGTTGAAACTCCAGTTGATCCACGCAGGATCGGTCAGGCGATTTTGCGTCACCAGCTTGTGGTCCCTGAAATCGACGGTTTCGATCCAGCGATCCTTGTTGTCGTTGGCGCGCAGTTCGATCGCGACCTGGCTCGCATCCTCGCTCCACACGATCGCGGGCCCGAAGCTTTCGCCCTGCTGGATGAAGTTCACCGACACCGGCCGGGTCTTCGGCGCGGCCAGCGCGGCAGCCTCGTCGTCGTGGCCTTCCTTCCTGAGTTCGGCGATGCGTGTCGCGCGCAGGTCGTGCAAAGGATCGTCGTGGATGCCGGGCAGGCCATCCAGCGACAGCGCATAGTGCTTGTGCGCTTTTAAATCGAGGAGCACCAGCGATTGCGGCGCAGGATTGTTGCGGCCGACGTAGGTGCGCGCGGGTTCGGTTTCCGGGTAGCCCGAGTCGTTCACGTAATGCACCACGTCCGGGTGCTTGCCGCGCTGGTACGACTTTGGAATCGTGACCACGAGCATCCAGCGCGCATCGGGCGACAGCGATGTTGCGACGACGCGCACCTTGTCGCCGAGCCAGAACGGCGCTGGCGCGCGCGCGGGATTTTCGGCGTCCAGCTCGTCGTCGTGTTCGCGCACCGCGTCCTGGTCGGCCTTGATCTCCCGCAGCGTCGAGAATAGGCTGAGCTGCAGGCGTTCCATCTGGTCGGGTTTCTGGTCGGCGGGATTCCGTTCGGTCTTCAGCGTCGCGGCCTGCGACACCACGCCCGTGGATGCGTTCCAGACATACCAGTCGTTGCCCTGGCGCCAGCTCAGGAGATTCCCGTTCGCGGAGAACTGCAGGCCCGATTTGTCCGCGTCGTCGCGCGTGATCTGGTGCGTCGCGCCCGTGGCGACTTCGCGCACGTACACGTCGCCATGGCGCAGGAACGCCGCGCGGTCGCGCGCGCGGTCGAACACAGCAGGGCCGTCGGCGCTCGCGAGTTCGGCATCGCTCAATTTCACCGGAGCGCCGCCCGTCGCCGCGACACGGTAGAGGTCGCGGATCGACGAGCCCTTGCGCTTCAGCTTGAAGTAGATGCTGCGGCCGTCGACGCTCCAGTACGCATCCTCGACCGGCGGACCAATCCAGTCGGGATTCGCCATGATCTCTTCCAGCGTCAGCTTGTGGACCGGCGCCTGCGCGGCGGCGGTCGACGCTGTTTGCGGCGCGGCGGCGAACGCGCCCGCGCCGGTGACGAGGCAGACCAGTGCGGCGGCGGCGATGCGGTTCATGTGGTGACCCCAATGAAAAGCCGGAGCCTAGCCAGACGGCGCACGCACGCGCAAGCGCCAAAAGTCTTGCGACGAGCTTGATACCGGACAGACACGCGGAACCCCCTCACCCGCCAAGCGCTGCGCGCTTGTCTCCCTCTCTCCCGTGGGGCGAGGGCTGGGGTGAGGGGGCGTGAATCCCGACCTCACTTCACACGTGCGCGGCAGCCACACCGGCGCTACCCTGCAGCAACCTTTCGCTGCCGTTCGGGGTCGATCATGCGCGCTTTCCGCATCCTTGCAGGTATCGGCCTTGGCCTTTCGTCCACTCTCGCCATTGCGCAGTCACAGCCGCAAGTACGCCACCGTGTTCCGCTGATCGACACCCAACACGAGATTCCCGCGATCCCGCCGATCACGCCCAAGCACGACGTCACCGAAACGTTTTTCGGCACGGTGGTGCACGACCCTTACCGCTGGCTCGAAGACGCGAACGCGCCTGCGGTGAAGCAATGGATCGCGGCGCAGAACGCCTACACCGAAAAGGTGATGGACGGTTTTCCGGACGCCAAGGCCATTGCGAAACGCGTGGGCGAACTCGCGCTCACCTCGACGCAGCAATTCAGCCCCGAGATCGTCGGCGGCACCTTGTTCTACCTGCGCCAGACGCCACCGCAGCCGCAGGCGGTGCTGGTCGCCCAGCCGTGGCCCGGCGGCACGCCAAAAGTGCTGATCGATCCGAACGGGATGACTGGCATCCCGGCGATCACCGATTTCTGGCCCTCGCCGGACGGCAGGTACGTCGCCTATGGCACCGCCGAAGGTGGCAACGAAGAAACCACGATCCGTTTCGTGGACGTTGCGACCGGCAAGACCCTGCCCGATGCGTTGCCGCGCGCGGGTGGCGGCACCACGCCGCAGGCGCTGGTGTGGGACGCCGACGGCAAGGGCGTCACGTACGTGCGGCTGCCGGTCGACGTCCCGGCCGATCAATCGCAGTTCAATGCGGCGCTGTACCACCATGCGTTCGGGACGTCGGCGAGCGCCGACAAGCTTGAATTCGGCAAGGGGTTGTCGACGGTGGCCGAATACACGCTGCTCGGTTCGGCGGATGGCCGGCACGCGGCCGCGCTGGTGCACGCGGGCGACGGCGCGCCCGACGCGGTGTACCTGCGCAACGGCCGCGGTCCGTGGAAGCTCGCGCTCGGAACCGAAGCCAACGTGCGCGCCGCCTCCGAAGTCAACCAGGGCGCGGCCTGGGACGGCGACCGCCTGCTGGTGATCGCCTATGAAAACGCGCCGCGCGGCAAGTTGCTGGCGTTGGACCCGAACGGCAAATCGACATTGCTGGTGAAGCAGGGCGCCTGGGCGATGCATTCCGTCGCGCCGATCGAGGGCGGTTTCCTGATCACGGAAGTGAGCGGACCCGACTGGCGCGTGCGGCAGTTCTCGGGCACGGGCAGGTTCGTGCGCACGCTGCCGTTGCCGAAAACCGGCATCGGCGTCGGCACCATCGCGAGCAGCGCGGATTCGGACCGCGCGCTGATCAGCTATTCCGGCTGGACGATTCCCTCGCGCTGGGCGGAATACGATGGCGCGAAGGGTACGCTCGGGACCGTGTTCGAGGTCAAGCCCGCCGCCGATTATTCCGACGTCGTCACGTATCGGCTCGACGCGACATCGAAGGATGGCACAAAAATCCCGGTCACGGTGATCGCGCTGAAGGGCGTGACGCCGAACGGTGCGCGCCCGACGATCCTTTCCGGTTACGGCGGTTTCGGGATCTCCACCGCGCCGCGCTTCATCGGTTCGACGCTGGCGTGGCTGGAGCGCGGCGGCGTGTTCGCGGTCGCCAACATCCGCGGCGGCAGCGAGTACGGCGAGGGCTGGCACGAAGCCGGGATGCTGGGCAAGAAGCAGAACGTCTTCGACGATTTCTACGCGTCGGCGCAGGCGCTGGTGCAACACCACTGGACCGACCCGGCGCACCTCGGGATCCTCGGCGGCTCGAACGGCGGGCTGCTGATGGGTGCGGCGCTGACCCAGCATCCGTCCGAATACCGCGCCGCGGTCTCGCTGGTCGGCATCTACGACATGCTGCGCGTGGAGTTGTGGCCGAACGGCCAGTACAACATCTCCGAATACGGGACGGTGACCAAGAAGCCCGATTTCGAATGGCTGCGCGCGTACTCGCCGTTGCAGAACGTGAAAGCCGGCACCGCGTATCCGGCGGTGTTGCTGATCACCGGCGTCAATGATCCGCGCGTCGCGCCGTGGCAGTCGCGCAAGTTCGCGGCGGCGCTGCAGGCGGCGACCACGTCGAAATATCCGGTGCTGCTGCTGACGCGCATGAACGAGGGCCACGGCGTCACCGCATCCTTCAGCCAGCGCGTCGGCAACGCCGCGGCGGCGATGGCGTTCTTCGCCCAGGAGTTGGGATTGCCTTCCGGGCCGGCGGAGCAATCAAAATAGGTAACTCTGATCAACCCTCCTTGTCGTCATTCCCGCGAAAGCGGGGATCCAGTGTCTTTCGCTGAGCGTGTCGAGACAGAAAAGGCGCTGGGTCCCGGATATCGCTCCGCGATTCCGGGATGACGAGCAAGAACAGAATCCCGCCAATGCTCGAATGCGTCGAAATCGAAACCGCGTCGAACCCGCACCACGCGGTGATCTGGCTGCACGGCCTCGGCGCGGACGGCCACGATTTCGAACCGATCGTGCCGCAACTGGTGCGCCCGGAATGGCCGCCGCTGCGCTTCGTGTTTCCGCACGCACCGGTGCGCCCGATCACCCTCAATGGCGGACTCGCGATGCGCGCGTGGTACGACATCGCGGGCTTCGACCTTTCGCAGAAGCAGGACGAGTCCGGCATCCGCGCCTCGATCGCCCACGTCGAAGCCCTGATCGCGCGGGAGATCGAACGCGGCGTGCCGGGCGCGAACATCGTGCTGGTGGGATTCTCGCAAGGCGGCGCGGTTGCGCTGGCCGCAGGCTTGCGGCACGCGCGCAACCTGGCGGCGATCGTCGCGTTGTCGACTTATCTTCCGATTGCCGAGAGGACCATCGGCGAGCGTCACGCCGCGAACGCCGCGACGCCGATCTTCATGGGCCACGGCGCCTTCGATCCGGTGGTGCCGCAGGTCCTCGGCGAACGCTCGCGCGACGGGCTGCGCGAATGGGGCTACGCGGTCGACTGGCACAGCTACCCGATGGCGCACCAGGTCTGCCCGCAGGAAATCGCCGACCTTGCGGTGTTTCTCGGCGCGCGCTTGTAGTAGCGCGCCGCGCCGCGCCCAGGGTGAAGTGCAGGAGCGCGCCTCGCGCGCGATGTGCTCTTTCCCTCTCCCTCCGGGAGAGGCGGCCGTAGGCCGAGCGCGTAGCGCTCCCCGTCAGGGGCGGGTGAGGGTCCGCACCTGCGCGATCCCGCGGCGTGGTACCCATCGCGCAATCCCGAACCCTCATCCGGCGCTTCGCGCCAAAGCAAGAGCAGCGCCTTGCGCCCTTCTCCCGGAGGGAGAAGGGAGAAACAGAATGGTCGGCCCTTGCTGAAAGTGGCGTGTAGGTTGTGTCTTGCGTCGCACCGTTCTTGCGTTGAACCGCCATACTGCGCGCCATGGCCGACACCCCCGAACCCCGCAAACGCGACGCTTCCGCGCTGCCCGATTTCTGCAGCGCGGCCTCCGTGTTCACGCTGATGGTGGTCGCGGAACTGGTCGTGGTGATTGACGCGCTGGCGCCCGATGCGCGGATGGGCTGGCGCGATTTTTCGACCGCGACGCTGTTCGTGGTCTGGCTCGCCCTGCTGGCCTCGCTGCTGTTGTGCCGCCTGTCGCCTCTGCTGGTGAAGTGGCCGCGCGCGATCGCGTATCCGCTGGCATGGGGCGCGCTGGTGTTGCTGGTTGCCATCGCAAGCGCGGTAGTCGCGTGGCTGGACCACGCGCTGGCCACGGGACTGACACCCGCATCGGCGGTACGTTTCGTGGTCGGCAACGCGGTGCTGGCCGCGCTGCTCGGCGCCGCGCTGCTGCGCTATTTCTACGTGCTGGCGGAATGGCGTGCGCGGCTCGCGGCGGTGGCGCGCGCGCAGTTCGACGCGTTGCAGGCGCGCATCCGCCCGCACTTCCTCTACAACAGCATGAACACGGTCGCGGCGCTGGTGCGGGTCGATCCCGACGCCGCCGAACGCACCGTCGAGGATCTTTCCGAACTGTTCCGCGCCTCGCTCGGCGCCGGAGACAAGCCCAGCACGCTTGGCGAGGAACTCGGCCTCATCGACCGCTACCTCGCGATCGAACAACTGCGGCTGGGCGATCGCCTGAGAGTGCAACGCGACCTCGACGGCCTGCCGGGCGCCCTGGAAATGCCTTCCCTCCTGCTGCAGCCGCTGGTCGAGAACGCCGTGTACCACGGCATCCAGCCGCGCCGCGAAGGCGGCACGCTGCGCATCACCGGGCGGCGCGCATCCGACGGCGTCCAGCTCGAAATCGCCAATCCGCTGCCCGACACCGCGGCACCCGGGCGCAGCGGCCACGGCCTCGAAAGCGTGCGTCGCCGCATCGCCTATCATTTCGGCGAGCGCGGCGCGCTGGAAACGCGCAGCGAAGACGGCGAATTCCGCGTGATCGTGCGGCTGCCGGATGCGCCGCCTCCATAAAACCCTTCCCCCGCTCGCGGGGGAAGGTGGCCGAAGGCCGGATGGGGGGAGGTTTGCGACAGAATGGCGCAGTTCGGATTGAATTGACATCGAGGGAATTTGAGCCCGGTGCGCATCCTCATCGCTGATGACGAACCCCTCGCGCGCACGCGCCTCGCGGCGCTGCTGCACGACTGCGACGGCGCCGAAGTCGTCGGCAGCGTCGGCGATGGCGACGCGGCGATGGGCGCCTGCGCGAAATTGCGTCCCGACCTCCTGTTGCTGGACATCGCGATGCCCGGCCTCGATGGCATCGGCGTGGCGCGCCGGCTGGCGGCGCTGTCCGATCCGCCGCAACTGGTGTTCTGCACCGCCTACGAAAAGCACGCGCTGACCGCTTACGAATTGCGTGCGGCCGACTATCTGCTGAAACCGGTGCGGATCGAACGCCTGCGCGAAGCGCTGGCGCGCGCCGAGGCCCTGCGCCGCCGCGCGACCTCAGGCGATGCGACGCTGCTCGCGCACGCGCACGGCGCGCCGGTCAAGGTTCCGCTGCGCGACATCATCTGGCTGAGTGCCGACGACAAGTACGTCACCGTGCACCGCGCGGCCGGCGACGCCCTGACCGAGCAGTCGCTGAAGACGATCGAGGAAACCTTCCCCGACCGCTTCGTGCGCGTGCACCGCGGTTGCCTCGTCCCCGCCGAACGCCTGATCGGACTCAAGCGCGATCCCGATGGCACCATGCGCGCACTGATCGCCGGCAGCGACGTCACGCCGGAAATCAGCCGGCGCAATCTCGCCGCGGTGCGGAAGCTGATGCGGGGTGGGTGAAGTATTTCCCCTCTCCCTCCGGGAGAGGCGGAGCGAAGCGAACGCGCGCGTAGCGCGAGCGCGCAGCGCCGGGTGGGGGTTCGAGGCTCGTATGGTATGAAATGTGCATTGTTTTGGTGCCGGCATCTATAAGCACGTCGGCACTAGTGCGTTACCGCTCAGGTGTGGCGGGTAACTAGCGTTATGCGTCAACAGCAACAGCGGAGGGTGCTATGGCTCAGGGGGCTCGGAAGTCTTGGTACTGGCCAAAGATCAGCAATGTCACCGATGCCATCGAGGCGTCAAATCTGGGGTTTTGGGCGGCCATCTTTGTCGCCAGCGTCACTGCAATCTTTGCAACAGTCACACTAATACTCAAGAAAGACATCGCAGGTATGGACCCCCTCGCGTACATTGACGCGATATTGTTCGCAGTAATTGCCTGGCGTATCCGTCGCCGTTCTCGCGCGTTTGCCGTCGCCGGGCTTTGTCTATTCATTGTCGAGAAGATAGTTCAGTTTTCCACACAGCCGCGCATCGTTGGCTTCGCATGGTTCATGGCTGCGATAATTACTCTTCTTTTCATCAATGGCGTCAGGGGCACGTTTGCCTTTCACAAGTTCTCCGCCAACGCACCGCAGTCGGCGCCGCCCGTGGATGCCGCATAACTCTTCGTCTAACCAGACGTATGGGATCTGCTGAGAACAACGCCGAAGACTGGCGCGAGATCAGATCGCGCATTGACTCTGTTGCCAACGTGGTCTTCCTCATCTCCGGTGGCGCGCTTTCCTTGTCTATCTCCGTATTGCTTGGTGGCAAGCAGTCTGGCCTCATCACTCCGGTCGTTGCTTCACGAGCCGTGGCATCGTGGTACTTTCTCCTGTGTTCCGTCTTTCTCTTCATATTGCTCAAAGGACACCTGATCATCCAGGCGAATCTTTTGCAGTTTCGACCCAGTTTCGTTGACAAACACCTAAAACTGCTAAATGGTATCGGCTGGGTTGTCGGCGTGGCAGGTTTCGCCGCCTTCTGCGCGGGTATGGCAATCATGGTCTTCGCCGCGGCACTCGCCATTCATGTCTAGCTGTCGCGGCCTAGCATCTCATTCGAGCGAACGCGCTACGCACGCTTCTACGTCCCCGCCGGCAGCAGCACGAAGTGCGTGATGGACTGCGCGACTTCCTGCGGTTTTTCGATGATCGACATGTGTCCGCAGCCGCGCAGTTCGGTGATGCCGATGTTGGGTGCGTGGGTCAGGCCCTTGCGGATCGCGTCCAGCGCGGAGACGTCGATGATCTGGTCGCCGGTGCACCAGATCGCCAGGGTCGGCGCGGTGATGTCGGGCAGCTTCGGTTCCAGCGCGTAGCGCTCGTCCGGCGAGGCAATCTCGCGCATCACCTTGTCGTCGAACGCGCGGTTGTGCTCGGAGCGCGCGACGAACACGTCGGCGATGCGCGGCGGTACCGACGGCGGCCTGGTGAACAGCATCGATTCGAGGTGATCGAATCCGGCGCGGTTGTCGAAATCGAACGGGTTCCTGCCGGATTCGAGTTCGCGCACGAAGCCGTTGGCCTTGAACTTCACGCCGGCCGAGTCCACCAGCACCAGCGCCGCGACGTCCTTCGGATAAGTCGCGGCGTACAGGCCCGCGATCGCGCCGCCCATGGAATGCCCCGCGATCGCGATTTCGCCGAGGTGCAGCGCATCGACGAACGCGTGCAGGCGCTGCACCTGCGCGGGATAGCCGTAGTCTGCGTTCGGCAGGCGCGTGGACGCGCCCCAGCCCGGCAGATCGGGGATGACGACGTGGAAGTTGCCGGTGAGATAACGCGCGGTCAGTAGCCAGTCCGCGTAGGTGCCGCGATAACCGTGCAGCAGCACCAATGGCGGGCCGTCCTGCTTGCCGCCCTCGACGTACACCCAACGCGTATCGCCGACCTGGATGGACTTCTGGTGCAGACCATCGCGCCACGTCTGCCACATCACCGCGCCGCGCAGCAGCAAGGCCGGCGCGAGGAAATACACCGCGAGCCCGGTCACCGCGAGCGCGATGACGATGCCGCCCAGCACCTTCAGGCGGAAGGCGACGCGCGCGAGGAGCGCGTCGCGGGCGGGGTTGCGGGACATGCAGTTGCCCTCAGTCCGCGCCGACCGCGGCCTTGCCCTGCGCCTCGCGGGCCTTGGCGAACAGTTTCTCCACCGCCATCCGCGTCAGCGGGTGGTAGCCGTCCTTCGCCTTCGCGAAAACCTGCTCGACGAACGCGAAACCTTCCGGCGTCTGCACCAGCGCCTTGTAGATCGGCATCGTGAGATACAACCGCCCGATCCGTGTCGCGTGTTCGGCGGCGGCCGGCCATGCCGCGCGGTCGCCCGACCGGATCGCGTGCACGTACCAGCGCATCCCGATTTCGGCATTGGGCGTGCCCGTCAGGTGCCACGCGGCATCGAGTTCCTGCATCTTCCCGAGCGGCGGCTTGTCCGGCAGGCGGTCGAGGAAATACATCCACTCCTGGGTGTTCCAGCTTTTCGCATCGAGCTTGTTCGCGGCGAGCGTGCCGTCGAGGAACGCCGCGCGTTCCTTGTCGATCGCGTCGAAACGCGGTGAGTCCGGAATCGGCGCATCCTCCGGGATCCCGGGGCCGTACACCCACGCCTCGACTTCGTCCCAACCCATCCGCCCGGGATATTTGTCGATGAGGTTCGCTTTCAGGTACGCCAGCATCTGCTCGGTCGTGATGCTGTGCCACGCGAAGTGGTTGAAATAGCCTTCGAGGTACGCGTCGAAATCCTTGCGCCCGAATTTCTGCTCCAGCGTGCGCATGAACCACGAACCCTTGTCGTAGGCGACGTCGGAGAGTTCGTCGTCGGCGTCGATCTTGCGCGGCTGCGGCGTGAGGCGCTGCGCGTTCTCCGGCATCCCGGCGATGTTCTTCTCGAGGTTGCGGATTGCGAGCAGGGTCTCCTCGGTGGCCTGGCGCTGGCCGTACAGCGCTTCGGTGATGCGGCCCTGCACGTAGGTGGTGATGCCCTCGTTGAGCCAGATGTCGCGCCACGTCGCGGCGGTCACGAGGTTGCCCGACCACGAATGCGCGAGCTCGTGCGCGACCAGCGAGACGAGGCTCTTGTCGCCCACCAGCACGGTCGGCGTCGCGAAGGTCATGTTCGGGTTTTCCATCCCGCCGTACGGGAACGACGGCGGCAGCACAAGGATGTCATAGCGGCCCCAGCGATACGGGCCGTACAACTTCTCGGTCGTCGCGATCATCTTCCCGGTGTCTTCGAACTCGTGCGCGGCCTTGCCGACCACCGACGGCTCGGCGTAGACGGCGCTGCGCGGACCCGTTTCGCGTACGGCGAGATCGCCCGCCGCGATCGCCATCAGGTACGACGGCACCGGATGCGTCTGGGTGAAATCGAAGGAACCGTCCAGCGCGTGCTTCGGATCGTTCGGCGCGCTCATCACCACGCGTACGTCCCTGGGCGCCGTGACATGCGCGTGCCAGGTGAAGCGAATCGCCGGCGAATCCTGAAGCGGAATCCACGAGCGCGCGTGGGTCGACTCCGACTGCGAGAACAGGAACGGAAATCGCTTGTCGGCGGTCTGCGCGGGATCGAGCCATTGCAGGCCGCTCGCGTCCGGCGAGGTGGCGTAGGCGATGCGCACCGCGTGCGGATGCTTCGGCGCTTCGATGGTAAGTTTCGAGCCCATCGACGGCACCGTCGCGGCCAGCGTGTAGTGCAATGCGTGGGGCTGGCCCTTGCCGTCCACCGCCTCGACCGAGGCGATCTTCAACGCGCTGGTGTCCAGCACCAGTTCCTGTGCGTCGGCGTTCTTCCAGTCCAGCGTCAGCGTCGCGATGCCGTCCAGTTGCCTGTGCGGGAAATCGACCTTGAGGTCCAGGTCGATGTGCTTGATGACGACGTCCTGCGGTTGCGCGTACGAATGCGGATCGGCGGCGTGCGCCGCGGCCGGCAGCACGAAGGCGCCGAGGGCGAGGGTGGAAAGCAGGCGCATCGGGCGCTCCTGTGTTGCGGTGAAAACGGGGAGTATGCCACGCAGTTGCCTATTAGCTACTTCGTCATTCCGGGGCTGCCCGCGCTCTTGGCGGGCAGAACCCGGAATCCAGCTTTTGCTTCGAAGATCCAAGATCTGGATTCCGGGTTCCGCCGCCGATGAAGCTTGGCGGTGGCCCCGGAATGACGAGCAAAATCGGAACTCTCTTGTCGCGTCTTGGCGCGTTTTCGGACGCGCGACAGAATAAGATGTGCGCTTCCTCGCGCGGAGACAGCGGCATGCCCGTTCTCTACATCGCCAACAAGAATTATTCCTCGTGGTCGCTGCGCCCGTGGGTGCTGCTGCGCGAACTCGGGATTCCGTTCGAGGAAAAGCTGATGCCGTTCCACGCGACGGCGTTCACGACCTTTTCGCCGAGCGGCAAGGTGCCGTGCCTCGTCGACGGCGACACCACGGTATGGGATTCACTTGCGATCACCGAATATGTCGCCGAAGCGCATCCGGAAGTCTGGCCCGCCGACAAGACCGCGCGCGCGTTCGCGCGCTGCGCCGCCGCCGAAATGCATTCGGGCTTCATGGCGCTGCGCACCCAGTGCGGCATGAATTGCGGCATCCGGGTCAGGCTGCACCGCGTCGACGATGCGTTGCAGCGCGACCTCACGCGGTTGAACGCGTTGTGGAACGACGGCCTGAAACGCTTCGGTGGCCCGTTCCTCGCTGGCAACAAATTCAGCGCCGCCGACGCCTTCTATGCGCCGGTCGCGTTCCGCATCCAGACCTACGCGCCGCCGCTCGGTGAAAACGCTAAGGCGTACGCGCAACGCCT
Organism: Gammaproteobacteria bacterium; assembly: GCA_021324095.1. Taxonomy (GTDB): domain Bacteria; phylum Pseudomonadota; class Gammaproteobacteria; order Xanthomonadales; family Rhodanobacteraceae; genus 66-474. The sequence goes on from JAJPJT010000077.1 coordinate 13,339, forward strand.
GCTGGCGTTGCCCTCGATGCGCGAGTGGTACCGCGATGCGCTCAAGGAAACCTGGCGCGATGCCGGACACGACTCCGAGGCCACGCATTGGGGAACCATCACCGAGGATTTGCGGGCCGCTTGACGCCCACGGCGGACGATGCGTCAGCCGTGTAGCCCGGATGGAGCGAAGCGGAATCCGGGGCACTCATTCCCCGGATTCCGGCGCGATGCGCCTCCATCCGGGCTACATGGCTAAGGCAACTCGCGCGTGGTGTGCGGATCCTCGCTGTATGGGTGCATCTCCGCGAGGAATCCCGGCTGCGCTTCGACGCGCTTTATCCACGCGCGGAAGTGCGGATATGATTCCAGCGAAATGCCCGCTTCCTCCGCGCGGCTCGCGTACGCGAACACGGAAATGTCGGCGATGCTGTAGCGGTCGTTGGCGAGGAACGCACGCGTTGCGAGTTCGCTTTCCAGAATCCCGAGCGTGCGCAGCGCCGCCTTGCGCTTCATCGCCACGAATTCCGGCGGGCGCGTCGCCAGCTTGCCGGTGAGCGTCCAGTAGCGCAGCGAGCCGATCACCGATTCGACGCGCTCCTGCTCGAAGTGCAACCACTGCTGCACCTTGGCGCGTTCGAACGGATCGGACGGAAGCCAAGGCGTGCCGTCGGCAAGCCAGGCGAGGATCGCGTTGGATTCGGCGAGCGTGCGGCCGTCGTCCAGCCGGATCGCCGGCACCGTGCCGGTCGGATTGATCGCGAGATATTCCTTGCTGCGGCCCGCGCCTTCGAAGATGCTCACGATTTCGGTGCGGTACGGCCGGCCGAGGTGGTGCAGAAGCTGGCGCACTTTCCAGCCGTTCTGCGACGGCAGGTAATCGAACAGGGTCAGCATGGCGTTGCTCCTTTTGGGGAACGCGCAGTGTCGCGGCGCGCGTCGCCGTGCGCCATCCGTTTTTTGCTCGTGACGAATGTGCCGTTCTGCGAAAAACCCGCTTCGTCATTCCGGGGCCCGCGCCAATTTCACCGGCGCGGGAACCCGGAATCCATGTCGTATACCGATGAAAACCAAAAGCTGGATTGACTCGCGCCGTCCATGGCGCTCGCGCTGCGCGCCGCCTTCGGCGTTCGCGTTTGCAATCCTGCAAACGCAGTCGGATCTCGTCCCTTTCGGGGCTCGTCCGGAATGACAAGTTATTTGCGGGGTCGCGCGCGGCCCATCACCCAAACCGATCCGCCAAGACATCCGTCGCTTCGATCAGCTTGTCCACGATCGCGGGTTCCGACGCCGCGTGCCCCGACACCACCACGTGGAACGCCGCCTCCGGCCACGCCGCGTGCAGGTCGAACGCGGTTTTCGCCGGACAGATCACGTCGTAGCGGCCGTGCACGATGGTGGCGGGAATGTGGCGGATCTTCGGCACGTCGCGCAGCAGTTGATCGGGTTCGAGGAAGGCGCGGTGGCGGAAATAGTGCGCCTCGATCCGCGCGAGGCTGACGGCGACTTCGGGTGCGGTGAACTCGGCTTCGGTCTCCGGGCTTTCGGCCAGCGTGAGCGCACTGCCTTCCCATGCGCCCCACGCCTGCGCGGCGGCGACGCGCACCGCTTCGTCGTCCGAGGTCAGGCGCTTCCAGTACGCTTCGATCAGGTGGCCGCGTTCTTCGGGTGGAATGGCCGCGGCATAGCGTTGCCATTTCTCAGGGAGGATCCACGACGCGCCGCCGCCTTCGTAGAACCAGCGGATTTCCTCGGGCCGCGCCAGGAAAATCCCGCGCAACACCAGTCCCGTCACGCGATCGGGATGCGCCTCGGCGTACGCAAGCGCAAGCGTCGAGCCCCACGAGCCGCCGAACACCACCCAGCGATCGATCCCTAGATGCGCGCGGATCCTTTCGATGTCGGCGACGAGGTGGGGCGTGGTGTTGGCTTCGAGGCTGGCGAACGGCGTGGACCTGCCCGCGCCGCGCTGGTCGAACAACACGACGCGCCAGCGCGCGGGATCGAAGAAGCGGCGGTGGTAATCCGCGAGGCCTGCACCGGGACCGCCGTGCAGGAACACCACCGGCAGACCGCGCGGGTTTCCGCATTCTTCGAGGTACAACGCGTGCCCGTCGCCGACGGGAAAGCGTTCGGTGCGGTACGGCTCGGTTTCGGGGTAAAGCTTGCGCATTAGTCGACTCATCCCGTCAGCGGCAATCACTCAAGCTCGTCATTCCGGGGCTGTCCGCGCTCTATTGCGGACAGAACCCGGAATCGGTTTCTTTTCCACTGAATAGAACTGGATTCCGGGTTCCACGCGCGAACATCGCGGGTGGCCCTGGAATGACAACGAGGGAGAGGCGTTGCCCCGGGTTACACCCTGTACCCGCGATGGATCGCGACAATGCCCGCGGAAAGATTGCGGATTTCGACGCCGCGGAAACCGACCGCTTCCATCATCGCCTTCAGCGCCGCCTGATCGGGATGCTTGCGGATCGATTCGGCGAGATAGCGATAGCTGTCTTCGTCGTGCGCGACAAGCTTGCCGATCCGCGGCAGCACCTGGAACGAATGGAAGTCGTACAGCGGCTTCAGCCACTCCTGGTTGACCTTCGAAAACTCGAGCACCAGCACGCGTCCGCCGGGCTTCAGCACCCGGTACATTTCGGCGAGCGCCTTGTCCTTGTCGGTGACGTTGCGCAGGCCGAACGCGATCGTGACGGCATCGAATGATTCATCCGGGAACGGCAGCGCCTCGGCGTTCACCTGCGCGAACCGCAGGCCTTGCAGCAAGCCACGATCGAGCAGGCGGTCGCGACCGGCATAAAGCATCGCGGCGTTGATGTCGGCGACGACGACCTCGCCCTTGTCACCCAAGCGCGGCAGCAGCAGCGCGGCGATGTCGCCGGTGCCGCCGGCGAGGTCCAGCACACGGTCGCCCTTGCGGATGCCGGAGGTCGCAACGAAAAAGCGCTTCCAGAGACGATGGATACCGAACGACATCAGGTCGTTCATCACGTCGTACTTGCCGGCGACGGACGAGAACACCTCGCCGACCAGTTTCTGCTTCTCGGCGATCGGCACTTCGCGGTAACCGAAGTCGGTGGTGCCGCCGGGCGTCTGTGTTTCGGTCATTCGCACATGGTAGCGCGCAGGTTGGGGTGAGCGGCTTCATCGCGAACCCCAATATCTCTTTTCTGCCCATGAAGGCAGTGTTAGGGTTCGCCCGGATGCGGCACGGGTTCACCCTAACTACGACGGAGCCGCATGACACGCCCCCTCACCCGCCAAGCGCTTTGCGCTTGTCTCCCTCTCCCCGGCGGCGAGAGGGTTGGGGTGAAGGGGAGCCAACCTCACGTTCCGATTCAACTAATGCACGGCCAAACATTCGATTGTCGCGTGTGGGGTTACACTGAAATCGGACACGGAGAGCATGAGTGCAACGCTGTCTAGTCACCGGCGCCAACCGCGGGCTTGGATTGGCCTTCGTCACCGAACTGCTGGAACGCGGCGCGCGCGTGCTGGCCTGCTGCCGTGATCCCGGCAAGGCGGGTGTACTCAACGCGTTGGCAGCGGCTCACGGCGACAGGCTGGCGATCCATCGACTCGATGTCACCGATGCGGCGGCCATCGCCGACCTGCCGAAAGCCGCGGCGCAGCACCTGCAACGGATCGATCTTCTCGTCAACAACGCAGGCGTGCTGGTCTCGGGCGAACGCTTCGGCAACGTCATGGCCGAGTCGCTGGCGGAGAGCTTTGCGGTGAACGCGTCGGCGCCGCTGCTGATCACGCAAGCGCTCGCGCCGCTCCTGGCGCTGGGCAACAAACCGCGGGTGCTGTGCATCACCTCGCAGATCGGCTCGATCGCGCAGGCGACCAGCTTTCGCACCATCAGCTACGCGATGAGCAAGGCCGCGCTCAACATGGCGGTGAAGCGGCTCGCGGCCGAACTCGCGCCGCGCGGCATCGTGGTGCTGACCGCGCACCCCGGCTGGCTGAAGACCGAGATGGGCGGCAAAAGCGCCACGCTCGCGCCGGCCGATTCGGCACACGCGCTCTTGAATTTGATCGGGAACGCGAGCGTGCAGGATGCGGGGAAATTCCTGGCCTACGACGGCGCCGAATTGCCTTGGTAGGTTTCAATCGGTATCGCCTCGTCGCCGCCGTCTCAGCGCTTCAGAGGCGATCATCTGTGAACCACGTCACATTTTCGGCCATGTGTTCGGTTTCACCCGCCCGGTTGTTCAGCAAAAGCCCTGCGACTGGCACACGCGATGCTTCGATCTCTCCTGCCGGAGCATTCCGGAGCTGATCCAGCAGGGGGCAGCATGAAATCCGAAATGATCATATTGCGCGGCTTGTGCGTCATGACGGCCATGGTGATCGTGTTCGGCATCTGCGCGTTCGTGGTGCATCTGCACTGAGCGTTTGGTGGCCGTGGTTTGCGGGTAACCATCAAGGATTCGGCGCCGTGGCGCCGGATCGGAGTACTTGTGCGCGCGTGCGGGCGAGGCGCCTGCGTCGTGATGGAGCAACGGCGATGAAGGACGATCGCACGATAATCTCCGGATGCTCCACGTCATCCTGTTCCGGCCCGAAATCCCGCCCAACACCGGCAACGTCATCCGGCTGTGCGCGAACGCGGGCGCATCGCTGCACCTGATCCGCCCGCTGGGTTTCGCACTGGACAACGCAAAAATGCGGCGTGCCGGGCTCGACTATCACGAGTTCGTCAACGTGTCGGTGCACGACGATCTGGCTGCGTGCCTCGCGGCCCTGCAACAACCGCGCCTGTTCGCATTCACCAGTCACGCGACCCGGCGCTATACCGAGGCACGGTTCGCCGACGGCGACGCGCTGTTGTTCGGGCGCGAAACGTCCGGGTTGCCCGAGGATGTCCTGCAGTCGATTCCGGAAACGCAACGGCTGCGACTGCCGATGCAGCCCGACAACCGCAGCCTCAATCTTTCCAATGCGGTCGCCGTCGCCGTGTACGAGGCATGGCGGCAGTTGGGATTTCCGGGAGGTGTATGACAGCCTAGCGGAGCAAAATCCAAAGCCCCAGCAGCGCGAACAACAGCGCCGCGCCGAGTCGCGCTACGCGCAGCGGCAGCCGCGCGGCAAAGCGCGCGCCAAGGAATACCACCGGCACGTTCGCGGCCAGCATCCCGGCCGTGCTGCCTGCGATCACCTGCCACAGCGGAGCGTAATGCGCGCCGAGCACGGCGGTCGCGACCTGGGTGCGGTCGCCGAGTTCGGCAAGGAAGAACGCGATCAGCGTCGCCGCCAATACGCCGCGCCCGCGGCCCGTCGCGGCCTCGGCATCATCGGCTTTCTCCGGCAGCAAGGCCCATGCGGCGACCGCGAGGAAGGACAGCCCGATGAGCCAGCGCTGCACTTCGGGGGTCATCCAGTGTGCCAGCCATGCGCCGACTTCCGCGGCAATCGCATTGCTGACCAGCGACGCGAACAGGATGCCAGCGCAGATCGGCCAGGGCCGGCGAAATTTTGCCGCCAGCACCAGCGACAGCAGTTGTGTCTTGTCGCCGATCTCGGCCAGCGCGACGGCGCCGAAGGAAACCAGGAACGCTTGCAAGAACGATCTCCTGGGCCGGGACGATCACGACAATCCGCACGCGTCGCCCGACCCGGGTGCACGCGTGTGAACTGTCGGTCTCGCCGAGCTTGCGCCGGCTTTGCGCCACGGCCTGCCGGCCGAGTATGTTGACGCAAGCCCTTCGACGGATGCCGAAGGCGGCTACTCCCCGACGGAGTGCGGGCAGGTTAGCCGCGGCATGCGGCCTCGCGCAACGCCGGGCGTTCGTTAATGGCGCCACGTTACAATCACGCGATGCCGGAACGTCAGCCGAATGCCTGGATTCCCCATCCGCTGCGCAAATTGGGTGGGCTCGCCCTCACCCTGGCCTTGAACCGGCTGGTCGCGCTGGATCCCGATACACGCGAGGCAATCGGCAGGCTGGAGGGCCGCCGTATCGGGGTGCACCTGCGCGGTCCCGAAGTCGCGTTTTCGATCGCCGCGCGCAACGGCACCCTGCAGATCGAGCCGCCGCCGAACGCCGGCGATGACGGGACCGCGAACGATTTCGAGGTCAACGCAACCCCAGGTTCACTGGTCGCGATGGCGCTGGATCGTGACGGTGATGCGCGTCCCGCAGGCAAGGTCGAGATCGCGGGCGACGCCGAACTTGCACGCCGGGTCCAGAAGCTCGCGCGCGATTACAGGCCCGATTTCGAGGCGGCGTTCGCGGCCGTATTCGGAGACGTGGCCGGGACCACGATTGCGCGCGCGCTGCACGACGCCGCCCGCTGGGCCGGCAACGGCGCACGCCATTTCCGCGACGACACCGTCGACTGGCTGCGCGACGAGGCGCGGCTGATGGTTCCGCAGCCGGAGATGAACGCTTTTCTCGATGACGTGGACGCCTTGCGCGAACGCACCGAACGACTGGCGGCACGCGTCAAGAGGTTGGGAGACGGCAAACCGTGACCCCGCTGCGCCTGTTGCCGCGTGTGCTGCACGTGACCGCGGTGCTGGTGCGTTACCGCATCGACGACCTGATCGACGAGCAGCACGTGATGCGGCCGCTGCGCTGGCTGCGCGCATTGCTGCCGCGTCCCCGCAAGGCGATCGCTGCGCTGCCGCGCGGCGCGCGCCTGCGGCTCGCGCTGACCGAACTCGGCCCGATTTGGGTGAAGGCGGGCCAGGTGCTGTCGACCCGTCGCGACCTGTTGCCCGAAGATGTCGCCGACGAACTTTCGGAGTTGCAGGATCAGGTGCCTCCGTTCCCCGGGGTCGTCGCGCGCGCGATCGTCGAGGAGTCGCTGGGAAAACCGATCGGCGAGTTGTACGCGAGCTTCGACGAGGTGCCGCTGGCCTCCGCGTCGATCGCGCAGGTGCACGCGGCACGGTTGTTGCCGCTGCCCCCCTCTCCCTCCGGGAGAGGGGTTGGGGGTGAGGGTCCGCGCTCGCGCGGCGCAACATTGCGTGGTTACGGACCGTCACCCGCCCCTGCGGGGAGCGCTACGCGCTCGGCCGCAGGCCGCCCTCTCCCGGAGGGAGAGGGCGATAACGCGCGGCCTGCGGCCGCAACACCTTTTGGGGGCCGCGAGGTCGTGGTCAAGGTGCTGCGGCCCAACATCACCCAAAACGTGCGCCGCAATCTGGAACTGCTCGATGCACTCTCGCGGCTGGTCGAACGCTGGCATCCACAGGCCGACAAGATCCGTCCACGCGACATGTTCGACGAGGTCGCCAAGACGCTGCACAACGAGCTGAACCTGCAGAACGAGGGCGCCAACGCCAGCCTGCTGCGCCGCAACTTCGAGAACTCCAACGATTTGTACGTGCCGGAAATCTTCTGGTCGCACACCTGCGAACAGGTGCTGACGATGGAGCGCGTGCACGGCATCCCCGCCGACGATGTCGTCGCGCTGACGCAGGCCGGCATCGACCGCCGCCAACTCGCCGAAAAGGGCGTGCGCCTGTTCTACGAGCAGGTATTCCGCGACAACTTCTTCCACGCCGATGCGCATCCCGGCAACATCTGGGTCGATCCGACCCGCAGCAAGGATCCGCGCTTCATCGCGCTGGACTTCGGGATCATGGGCTCGCTCCCCGACCAGGACCAGTATTGGTTGGCGGAAAATTTCATCGCAATGTTCGAGCGCAACTACCGCCGCATCGCGGAATTGCATCTCGAAGCCGGCTGGATGCCGCGCCATATCCGCGTGGACGAACTGGAAGCCGCGATCCGCACCGTATGCGAACCGTATTTCACGCGTCCGCTGTCGGAAATCTCGCTGGCCGAAGTGGTGTCGAAGCTGTTCAGCACCGCGCGCAAGTTCGAACTCACGTTGCAGCCGCAATTGATATTGCTTCAGAAAACGTTATTGAACGTGGAGGGGTTGGGACGCCAGCTCGATCCCGACATCGACATCTGGTCGGTGGCGCAGCCGGTGCTGAAACGCATCCTCGCCGACCGCTACAGCGCGCGACACGCGTTGCGGGAAATCCGCAAACGCTTCCCGCAGTGGCTGCGGATCGCGCCGCTGATCCCCGAAAAGATCCACGACGCGCTCGAGGCGCTGGCGGAAGGCAATGGGCCGCTGCAATTCGGCGAGCGCGAACTGGAACACCTGCGCATGCTGCAGCGCGAGATCCAGCGCCGCATCCTGGCCGCGGCGTTCGGTGCCGCGCTGCTGGTGGGCGCCGCGCTGGTGTTTGCGCTGGGCCAGCGTTACGGCATCTGGCCGCCGATCATCCTCGCGATCGTCGGCGTGTTGAGCTTCGGCGTGTCGTGGCCATGGAAGCGGTCGAAGGAGTGAGAGAAAACCTCCATCGAGGCGAGCCCTCTTGCGCTCCCCTCTCCCTCCGGGAGAGGGGCTGGGGGTGAGGGTCCGGCGCTTGCACATGGTTCGACATTGTGCGAGTCCGAACCCTCACCCGCCCGACCACTCACGCCATCAGCCTTTCCGCCAAGGGAGTGCTTCGTCACGTGAGTGGTCGGGCACCCTCTCCCGGAGGGGAGAGGGGCTTGATCTGGCGGAATGTCGCTAACCCGCGTTGGCTCGCCCCTGCGCCGCCACCGCCGCGGTCTTGGCCGCGATCGCATCGGCGTCACCGAGATAAAAGCGCTTGATGGGCTTCAGCGCGTCATCGAACTGGTAGACCAGCGGCACACCATTCGGAATGTTGAGGCCGGTAATGTCGGCATCGGAAATGCCGTCGAGATATTTCACCAACGCGCGCATCGAATTGCCATGCGCCGACACCAGCACGCGCTGGCCGGAACGGATCGCCGGTGCCAGCGATTCATGCCAGTACGGCAGCACCCGCGCCACGGTGTCCTTCAGGCATTCCGTCAGCGGAATCTGCACGGGATCGAGCTTCGCGTAACGCGGATCGTTCGCGCAGAAGTTGTCCTGCGGGTCCAGCGGCGGCGGCGGCACGTCATAGCTGCGCCGCCAGATATGCACCTGCTCGTCACCATGCTTTGCCGCGACCTCGGCCTTGTTCATCCCGGTCAGCGCACCATAGTGGCGTTCATTCAACCGCCAGTCGGTCACGACCGGCAGCCACGCGAGATCCATCGCGTCCATGACGCCCCACAGCGTGTGCACGGCGCGTGTCAGCACGGACGTGTGTGCGATGTCGAAGGCGTAACCCTGTTTCTTGAGCAGTTCGCCCGCTTCGCGTGCCTCGGCGCGCCCCTGTTCGGAAAGATCGATGTCGGCCCAGCCGGTAAAGCGGTTTTCCCGGTTCCACAGCGACTGGCCGTGGCGGATCATGACGAGCGTGTACATGGAGGAGTCCATTCACGGAATGCTCCATTCTACCGATGCCATCGCTCCGGTCGAAGCGGCTGTCGGTGACAAGTAGGCGAGGAGTGGTTTGGCGGTGGACGGCGGCTTTGGGCGTTCTGGACGCAGGCTCACCGGGAACCCGGTGACGCATCAGGGACGATCACATGACACTTGTCACGATGACGTTGGGCCTATTGGCAACGTCATACCGCTCGGGCACGATTGACGCCCAATGATGCGCACCGCGCAGGAGGCTTCCCATGCGATCTGCTCGTTTCTGCACCCTCGCCTTTGCCCTGCTGGCCCTGCCGCTCGCGCTCGCTGCGTGCGTCAGTGGCGTCAACGGTTCGGTCGACGTGGCGGCCGGCTCCAGCACCTCCGACGCGACCACCGTCAACGGTTCGGTGCACATCGGGGCCAATGCCAAGGCCGACGTGGCGTCCACCGTCAATGGTTCGGTCGAGCTTGGCGACGGCGCCCACGCGGACAATGCCCACACCGTCAATGGCCATGTCACGCTGGGCGAACACGCCACTGCCGGCAGGATATCGACGGTCAACGGCAGCGTGACGCTCCAAAAGGATGCGACCGTGACGGGCGACGTGAAGGCGGTCAATGGCGACCTCAAGCTTGCGCCCGGATCGGCGGTCAACGGCTCGCTGACCAACGTGAACAACAACATCACCGTGGATGGCGCGCACGTCGGCCAGGGCATCACCACGGTCAATGCCGATATCGCCATCAGCGGCAATTCGGTGGTGGACGGCGGCATCACCGTGAAAAAGCCGAACGACAATGGCATTTTCGGCATCCACTTCAGCACCGACAACGTCCCGCGGATCGTGATCGGCCCCGGCGCCACGGTAAATGGTGCGCTGACTTTCGAACGGCCGGTGAAGCTCTACATCAGCGACCAGGCGCACGTCGCGGGACCGATCAGCGGCGCGCAAGCCGTGAAGTATTCGGGATCGACGCCGCCGTCGTCGTGATGGGGAGACGAGGAGACGAAGAGACGAAGAGCGAAACTTGCCTTCCGTCTCCCGTCTCCCCTCTGAGCGAGCGCAGCAAGCGTCGTCTCCCGGTTTGAGCAAGCGCTCGTCTTCCCGTCAGAACGGCAACTTCAACGTGCCGTCGCACGCAAGCAATTGCGCGCGGAACGCATCCTGGATGCGTTTCAGCGCCGTCGGGTTGTCGGCGTCGAAGCGCAACACCAGCACCGGCGTGGTGTTGGACGCGCGCACCAGGCCCCAACCATCCGGCCAGTCGGCGCGCAGGCCATCGATGGTGGTGATGCGCGCGCCGTCGAGTTGCGCGCGTTCGCGGAAGCGCGCGATGAAGGGGTGATTCTCGCCTTCCTGCATCTGGACGTGCAGCTCGGGCGTCGAAGCGCCTTTCGGCAGCGTCGCGAAGATTTCTTCCGGCGAGCGGCCTTCCGGATCGTCGGCGAGGATTTCCAGCAGGCGCGCGGCGGCGTACACGCCGTCGTCGAAGCCGTACCAGCGTTCGCGGAAGAAGAAGTGCCCGCTCATCTCGCCGGCGAGCTGCGCGCCGGTTTCCTTCATCTTGGCCTTGATCAGCGAATGCCCGGTCTTCCACATCAGCGGACTGCCGCCGGCTTTCAGGATCAGTGGCTGCAGGTGACCGGTGCACTTGACGTCGTAAAGAATCGTCGCGCCCGGATTGCGGGTGAGCACGTCCTGCGCGAACAGCATCAGCACGCGGTCCGGATAGATGATCTCGCCATCCCTGGTGACGACGCCGAGACGATCGCCGTCGCCGTCGAAGGCAAGCCCCAGGTCGGCGCCGGTTTTCTTCACCGTAAGGATCAAGTCGGAAAGATTCTTCGGTTCCGACGGATCAGGATGGTGGTTGGGAAAATTCCCGTCGACGTCGCAGTACAGCGGGATCGGATCGCAGCCGATCGCATGCACCACTCCGGGCGCGGTTTCGCCGGCGATGCCGTTGCCGCAATCGACCACGACCTTCAACGCGCGTCCGGTCTGGATGTCCGACGCGATGCGCTCGATGTACTCGGCCTGGATGTCGTACTGCCGCAGCGAACCATGGCCGTCGGCGAGGCGGCTGTCCACGATGCGCTGGTAGAGATCCTGGATTGCATCCTCGGCCAGCGTTTCGCCGCCGATCACGATCTTGAAGCCGTTGTAATCGGGCGGATTGTGGCTGCCGGTCACCGACACGCACGAACCGGTGTTGAGCTGGTACGCCGCGAAATAACTCACCGGCGTCGGGACTGCACCGATGTCGATCACGTCCACGCCGGCGGCGCGCAGACCTTCGATCAGCGCGCCCGACATTTCCGGTCCCGACAGCCGGCCGTCGCGCCCCACCACGATTTCGGAGAGCTCCTTGTCCCGCACTGCGCTGCCGATCGCACGGCCGAGCTGGCGAGCGACGCCTTCGGTCAAGGTCTGGCCCACGACGCCGCGAATGTCGTAGGCGCGGAAGATGCCACGATCGGGAATCGGTTCGGACCCAGTTTTCTCGCGGGCAGTCGCTTGCTCCTGCACCGCGGCTTGCGCCGCGGGCGCGGCCTTGGCCGGAGCCGGCGCGGCCGCGATCACGTCGGACAACAACGGTTCGTCGGCCAGCGGGGCGCCGCCGAGGCGTGCGCGCAGGCGCGGGCGCGACCACAACAAGACGAATCCGATCAGGAATGTCGCGATCGCAAGCGTCAGCGCGCTCGCGAACGACTGCGTGATGGGCAACCAGAATTGGGGTGGAATCGACGCAATGCGGTAAAGGCTGTGCTCGACGGGGACGCCGCCATCTTCGGGCATCGGCAGGCTGCTGTTGCCGATGCTGTCCAGGATCCGGTCGCCGTTGCCCCCGGTTTGCCGCCATTCCAGCCGCCCCGCACTGATGGGAGCGGAATGCAGCGCAACACGCAGGGGCGAGTCGCGAAAATCGACGGTCGCGTAGGCCAGAACCTTGCCATCCGGGCCGCTGATCGGCCCGGCGAAGCTCAGGATGTGCGCGGCCGGCGACTGCGCCGGACCGACATCATCGGAACTCAGGGCCGCAGACAACTGCGCCGCGCGCGCGTAGCCGAATTGCTGCAGGTTGCCGTGCAGCACTTCGTTCAGCTGCGCGCTGTAGAGCGTCACCGCTTCCGCGTCGTGCAGTTCCGCCTTGATCTGCTTGGCGGCGGCATCCCGGGTTGGCGCGTCATCGTTGGCGACGAGCTCGGCGATCAGCGCGGGCCGCGTCAGCGCCTTGACCACCTGCGCGCGCCGGTCGGCGATGACCGACCCGATTTTCAGTGCGACGTCCTGTTTGGCCTGTCCCAATTCCTGCGTGGCGGCTGACTGGCGTTCGGCCAGCCAAGCCTGCCAACCCATGAACAGGCCGAACAACACCAGCAGCGTGCCCAGCGCGAGGACGAGGTCGGCGACGACGGCAGCGAAGCCGCGGCGCAGGCTCAAGCGCGCACCCACGGCACGCGCCGCGGACTGCACTTGCTGGGCATTGGACGGTTTGCTGGCTGTCGAGTCGTTGTCCATCTTGTCATTCGACTCCGGTCGAGCCGAACCCCCCGGCCCCGCGTCGGCTGGGCGTGAATTCTCCGACCACCCGCCACGCGACACGCGCGACCGGCGTCACCAGCAGCTGTGCGACGCGATCGCCCGGCTGGATGGTAAACGGCTTGCTGCCACGGTTCCAGCAGGAAATCATCAAGGGACCCTGGTAATCGGCATCGATGAGGCCGGTGAGGTTGCCGAGCACGAGCCCGTGTTTGTGGCCCAGCCCCGAGCGCGGCAGGATCAGCGCGCACCAGCCGGGATCGCCGATATGGATCGCGAGTCCGGTGGGGATCAGCGCGCTCTCGCCGGGATTCAGCGTGACGGCGCTCTCCGGCGCGGCGCGCAAGTCCATCGCGGCGCTCCCGTCGGTCGCGTACGCAGGCAGCGGAATGGCTTCGCCGAGGCGCGGATCGAGGCGCTTCAGTTCCACCGGCACAACTGCGCGATCGGGTGAATTCATGCGGGCTTGCCGGTGCGCGCGTGGTAACGCGCGGCGATGCGCGCGACCAGCTTCCGCGCCAATGCGGATTTGGGCGCGCGCGGCAGGCTCTCGCCGCCGTCCCGCCAGATGAGTTCCAGCGCGTTGTCATCGGCGCCGATGCCGATGCGCTCGTCGACGTGGTTGGCGGCGAGCATGTCGAGGTTCTTGCGCACGAGTTTTTCATGCGCGTGCTCGGCGACGTGGTCGGTTTCCGCGGCAAAACCGACGACGAAAGGACGCGGATTCCGCGCAGCGACTTCGGCGAGGATGTCGGGGTTCTCGACGAGCTCCAGCACCGGTGCGCAGGATGTGCTCTTCTTGATCTTGCGCGCGGAGTACTCGGCCACGCGCCAGTCGGCGACCGCCGCGGTCGCGATGAAGATGTCGGCGCGGTCGACCGCCTGCATGACCGCCTCGCGCATCTGCCGCGCGCTGCGCACGTCGATGCGCCGCGCCACGCCAGGCGGCGTCGCCAGCGCGACGGGACCGGCGATCAGCGTCACCTTCGCACCAGCTTCCACGGCGGCTTCCGCGACCGCGAAACCCATCTTCCCGGAGCTGCGGTTGCCCAGGAAACGCACGGGGTCGATGTCCTCATAGGTGGGTCCGGCATCGATCACGACGCGCAAGCCGGACAGTGTCCCTTGAATGCTTTCGCATGAACTCACGCCCCAGGGCTCCCGCGCGCGATCGACGCCGATACCACGATTTCACGCAACATGTGTGCCGCCCGGTGCCATCAATGCCTGCACCAGTTGCTGGGGTTCCAGCATCCGTCCCGGCCCGGACTCGCCTTCCGCGAGCGGACCGTTCGCCGGGCCGAGGATCGCGGCTCCACGGGCGCGCAGTGTCGCGACGTTGGCCTGGGTTGCAGGGTGCAGCCACATCCGATGGTTCATTGCCGGCGCGACGGCCAGCGGTGCAGTTGCGGCAAGGCACAACGTGGACAAAAGATCATCCGCGAAACCGTGCGCCAGCTTCGCCAGCGTATCCGCCGAAGCCGGCGCGATCAGGATCGCGTCGGCCCAGCGCGCGAGTTCGAGGTGACCCATGCCCATGTCGGCTTCGGCGTCCCACAGCCCGCGGAGCACGGGCTGGCCGGACAGCGCCTGGAAGGTCATCGCCGTGACGAAACGTTCGGCGTTTTGCGTCAAGACTACGCGCACGTCGGCGCCCGCATCGCGCAGGCGGCGCACCACTTCGCACGACTTGTATGCGGCGATGCCTCCCGATACACCGAGCAGAACTTTGCGATGTTCCGGGGCACCCATGTCGGATTCCGCTGACAAATCGGCAGGCCGCTAGCTTACCGGATTCGTGATGCCGCGCCGCTGCGCCGACGTCCTCGATGGTGCTCTGATTTGAAGACAAACTGCTCGCGCTGAGCCCTTCGACAAGCTCAAGACGAGCTACGCGGAGCGGAGTCGAAGCGCCGCTCCCCTGGACTCTGGCCCTCTGGGCCGACGCTCAGGACGAGCGGAACTTACGAATCAGGATTGATGAAATGACGATCAGGGATTGGCCCGAGGAAGAACGTCCGCGCGAAAAACTGCTGGCGCGTGGTGCCGCCGCGCTCACGCCTGCCGAACTGCTGGCGATCCTGCTCGGCAGCGGCATGCGCGGACGCACCGCCCTGGACATGGGACGCGATCTCCTCGGCGGCGCCGGCAGTCTGAACGCATTGCTCGCGAGCGATCTTGCCGACGTGCCGGGGCTCGGACCCGCCAAGCGCGCGCGGCTGGCCGCAGCGCTGGAGCTGGCGCGGCGTTGCCTCGGCGAGGAGTTGTCCACGCGCACGGCGCTGGTCAGCCCGCGCGACAGTGCCTCGTTCCTGAAGGCCCAACTCGCGCACAAACCTTACGAGGTATTCGCCTGCCTTTTCCTGGACAACCGCCATCGCGTACTGGCGTTCGAGGAGCTGTTCCGCGGGACCCTGGACGGCGCATCGGTGCACCCGCGCGAGGTGGTGCGCGCGTCGCTCAAGCACAACGCCGCGGCGGTGATCCTTGCGCACAATCACCCGAGCGGGATCGCCGAACCCTCCGCGGCCGATCGCAACATCACTCGGCAGTTGCGCGATGCACTGCAACTGGTCGGCGTGCGGGTGCTCGACCACCTGGTCGTCGGCGCAGGCGAGCCCACTTCTATGGCGGCGCGCGGGTTGGTCTGAGAACTACGCTCGGGCGCCGACTCCGCTGCGGCGGATTCCAATGACTTGCCAGGCTATTCCATGAACGGGTTCTGGCTGGCCGCGCCGCGCCGTGCAATCAGTTATACACAACGCGTGATCACAAGCGTTTGGCGTCTGCTTTTAGCGTGCTTTCGTCAAATGAATTACAAACCGCTGAGCAGAAGCACAATTTTCAGCTGACTCGCTGCGTAATGTGGGATCAGCAGCGTTCCTCGACCTGCCCGATCCACGGGTATCCACCGGGTTATCCACAGGAACTGGAGTTGGTCGCCCTGCGCCGCTGCGTTACGATGGAAAATAGCCCGTATTCAAGGTCAGACCAGTGAAAGACGCCCTCCACGACCTGTTGCTCCATGCGCTGGACAGCTTGCGGCGCGATGGTGTGCTCGATGCCCCCGCTCCCGATTTCGTGATCGAGCGCACCCGCTCGCGCGAACACGGCGACTTCGCCTGCAACGTCGCACTGCTGCTGGCCAAGCCCCTCGGGCGGAATCCGCGCGAAGTGGCGGAAACCCTCGTGGCGGCGCTGCCCAAAAGCCATCGGGTCGAGCGGGTCGAGATCGCGGGGCCGGGTTTCATCAATTTTTTCCTCTCCGACGCGGCATGGCATGAAGAGATCCGCCGCGTGCTGCACGAAGGCACTCAGTACGGCCACAGCCGCAGCGGCGCCGGCCGCGCGGTGGGGATCGAGTTCGTGTCGGCCAATCCCACCGGACCGCTGCACGTCGGCCATGCGCGCGCCGCCGCGATCGGCGACACCCTGGCGCGGCTGCATTCGGCGACGGGATGGAAGGTTTATCGCGAGTTCTATTACAACGATGCGGGCGCGCAGATCCAGAATCTCGCGCTGTCGGTGCAGGCACGCATCAAGGGCATCGAACCGGACGACCCGCGCTGGCCCGCGGACGGTTATCGCGGTGATTACATCCGCGATCTTGCCCGTGATTACCAGAGCGGCGCCACCGTCGAGGCCGGCCATCCCACCGGCGATTACAACCGTGAATACAGCCGTGAATTGGCCAAGGTGGACGTCCCCGAGGCGGCCCCGGAGGTCACCGGCTATCGCGTCACCGCCGGCCAGGATCCGGACGACCTGGACGCGATCCGCGATTTCGCGGTGGCATGGCTGCGTCGCGAGCAGGACGAGGATCTGCGCGCGTTCGGTGTCAGGTTCGACGTGTATTTCCTGGAGTCGTCGCTCTACACGGAGGGCGAAGTCCTGCGCGTGATCGAGCGCATCGCGCAGCAGGGGCATTCCTACGAGGCCGACGGCGCGCTGTGGCTGCGCGCAACGGACTTCGGCGACGACAAGGACCGCGTGATGCGGAAGTCCGACGGCACCTACACGTATTTCGTGCCGGACGTGGCGTATCACCTGTCCAAGTGGGAACGCGGCTACAAGCGCGCGATCACCGAACTCGGCGCCGACCACCACGGCTCGCTGGCGCGCGTGCGCGCCGGCCTGCAGGCGCTCGACATCGGTATCCCGAAGGATTGGCCGGAGTACGTCCTGCACCAGATGGTGACGGTCGTGAAGGGCGGCGAGGAGGTGAAGATTTCCAAGCGGGCCGGCAGCTATGTCACCCTCCGCGACCTGATCGACATGGCCGGCATAGACGCCGCACGTTATTTCCTGATCGCGCGCAAGAGCGATTCGCAACTGGTGTTCGACGTCGATCTCGCGCGTGCGCAATCCAACGACAATCCCGTCTACTACATCCAATATGCCCACGCCCGCGTGTGTTCGGTGCAGCGCCAGATGCATGACCGCTCGATCCTGTTCGAGCAGCACAACGCACTGAAGCACCTGGATCGGCTGCGGGGCGAGCATGCGCGCGCCGTGATGGTCGAGATCTCGCGCTTCCCGGAAATCGTCGAAGCCTCCACCGCCAACCGCGAACCGCATCTGCTGGCACAATACCTGCGCGAGCTGGCCGGGGCTTTCCACGTCTGGTACAACGCCGAGCAGTTCCTGGTGGACGACGAAGATTTGCGCAACGCGCGCGTGGCGCTGGCCTTTGCCACCAGGTATGTGCTCGCCAACGGACTCGGGATGCTGGGCGTCAGCGCACCATTGTCGATGTGATCCCGATTTTTCTGTAGACGATTTCCGCGGTCCCGCGATGGACCGCATGAGTACGTACTTACAAGAGCAGGCATACGAGAGGCAGGCAGTGGCAACTCAGCGCAGCGGCAGACAGGCGGTACGCAACGGTGGTTCGGGTATTCCGGGTTGGGGTTTGTTTCTGGCGGGGGTGGTGGTCGGATTGATCGTGATGGGTATCGTGGCGCATCGTGGATTGATCCCGAGCCTGCGCCGCAACGATCAGCCCCAGGCGAACCCGAACGCGGTCGCGCAGCAGGGCAGTGCACCCGGCATCGCGGCCAGCAGCAGCGCCGCGTCCAGCGGGTCGCAGTTCGACTTCTACAAGGTGCTTCCTGAAAAGGAAGTCGTGATCCCGAACGCGGAATTGTCCGCGATGGCCAAGGCCGAGCAGCAGAAGGCCGCGGCGGCCAACAACGCGAGTGCATCGGCGCCGGCGAAGGCGACGGCAGGTGCTTCGGAGGGCGGCTACGTGTTGCAGGTGGGCGCATTCCCGAACGCGGGCGACGCCGACGCGATGAAGGCGAAGCTGGCGCTGCAGGGCTTCACCGCGCACGTGCAGGCCGTGACGCTGGACGGGCAGGTATGGAACCGCGTGCGGATCGGCCCGTTCGCGTCGGCGACGCAACTTCAGTCGGTGCAGAAGCAACTGTCCGCCGCCGGGATCCACGGAATTCCGTTGAAAGAAAAATGATCCGGGTGTGGGAGGCGGGTAGCGGGGGTGCTTCGAACGCATGTCCCTGCGCCCCCACTACCCGTTCCCCATCCCCACCCTTGATGCGCAGCCGGATCGCTGGGAACGAAAATGACTCCAAAGACTGTCCTCGTCACCGGCGCCTCGGCCGGCTTCGGTGCCGCGATCGCGGCGAAGTTCGCCGACAACGGCTGGCGCGTGATCGCCTGCGCGCGCCGCGCCGAACGCCTTGCGGAACTGGTCGATCGTTTCGGCAGGGATCGCGTGCACACCGCCGCGTTCGACATTCGTGATGAAGCGACGATGCGTGCGGCGCTGGATGCACTGCCGGAAGGCTTCCGCGATATCGACGTGCTGGTCAACAACGCCGGCCTTGCGCTGGGCACCGCGCCCGCGCAGGACAGCGACCTCGCGCAATGGCGGCAGATGATCGATACCAACGTCACCGCGCTGGTGACGCTGACCCGCCTGCTGCTGCCGAAACTGATCGAGCGCCGCGGCGCGATCATCAACATCAGCTCGATTTCCGGCACCTATCCGTACAGGGGCGGGAACGTCTACGGCGCCACCAAGGCGTTCGTCACCCAGTTCTCGCTGGGCCTGCGCACCGACCTGCACGGCACCGGCGTGCGCGTCAGCAATGTCGAGCCCGGGATGGCCGAAACCGAATTCACCCTGGTGCGCACGGGCGGCGACCAGGCCGCGTCCGACAAGCTATACAAGGGCGCGCATCCGATCACGGCCGAGGACATCGCCGACACGGTGTGGTGGATCGCCAACCTGCCTGCGCACCTCAACGTCAACCGGATCGAGATGATGCCGGTCAGCCAATCGGCGGCGGGCCTTCAAATAGCTCGGAACGATTGAGGGACGCGTCCACCGGGTGCCGGCGGGTTGCCGTCCATGGCCAAGAGCTCCGTGGTCGTCCGCGACGTGTAATTTCAGGGCTCCCGCAAATACGTGTAACCGGTCAGGCCGGCTTCCAGCGCGGCCTTGATGCGTTTCGCGTCGTCGCCGTCAACACCGGCATTGGCGATCTTGTCGCGGTAGGCCGCGCGCAGGTCGTCGGGTTTGTAGCCGACGTAGTCGAGCAGCATGTCGGCGGAATCGCCGCGGCGCGCGCCATCCAGCTTGAAACCATCGCCGTCGATGCGCACGTTCACCGCGTCGGTATCGCCGAACAGGTTGTGGATGTCGCCGAGGGTTTCCTGGTACGCCCCGACGAGGAAAATGCCGAGACGGTACGGTTCGCCGGATCGCAGCTCGTGCAGCGGCAGGCTGACGTCGAGGTCGCCCGATTCGACGTAGACATCCACGCGTCCATCGGAATCGCAGGTGAGGTCGGCCAGCGTGCCGCGGCGCGTCGGCCGTTCGTCGAGCCGTGTCAACGGCATGATCGGAAAGATCTGGTCGATCGCCCACACGTCAGGGACCGACTCGAACACCGAGAAATTGCAGAAGTACTTGTCGACCAGTTTCACGTCGAGCGCGTCGATGATCTCGCGGTGCGAGCGTTCGTCCGGCTTGAGCCGCTCACGCACACCCAGCGCAATCGCATGGAACAGCGCATCGAGTTTTGCGCGTCCGGCGAGGTCCAGCACGCCCTGTGCATAGAGTAATTGGCCTTCACCCAGATACTGCTGCGCGTCTTGCCACACCTCGCGCACGGGACGACGGTCCAAGGCGGCCAGCGTCTCGCGCATCGCGCACAACACGGGCGCTTCGCCTTCGGACGCCGGCGGCACCGCGCCATCCGGCGCCGCTTCGACTTCGCTGACATTGACCACCAGCACCGCGTGGTGCGCGGTCATCGCGCGGCCCGATTCCGTGAGCACGTGCGGCGGATCGATCTTCCACTCCGCGCAGGCGGTCGCGAGCGGCGCGACGATCGCGTTGGCGTACTGGTCGAGGTCGTAGTTGATCGAGCATTCGCCGCGCGAGCGCGTGCCTTCGTAGTCAACGCCGAGCCCCCCGCCGACGTCGACGTGATCCAGCGGCAAACCTTGTGCGCGCAACTCTGCAAAGTGCCGCACCGCCTCGCGCATCCCGGAGGCGATGTCGCGCAGGTTGGAGATCTGTGATCCCATGTGGAAGTGCAGCAGGCGCATGGTGTGGGTCAGGTTCGCGCCGCGCAGGCGCTCCACCAGCGCGAGCAATTGCGCGGGCGTCAGCCCGAACTTGCTCTTGTCGCCGCCGGTGTTCTGCCATTTGCCGGCGCCGATCGAGGCGAGCCGGACGCGTACCCCGAGCTTCGGTTCTACACCGAGCGCCTTGGATTCCGCGATCACGTGTTCGAGCTCGGACGGCTTCTCGATCACGATCACGACGTCGATGCCGAGCTTGCGGCCGATCAGCGCGATGCGGATGTATTCGGCGTCCTTGTAGCCGTTGCACACCACCAGCGAACCGGGTTGCGCGAGCCCAAGCACGGCGAGCAGTTCCGGTTTGGAGCCGGCCTCCAGGCCGAAACCCGTGCCCGAGGCGCGCGGCGACTGCGGGCCCTGCGCCAACGTGCCGGCGACCGCGCGCTGCTGGTTGACCTTGATCGGATATAACGCGGTGTAGCCGCCGGTGTAGCCGTGCGCGCGCATCGCGTCGCCGAACGCGGCGCGCAGGCGAGCACGGCGGTCGAGAAGAATGTCCGGAAAACGCAGCAACAGCGGCAGGCGGAGCCCTGCTTGCTTCGCCTGCGCGACCGCGTCGTCGAGCGCGATTTCGGGACCCTGCGCGCCGCGCGGACGCATCACCGCACGGCCACGCGCATCGACATCGACGTAGCCGTCGCTCCAGTGCGCAACCGAATACAGGGTACGGGCGGCGTCGACGTTCCAGGCGTTCGTCATCGTGGTTCTCCGGATAACGAGGTGTCAGAACGTCGCAGCGGCGGGCCTTGACGCAACGATTCGCCGATCGGAAGCCACCAACGCCGCGGGATCGACGTCGCATTGTAACGCGTGGGCCAGGGCCGGCCGTTACAATCCAACCGTCTTCAATGGGTATGTCGCATGT
Organism: Gammaproteobacteria bacterium; assembly: GCA_021324095.1. Taxonomy (GTDB): domain Bacteria; phylum Pseudomonadota; class Gammaproteobacteria; order Xanthomonadales; family Rhodanobacteraceae; genus 66-474. The sequence goes on from JAJPJT010000077.1 coordinate 34,645, forward strand.
CGTCCAACTGGTTCACCGAGAAGCACGAGGCTTCCGGATCATCCATCGGTTACCGCATCGAGGAAAAGCTCGCCGACGAGCAGACGCCGTTCCAGCACATCGAGATTTACCGCACGACGGATTGGGGCAACCTGATGGTGATCGACGGCTGCGTGATGCTGACCAGCCGCGACAATTTCCTGTATCACGAGATGATGACGCACCCCGCGCTGTACGCCCATGCCGCGCCGCGCAACGTGGTGATCATCGGCGGCGGCGACTGCGGCACGCTGCGCGAAGTGCTGCGCCATCGCGAGGTGGAAAGCGTTGCGCAGATCGACATCGACGAACGCGTGACGCGGCTCGCCGAAAAACATTTCCCGGAACTGTGCGAATCCAACGGCGATCCGCGCGCGCGGTTGCTGTTCGACGACGGCATCAAATACATGGCCGACGCCACGCCGGGGTCGCTGGACGTGGTGATCGTCGATTCCACCGACCCGGTCGGGCCGGCGGAAGGCCTGTTCAACGCGAAGTTCTACGCGAGTTGTTTCCGGGCGCTGCGCGAAGGCGGCATCCTGGTTCAGCAATCGGAATCGCCATTGGTGCTGCTGGACCTGATCCAGTCCATTCACAAGGCGATGCGCGGGGTTGGTTTCGCCGCGGCACGCACCCTGCCGTTCCCGCAGCCGTGCTATCCGAGCGGCTGGTGGAGTTGCACGCTCGCGCGCAAAGGCGGCGACCTCGCTGGCTTCCGCGAACGCGACGCCGCGGCGAAACCGTTCGCGACGCGCTACTACAACGCGGACATCCACCGCGCTGCGCTGGCGCAGCCCGAATTCATGCGCGAGGCGCTCGCCTGAGCGGTCGCGGCAACCCGCGCCGGCAGGTGCCGGTTCATCCACGCGCACGTACGTTCAGCACATCGCCGTCTTCGGAAATGAGCATGCACCGATTCCTCGCCAGCGTTCTCGTGACGAACCTCCTGGTTGTCACGGCTGCGGGCGCAGCGCCACCACAGGTCGAGCGAGCCCCGCCTCCGTCGCCCGCCGCCACGTCGCCGACGCCGACCAAGCTTTCCGCGGCCGACCAGAAGCGGGTCGCGGCCATCCAGCAGTACCAGCACGATCTGGTCAACGTGGTTGCATTGCGGGCGGATCCGGATTACCTGCTGGGCGCCGCAATCCTCGCCAAGCCGTTCCAGAACCAGACGCCGGGACTCGATTTCGGTGCGTTGATCGAACGCGCCGCCACCGCGACCGGCGCCGGCCCGGCTGTCGAGTGGGCGCGCCTGGGCGAGTGCAAGACCAAGGCCGATTGTCCGAACGCCGAAGCGTTCAAATATCTCAAGAAGAACGCTGCCGACAACGCCGCGGTGTGGCTGGTCGAGTTGGATGTCGCTGCCCAGAACAAGGACGAGAAGGCCGAGCGGGCGGCGCTGAAAAAGGCGGCCGACGCGCCGGTCTATGACGACTATTACGGCAAGGCGTTGGCAGGCGTCGCCAAGGCCGCCGCAGTGCTGCCGCCGCTGGCGGATACGACCGATGGCGCGCACGACGGTCAGCCCGACAACCAGGACGGCGTGCGCGTGCTGGTGGCGATCAACGCCACCCAAACGCATATCCGCCCCGACCTGCGCCCCGTCATCGAACTTTGCGCGCGTGACGCCGTGGCCAAGGACAAATCCGTGAGACAGGCGTGCCTGAAACTCGCCAACACCCTGCAGTGGGGCTCGAGTCCCGTGGCGCGGGCGGTGGGCCTGCACATCCAGGGTGACCTGAAACCTGCCGACAAGGCGCAGGACGATGAGGCCAGCCGGAACCTCGCCTGGCAAGTGCACCAGTACTCGGGACTGCTGCAGCGCGCGCTCACCGATTCCTCGCTCGCGTCGCAATGGCTGACGACCGCGCGCACCGGCGGCACCGAACTGAGTTTGATTCTGGCAACGTTGCGCGACAACAACATCCCGGTCGATGCGCCGGCGGGTGCGGCGCCCGCGGGGTCGACCGGCAACTAGCGGGACTCGATCATGCGTGAATTGCTCCTGCTCCGTCACGCCGAGGCCATGCAAGCCGGCCCCGACGGCCGCGACGTCGAGCGGCCGCTCAGCATGCACGGTGAAGCCCAGGCACGTGCGGTCGGCACGTGGCTGGCCGAGCGGGGAGCCGAACCGGACGCGGTACTGTGCTCGTCCGCACGGCGCGCGCAGATGACCGCGGACATGGTGTGTCAGGGGCTGCGGACGCGCACGCCGCAGTTCCTGCCGGCCATTTACCAGGCCACGCCCGGTGAGTTGCTGTCGGTGATGGAGAACCATGCGCCCGATGCACGGCGGGTGCTGCTGGTCGGCCATAATCCGGGTCTCGAGCAGCTGCTCGCATTGCTGACCGAAGGACGCTCGGTCGGGGCACGCGGCATGACGCCCGCCGCGCTCGCATGGATCGACTTTGCCGATGACGCGCTGGAGCCGGCACACGGACGATTGCGCACACTCTGGGCGCCTTGACATGAAATTCGGGCTGGCGCTGGCTTTGCTGTGCCTGCCCGGCCTCGCGGCCTCCGCGGCGACATCGGCGTCGTGGACGATCTATCCCGCGCAGTCGGAGGCGCAGTTCGTCGTCCGCAAGTTCTGGTTTGTCCACGTGCGCGGCACGTTCCCGGATCTGTCCGGTACGCTGCGGCGGGTGGATAGGCGCATCGGCGCCGATCTCGGAGAAGTCGATGCCACGATTCCGGTCGCCGATCTGCGTATGGGCGACGCCGGTGATCGCGAGCGCGTGCTCGGCCCGGACTTTTTCGACGCCACGCAGTATCCGCGCATCCACTTTGATTCCGATCCGTTCCCGATGGATGAACTGGTTTCGGGCGGCGCCCTGCGCGGCGTGCTGGCCCTGCGTGGCGAACGCCATCCGGTCACGCTGAAGCTGCAGCCCTCGGATTGCCCACGCCAGCCACTCGCATGCGTGATTCGTGCGAGCGGCACCATTTCGCGGTCGGCCTTCGGGATGCGCAGCCTCCGCGGCGTGGTGTCGGACCGGGTGACGATCGATTTGAGAATCAGGTTGGCGCTCGACCATTGACGCCACACGTATCATGCGCGCGATGCAAGGCAATCTTCGCGCGAAACTCGGTTGGTGCATTTGTGCGCTGGCGCTGGTGCTGGCGGGCTGCGCGCCGCTTTCGATCCGGCGCATCGAGCGCGCCGACCACATCGTGGCGATGTCGGCGTACAGCCGGATCGATTGCGACCGGCCCGACCATTGCGCCGAGCCGTCGCCATTCATGCAACAGGCCGACACCGCGATCGCGGCATCCACCCCGGAGCATCCGCACAACACGGTCACCCTGCTCGACATCGGCCAGAACGCGCTGGCCGCGCGCATCAACCTGATCCGCGCAGCGCGCAAGTCCATCGATATCCAGACCTACATCTGGGCCAAGGACGACGCCGGCATGCTGGTGCTGGACGAACTGGTGAAGGCGGCGCGGCGCGGGGTGCAGGTGCGCATCCTCGCCGACCAGTTGGGATCGCTGAACGATCCGAAGCTGTTGTCGCGGCTGGCGCGCGCCAGCGACAACCTGCACATCAAGCTCTACAACCCGACCTTCGACAGCGCCCGCAGCAACTTCGTGGAATACACCGCGAGCGTGCTGTGCTGCTTTCGCAAATTCAACCAGCGCATGCACAACAAGCTGTTCCTGGTGGACGGCAAGGTCGGCATCGTGGGCGGCCGCAATTACGCGGACGACTATTACGACTGGGATTCGCAGATGGATTTCCTCGACCGCGACGTGATCGTCGCGGGACCCGCCGGACGCCAGATGACGAGGAGCTTCGAGATCTTCTGGAGCAGTCCGCGCGCGACGCCCATCACCCATCTGCGCGACGTGAACGCCGAAATCCTGCAGCATCCGTTCGATCCTTCGCCCTGGACGGAACCACGCTTCGCCGATCCGCAGCGCGTCGCCAAGGTGCGTAGCCAGGCCGAGGATCCCGAATGGCTTGCGACCCACCTGCTCGACCACAGCCTGAAGGTCGGGCTGGTCGACTACTTCTACGATCTGCCATCCAAGGACGAGGCGGTGCACGGTCCGCAGTCGCGCGAGCTTACCCACGACCTGATGAAGATGATCGCGGACGCCCAGCACCAGATCGTGTTGCAGACGCCCTATCTGGTGCTGACCCGGCCGGCCGGCAAGGTTTTCAGGGCGCTGCAGAAGAAACGGCCGCCGGTTCAGGTGATCGTGTCCACCGACTCGCTGGCCTCGACCGACGCGGTGGCCGTCTATGCGCTCTCATACAAACATCACAAGAAATTCCTGGTCGACTACGGCTTCCAGATCCACGAACTGATGCCGCATCCGGCCGACGAACCCACCATGCTGGCCGATTACGAGCGGCTGTCGGGGTTCGGGTCGGAAAAATCCTCGCCGCACCGCGGCGGGCGCGCGCCATTGATCCCCGGCACGCAGGGACCGCGTGTCAGCCTCCATGCCAAATCGCTGGTGGTCGATGGCCGTATCGCGATGGTCGGCTCGCACAATTTCGATCCGCGCTCGGCGCGCATCAACACCGAAGATGGCGTGATCATCGACGATCCGGCGTTTGCACAGCAGGTGCGCGCGGCCATTCTGCGCGATGCCGCGCCGCGCAATGCGTGGCTGGTCGCTCCCCGCGACCCCACCCCGATCATCGGCGACGTCAGCCAGGCGATCGGCGATGTGTCGCGCAGCCTGCCGATCTTCGACATCTGGCCATGGGGCTACGCCACCGATTACCAGTTGAAGCCCGGCTGCACCCCCACTCCTCCGAGCGACCCGAGTTTCCTGAAGTGCTGGCAGCCGGTGGGCGACTTCCCCGAAGTCAACCTTTCGCTGACCGCGATCATTGCGCGTTTCATCACCGCTTTCGGCGCCGGCATCCAGGGAATTTTGTAGGTAGTTTCCATCTGAATTCCCGTTCGTCCCCGGATCGAGTCCGGGGCAGGCTGTGAGCGTAGGCGCGTAGCGCCGAAGTCGAAGGATGGCGGCATGGCGCTTCGGCTTAGCTTTCCTGAGCGAAGTCGAAGGGCTCAGCGCGAACGGACAATCAGGATTTCAAACCGAGGCATTTCATCCACGCCGATTGACGCCATCAGGACCGCTCGGTAGGCTGGCGCATTCCATCAGGTTGAGGGCCGCGGCCATGTCACTCGAGATCAATCTCGAACTGAGCGATGACGATCTGGTCCACTTCAAGGACGCGCTGCGGCAGGCACAGGAAACCGCGCGCACACGCGACCCGGCGACGATCGTCGCCGACGCGCACAAGATCCTGGAGCAAACCCGCGACCAGCACCTGCCGTCCTTCATCCGCGAGCGCCTGGACGAAGTCGGCCCGATGATCGCCATGGCCGAAGACGTCGGCTTCGAATTGTCGGCGGACGAGCGCGAACGCGTGTACGCGTCCCTGCTCTACCTGGCCGATCCGGTGGACTTCATTCCCGACACCGTGCCCGTGCTCGGCTTCCTCGACGACGCGATCATGATCGATCTGTGCGTCGAGGAATTGCGGCACGAGCTCGAGGCGTACAGCGATTTCGCCGAATGGCGCGAAGAGGAAGCGCAGCGCCGCGGCGTCGATCCCTCCAAGCTCGGCGTGCAGCGCATGGAGTGGGCGGACGCGCGCCGGATCGAGATCATGCAGCGCATGCGCCGCCGCCGCAATGAGTCTTATGCCAGCGGCAACTGGAATCCGACGTTGTTCCGCGTGAGGTAGTTTTCGGACTTATCGTTCGAGAATCGCGACGACGCCCATCCCGCCCGCAGTGCAGATCGAGATCAACCCGCGCCCGGAACCTTTCTGCATCAGCAGTTTCGCGAGCGTCGCCACGATTCGTGCGCCGGTCGCCGCGAAGGGATGGCCCGTTGCGAGGCTCGATCCGTTGACATTGATCCTGGCGGGATCGATGGAGCCCAGCGGCGCGTCCAGGCCCAGCCGGTTCCTGCAGTAGTCGGCCGATTCCCACGCACGCAACTGGCAGAGCACCTGCGCCGCGAAGGCCTCGTGGATTTCGTAGAAATCGAAATCCTGGAGCGTCAGTCCCGCGCGCTTCAACATCCGCGGCACTGCAATGGTCGGCGCCATCAACAAACCCTCGCCGTGCACGTAATCGACGCCCGCGACTTCGGCGAAAGTGAGATACGCCAGCACCGGCAGGCCACGTTGATCCGCCCACGCTTCGCTCGCCAGCAGCACCGCGGCGGCGCCGTCCGATAGCGCGGAAGAATTGCCGGCCGTGAGCGTGCCCTTGCCGGACGTGCGGTCGAAAGCGGGTTTCAGTGACGCGAGCTTTTCCAGCGTGGTGTCGGCGCGCAGCAGGTTATCGCGCTTGACGCCGCGGAACGGGATCACCAGGTCTTCGAAGAAACCTGCGTCGTAGGCCATGGCAAGTTTGCGGTGGCTGCCCAGCGCCCACTGGTCCTGCTCGGCGCGGCCGATCTTCCATTCGCGCGCCATCTTTTCGCAATGCTGTCCCATCGAAAGGCCGGTGCGCGGTTCGACCACACCGGGAACCTGCGGCTTCAGCTCACGCCAACGGAAACCCCGCGTTGCGGCGCGCAGCTTCTGCCCGAATGTCCTGGCGCGGTTCAAGTCCAGCAGGCGCTGCTGCAGTCGATTGGAGTAGGTCAACGGCACCTGGCTGGTGGTATCGGAACCGCCGCCGATGCCGGCTTCGATCTGGCCGGTCGCGATCTTCTGCGCGACCAGAATCGCGTTGTCGAGGGAAGTCCCGCAAGCGCGCGCCGTGGTGAAGCCCGGCGTCGTCATCGCAAGTCCCGATGATTGCAGCGCCTCGCGGGCAAGATTCCAGTCGGCGGGATGCTTCATCACGGCGCCGAACGCGACCTCCCCGAGTTCCACGTCGTGCAGCGCGAACTTCTCGACCAACGCGCCGAGGACCTCCACGGCCATCCCGAAATTCCCGAGATCGGCATAGGCGGTGTCGCGCTTGCAGAACGGAATGCGCACGCCGCCCAGCACGGCGACGCGGCGGGTCGTGGGGATCATGATGGTCATTCCCTGGAAATCATGGCTCGTGCAAGGCTAACGCAATCGTCAGCAAGGCGTTTCGCGTGCTTGCCCCCTCACCCGCCAAGCGCTGCGCGCTCGTCTCCCTCTCCCCACGGGGGAGAGGGGTGGGGTGAGGGGGTGTTCTCGACACGATTGTCACGTTCCGGCACCGCAGGTCTCATTCGAATTCCTTGAACCCGCGCCGCCACATCCGGTACGGTTCTTCTTCCATCCCGAGCGAGCGATAGGTCTGCTGCGCACGCGCGTTGTCGCGCTCGACGTACAAGCGCAACCCGATCGCACCGGCCGCGCGCGCCCGGCGTTCGACTTCCGCATGCAGCGCGCGGAACACGCCGAGGCGACGCGCCCGCGGCACCACGTACACGCTCTGGAACCACCACCAGTCGCCGTTGCGCCAATCGCTCCATTCATAGGTGATCAACAGGCAGCCGACGGCCTCATCGCCGCGCTCCGCGACAAGATAGAACCCTCGCTTCGGATCATCGAACACCGCGCGCGTGCCGCGCGTCAGCACGTCGCGGTCCAGCGCCTTGTGTTCGGTCTCGTGCGCCATCGCGGCGTTGCATTCCACGAGAAATGGCACGTCTTCCGGTTTGGCGGTCCGAATGATGATGGACATGGGGATGCGGGATTCGGGACTGGGGACTATAGATGTGGGATGAAGGATTCTGGGGTAGGGAATGGGATTCGGGAGAAGAGAGACGGGAGACACGCTACCGCTTCTCTGGGTCGCCAGCCCCCCGCCCCCCGCCCCGGCTTTTCCGGGAACTCCCCAACTTCCGCGTCAATGTATTGCGACCCAGCCCCAGCGCTTTCGCCGCATGTTGCCGATGGCCGGCGTGCGCCGCCAGCGCGGCGTCCAGCAGTACCTTGTCGAATCGCGCGCGTGCGCGCGCGTGCAGGTGCTCTGTGCCGTCCGCGAGTTCCGCGTCCACCCAGACCCGCAATGCGGATTCCCACGGAATTTCCTGCCCGCCCAGTGCTGATGCTGCGCGTCCGCCGCTCATGGCGATGTCTTCGGGCCGTATGGTCGTGCCGGGCGCGATCACCGCAAGCCGGCGGCACAGATTTTCCAGTTGCCGGACGTTGCCTGGGAAATCCATTCTGGCCAGCGCATGCAAAGCCGCCTGGGTGAAATTCTTCTGCGGCAACTTCAGTTCGAGCGCCGCGCTCGCGAGGAACTGCTTCGCCAGCAACGGAATGTCAGTACGGCGTTCGCGCAGCGCCGGCAGATGGATGCGTACCACGTCGAGGCGGTGCATCAGGTCGGCACGGAACTCGCCGCGCGCGACCTTGGCATCCAGATCCTGATGGGTGGCGGCCAGTATGCGCACGTCGGAGCGAATCAGTTCGCGCCCCCCGACACGGTAGAACTCGCCGCCTGCCAGTACGCGCAGCAGGCGCGTCTGCAGAGCCAGCGGCATGTCGCCGATTTCGTCGAGGAACAGCGTGCCGCCTTCGGCCTGCTCGAAGCGGCCGGCAATCCGTCTTTGCGCGCCGGTGAACGCGCCCGCCTCGTGGCCGAACAGTTCCGATTCCAGCAGTTCGGCCGGGATGGCCGCCGTATTGAGCGCCACGAAGGGTCGGGCGCGGCGCGCGCTTTCCTCGTGCAGCGCGCGCGCCACCAGTTCCTTGCCGGTCCCGGTTTCGCCGGTGATCAGGACATTGAGGTCGCTTGCGGCCACGCGGCCGATCAGGCGGAACACCGCGCGCATCGGAGCGCTTTCGCCGAGCAGCACATGCCTCGACGGCACGTCGCGTGTCGCCGCGCCGGATGTTGCGGACTCGCTCAACACACGTTGCACGGCGGCGCGTGCCTGCAGGAGGTCGAACGGCTTGGGCAGGTAATCCGCTGCGCCTTCGCGATACGCCGCGGCCGTGGTCGCGACGTCGGTGTACGCGCTCATCACGATGACCGGCAGGGCGGGACGGGCAGCCTTGAATTCGCGCAGCAGTGCCAGGCCGTCCGCTCCGGGAAGCCGGACATCGCAAATCACGAGGTGCGGTGACGCGCGCTGCAGCGCCCGTTGCGCATCTTCGGCATTGGCAAATTCGGTGATCACGTGTCCCGCGTCACGCAACGCCGTCGCCAGGACGAAGCGCACCGCGCGGTCGTCGTCGACGATCCAGATGTCGCTCATTCGCGTTCTCCCGTGCGCGGATGCCGTGGCAACAGCAGTACGAAGCGCGAACCTTCCGCGCACGGCTGATACGTCAATTCGCCGCCGTGCTCGCGCGCGATCTCACGCGCCAATGCCAGCCCCAGGCCCGTTCCGTCCGGGCGCCCCGACACCATCGGTTCGAACAAGGCCGTGACGAGCCCATCGGGTACGCCATCGCCATTGTCTTCGACTTCGACGCGCAGCGCCGGTACGCGCTGGCCCTCTGCGCCGCGCCAACCTGCTTCCGCGCGGCTGCGCAGCACGATCCGCTGCGCGTGGGCCTCGACCGCGTTGCGCGCGAGGTTCAACAAGGCTTGCAGCAGCCGATCGGGATCGCCTTGCCAGGCCGGCAGGCTCGGATCGTAATCGCGCACGACGGTGACGTCGGGGCGCTCGGCCGCGAGTAATTCCGCGATCCGCTCGAGTACCGCGTGCACGTTGACGGCGCGCGTTACCGTCGCGTGGCGTGCGCCCAGCAGGCGCTCAGCCAGTGTCGCCAGCCGTGCCGATTCGTCGCGGACCAAAGAGGCGAGTTCGCGTTGCCGGACATCGGCCGAGCCCTGCTCCAGCAGTTGCGCCGCGCCCGAGATCGCGGCGAGCGGATTGCGAATCTCGTGCGCGAAGCCACGCAACGATCGCGACGTCCGTGCGGCACCCTCCGACGGTGCCGATGGGTGCGCCTCGACCAGCACGCCATCTGCGATTGGCGTCAGGGTGAAATCAAGTTGCGCTTCCTGGCCGGGTGCCGCGCACACGGCCACGTTTCGCAACGCGCAGGCGCGGCCTTCAACGTGGGCCAGCATCGCGAGACGGTGCAGGCGCGCACCATTCGGCGTCAGCGCCGCCAGGGTATGTGCCTCAAGGCGGGATCGGCCAAATCCGGTGAGCTCGGCAAACGCGGGATTGATGCGGGTGATCCCGAGGGCGGCATCGAGCCGTGCCACCCCCGTTGCGAGCTGGTCGACGATCGCCAAGTCCTGATTGGTGCGCATCATTGCACCAATTTAGTGCGAGATGCTCGAACCCGCAATCAACGCGCGACGCGGAAGGTGAGGTTGAACCGGAGCGGTCCAGTCAACGGATGCTCGCCGACCTTGATGGGCAGCACGCCGTGATAACGCATGCGGGACTCGCCGCCCCAGACGACGACGTCGCCGTGCACGAGCGGCAAGCGCCGCTGCAGATCCTTCCGCGCCAAGCCGCCGAACAGGAACATTGCAGGGACGCCCAGCGATACCGACACGATCGGCGCGCGGCGATCGCGCTCGTCTTGATCCCGGTGCAAGGTCAATCGCGTGTCGGGTTCGTAACGATTGATCAGGCAGACGTCGGGCGCGTAGTCGTCGAATCCCGCCGTGCGCGCCGCGTCGCGTGCGAGCCTGACAAACACTTCCGGCATCGCCGGCCATGGTTTGCCGGTTTCCGGATCGACTTCGGTGTAGCGGTAACCGCGGCGATCGCTGAACCAGCCCACCGCGCCGCAGTTGGTCATCGCCACCGACATGGTCTTGCCGCCGGGCGTGACCAAGTGCCGGAACGGCGATTGGAAGTCGATGACTTTGATCTCCGCCAGCAACTCGTCCGCGCAATCCAGTGCGAAGCCGCGCAGCACCCATGCGCCGGGCGCAATCATTTCGCGGGTACCCGCTGGCGATTCCTCGTCAAACATGGGCAGGGTGGTAGCATGCATCGGCGGATTCGGAGTTGCTGAGCGACAGAGACTTGGATTGCTATTGTCTGCGGAAGTGCTCCAGTCCGTCGCTACTGGGCTGCTTTCGGAAGATGTTTAGGGGAGGCACATCTCGCACGGACATGGCCCAAACCGGGACAGACCGACGGGCCAGCGCCATAAACAGGGGAACATCATGACAAGACTGTGGCCGCTTGCGATCATCCTCGTTGCCTCGATCTTGCAAGGGTGCAACGGATTGCCGACCAAAGTGGACTCCAGATTAGCATCCCTTCACCTTTTCGAACCTGGTGGCCAGCCACGGTTTACCGCCGAGTTGGCGTGTGCCGGCCTGACTTCTACCGATGACGTGCAATGCTTGACGGTTGAAAACGCATTCTCCGCCTGGGCCGCGAAACGGCATATAACGCTGCGTGAAATCGACAAGAACGACCCTGCATTTCAGGCAGGCGACGCCACCACTCTGGTTCGGGCCGCTCATTCCGACGAGCCTTATCTCCTCCTGATTCGCTTCGAGCCGTTGGTCGAGCCGAGCTTCCGGGAAACGGGCAACGGTGTGCCGATGTACGGCAGCAGTGGCCATGCCGGCTCGATCGGCTACAGGGCCTGGATCCGGATTTTTTCCACGGCGACCGGAACCCTCGTCGCCGAATCGTCGCCACATCGCCAGCGCTCGATGCCGGACCACGTCGATATCACCCCTGCGTTCAAGGCAGAGGTCCACGAGGTGATCCGCAGCATCGACCCAGCGTACCCGGATTGACCGGATCGAACCGCTCAAAACGACAATTGCCAGTAACCGACGTCGATCCAGCGGCCGAACTTGAATCCATTTTCGCGAAAGTGCGCCACCTGGGTGAAGCCGAATTTTTCGTGCAACGCTACGCTGGCAGGATTCGGCAACGCGAGGCCGCCGATCACGCAATGGATGTTCCACGCGCGCAGGCTCTCCATCAGGGTCCCGTACAACGCAGAACCGAATCCACGGCCGATGTGCGCAGGCGCGAGATAGATCGACGTCTCCACGGTGAACCGGTAACCGATGCGCGTTTTCCACGCTGCGGCATAGGCGTAGCCCGCGATCGTGCCGTCGTGCTCGAGCACCAGCCACGGCAACTTTTCTAGCACGGCGGCCATGCGCGACTGCATTTCGGTGGTCGCAACGGGTCGTTCCTCGAACGTCACGATGGTGTCGGTGACGTAATGGTTGTAGATCGCGCAGATCGCGCTGGCATCCGCGGTTGTCGCGGTACGGATCATGCCGAACCCCACCCTCCGCTTCGGTTCGCGCTGCGCGCGCGTTCGCTTCGCTCCGCCTCTCCCGCAGGGAGAGGGGTTCAAGAGCACGTCAGATCGAGTAATACATCTGGTACTCGAGCGGATGCGTCGAGGCGCGGTACGCGGTGACTTCCTTCATCTTCACGCCGATGTACGCGTCGATGAAATCGTCGCCCATCACGCCGCCTGCCTTCAGGAAGTCGCGGTCGCGGTCCAGCGCTTCCAGCGCGGTATCGAGCGACGCGCATACCTGCGGGATGTTGCGTTCTTCTTCGGGCGGCAGGTCGTACAGATCCTTGTCCATCGGCGCACCGGGATCGGTCTTGTTCAGGATGCCGTCGAGGCCGGCCATCATCAATGCGGTGAAGGTGAGGTAGCCCGAGTTCATCGGATCGGGGAAGCGTACCTCGATGCGGCGACCTTTCGGATTGCTCACGTACGGAATGCGGCACGACGCGGAACGGTTGCGCGCGGAATACGCCAGCATCACCGGCGCCTCGAAGCCCGGCACCAGGCGTTTGTAGGAATTGGTCGTCGAGTTGGAAAACGCGTTGATCGCGCGCGCGTGCTTGAAGATGCCGCCGATGTACCACAGCGCGAGCTGCGACAGTCCGCCGTACAACTCGCCGGCGAAAAGGTTCTTGCCGTCCTTCGCGAGCGACTGGTGCACGTGCATGCCGGAACCGTTGTCGCCCACCACGGGTTTCGCCATGAAAGTGGCGGTCTTGCCGTTCGCGTGCGCGACGTTGCGGATCACGTACTTCAGCGTCTGCAGGTCGTCGGCCTTGTGCAGCAGCGTGTTGAACTTCACTCCGATTTCGCACTGGCCGGCGTTCGCGACTTCGTGGTGGTGTACTTCGACCACTTGCCCCAGCGACTCCAGCACGTGGCACATCTCCGCGCGCAGGTCGTGCAGCGAATCGACCGGCGGCACCGGGAAATAGCCGCCTTTCACGCCGGGGCGATGGCCGTGGTTGCCTTCCTCGTACTTGTAACGCGAGGCCCATGCGGCTTCCCCGGATTCGATTTCGTAGAACACGCGCCCCATGTCGTTCTGCCAGCGCACGGAATCGAAGATGAAGAACTCGGGTTCCGGCCCGAAAAAGGCGGTATCGGCCACGCCGGTCGACTTGAGATAGGCCTCGGCGCGCCGCGCGATCGAGCGCGGGTCGCGCGAGTATGCCTGCATCGTGGAAGGTTCCAGCACGTCGCACGTGATGTTCATCTGCTTGTGCGCGGCGAATGGATCGACGAATGCCGTCTCGGCGTCGGGCATCAGGATCATGTCCGACTCGTTGATGCCCTTCCAGCCCGTGATCGACGAACCGTCGAACATCTTGCCGTCCTCGAAGGTGTCGGCATCGACCGCATGCGCAGGGAAGCTGACGTGATGCTCGACGCCGCGCATGTCGGCGAAGCGCAGGTCGATGAATTCGATGCTTTCGTTCTTGATGGTGTCGAGGACTTTTTCGGCGGTCATGGCGGGCTCGGAGTGGGTGGATGGTCGAAAAGTGCAAGTAACGTGCCAGTTACGGTCACCTTACGATTCAATGATTTGCAGGGATGCTGAGGTGTATTCGCACTATTTTGGTTCAACAGCCGCACCGCTTTGGTCACGCTCAACCCAGCTTCGCGCCCAGCGGCACAGGCTTGTCGGGCACGCACAAGGCGACATCGCCATTCGAATCGTAGAAGCCCGTGACCAGGCATTCGGACATCAAGGGACCGATCTGTTTCTTCGGAAAGTTGACTACGCCCACCACCAGCTTGCCGATCAACTCTTCCGGCTCGTACAACGCGGTGATCTGCGCGCTGGATTTCCTGACGCCGATGTCGGCACCGAAATCGACCTGCAACACGTAAGCGGGCTTGCGCGCTTCGGCGAACACCCGCGCGTCGACGATGCGGCCCACCCGCAGTTCGACGCGGGCGAAGTCGTTCCATCCGATCGTTTCCATGCAACACCTCCGGAGCCTGCATACTATCCCGCAACCTGAGGAGGGCGCACATGCGGGCGACGGCGTCGAACAGCGCAACCTGGCTCGGCGAATGGCCGCTGCCGGTCGCGTTGGCGATCCTGATTGCCGGCTGGTTGTCGAAGCATGCATTTGCCGCGAACGGCGCGGGCAATAGCGCGGTCGCCATCGCCTTTGCGGGATTCTTCATCGGCGCGTTGCTGGCCGCGATCCTGGCGACGCGTCATGCCGAGCATCTGGCCGAGCGCTTCGGCGAGCCCTACGGAACTTTGATGCTGACCCTGTCGGCGATTTCCCTCGAAATCGCGACAGTCGTGACCGTGATGCTGCACAACGCCGACAATCCGGCGTTCGGGCGCGACACCATGTTTTCGGTGGTGATGATCGTGTTGAACGGCATCATCGGAACCGCACTGCTGGTGGGCGGCCTGCGCCATCACGAGCAGACCTACAACCTGCGCGGCGCGAAGGCCTTTCTCAGCCTGCTGATCCCGCTCGCGACGCTGGCGCTGATCTGGCCCGACTTCACCGTGACCACCGGCGAGGGCACTTTGTCGCTGGTGCAGAAGCTGTTCCTTCTCGTGATGTCGCTGCTGCTGTACGCGGCGTTCATGGTGATCCAGACGCGCACCCACACCAGTTTTTTCATTGCCGAGGGCGAAGCAATGGAACAGGTGCCGGCGCATCCGGAGTCCTCGCACCATTGGGCGTTCCATGCCGTGCTGCTGGTCGTGTACCTGGTGCTGGTGGTGCTGCTCGCGAAGCTTTTCGCATTGCCGCTGGAAACCGGCGTCACCCGGCTCGGGATGCCCGTCGCGCTGGCGGGTTTCGCGGTGGCCATCCTGGTGCTCGCGCCGGAAGGCATCGCCGCGATACGCGCAGCGCGCTTCAACCAGATGCAGCGCGCGATGAATATCGGCCTGGGCACCGCGTTGTCGACCATCGCGCTGACCGTGCCGGCGGTGCTGCTGATCGACCTGTTCCTCGGGCGTACCGCGGTGCTCGGCCTTTCCGCCGCCAACATGATGATGCTGGTGCTGACTTTCGGGGTTTCGATCCTGACACTGGGCAGCGGACGTACCAACGCGATGCAGGGCTTGGTGCACCTGTTGCTGTTTTTCGCGTATATCGTGCTGCTCTTCTCGCCGTGAAATTCGGCGCCCGCAGCGCGTGGAGTTCCCGATGCTGACCTTGTGGCTGAAAGCGTTCCACATCATCGGCGTGGTCACCTGGTTCGCCGGCCTGTTCTACCTGCCGCGGCTGTTCGTGTATCACGCGGAAGCAACGGAACCCGCGATTCGTGATCGCCTCAAGATCATGGAACGCCGCCTGCTGGTAATGACCGATATCGGCGCTGCGCTCGCGATCGCGTTCGGTATCGCGACGCTGGCAACCGAGTCGTTCTACGTGCACGCCGGCTGGCTGCAGGTGAAGCTAGCGCTGGTGCTGCTGCTGGTGATTTATCACGCCGTGCTGGTGAGGCTCACCCGTGATTTCGCACACGATCGCTGCGCCTGGACATCGCGCGCCTTGCGCTGGTTCAACGAGGCGCCAAGCGTGTTGTTGCTCGCGATCGTGATCCTGGCGGTGGTCAAGCCGTTTTAGGAGCAGGGAAAAGAGCGGGGAGCGGGGAGCGCGCGGTCACACTCGCTTTTCCCGCCTGCTTCCTCGTCCTACTCCCTACTCCCCTTGCGCGCTCCGACACACTTCCGCCGTGCCGGCTTGGTATAGTGCGCCCGACGCGGGGGAGTCACATCGATGGCATCGCAATTGTCCCAGCAGAATCCGGGCCAGGAGCTGCAGGCGGCTTTCCGCCGCCACCTGCCGCAGCGGCTGCGGACGTTGCTGCGGCGTGCACGCGCGCAGTGCCGCACGGGCTGGGATTGCAACGTATTGCGGGCTTTGCACGACGAGATCGCGATCCTGGCAGGCGCCTGCGGCCGTTACGGCATGCTGGACACGGGCGAGCGCCTGCTGGCACTGGAATCGGCGCTTGCGGCTCCCCTCGCCGCGCATGGCATCCCCGATGATGCCGCCAACGCAGAGATCGACGCGTTGCTGGACAGTCTGCGCCCGCACCTGCAGCGGGTTTCGTCGGCTTCGGCGTTGCCGGGCTGGATTCGCGATACTGCGCCCATCGCAGCGAGGGACCCGTTCCCGCGTTGCGAAGTCCCGCCCGACAAGTACTGGCTGCGGCTCGGCATTGCGGATGTACAAGATCCCGGGGCTCCGGCCGGTGCAAACGACAATGCGACTTTGCTGCCGGAGTTGCCGGCGCTGCCGGAACCAACGCGCGGGCCAAGGGTGCGGATCGTCAACGACGACGTGCCGGAGGTAAACGAACTGCTGCTGCGCCTCGAGCAGCAGGGCTGCAACGTGGCGCTGGTGGATGGTCTCGACGCCCTGCTCGAAATGCTGCGCAGTGCGCCACCCGAACTCGCGGTCATCGTTGCGGATGCGCGTACCCCGCTGGACCGGGTTGCTGCGGCGCTGCGTGACGCCCGCCGCGATCCCGCCAATCGTGTGCGCCTGCTGGTGCTGCTGCGCGAACCCGAAGTGGAACTGCGATTGCGCGCGCTGCGGGCGGGCGCGGATCGCTGCGTCGCGCTCCCGGCGGATGCGGAAGAAACCGTGAGCGCCGCGCTCGAACTCGCGAGTGTCGATCAGGAAAGCGCCTACCGCATCCTGATCGTGGATGACGACGCGCCGCAGGCGCTGTTCGCGCAGGCGATCCTCCGCCGCGCCGGGATGGAGACCCGGATCCTGGAGCAGTCGCTGGCGGTCCTGGAGGAGCTGGATCGTTTCCGGCCCGACCTGTTGCTGCTCGACCTCAACATGCCCGACTGCGATGGTTTCGAGTTGACCGCGCTGATCCGCGAACGCGAAGGCTACGTCAATACGCCCATCGTGTTTCTGTCGGGCGATCAGGACGAGGAGCGCCAGTTCGCCGCGCTGGACGCGGGCGGCGACGACTTCCTGGTCAAGCCGATCCGGCCGACACACCTGGTCGCGGCGGTGACCAATCGGGTACGCAGGGCGCGCATGGCCGCATCGCACCTGCGGCGCAGGCGTCGCCGCGACAACGGCGGCGGACTGCACGAACGCGCGGAACTGCTGGACACTGTGTCCGAGCATCTCGCCGCCAGCGGCGGGCGTGCGATACGCGGCGGATTGCTGGCCGTGGAGGTGCGCGACGTCGCCGCGTTGCGCAATCAGCTCGGGTTGGTGTCGTTCGACGCGTTGCTCACGCAGGTCGGCGCGTTCGTGATCGGCCATGCACGCGACGGCAGCATCACCGCACGCCATGGCGAGGCGGGCTACCTGATCTTCACGCCCGCCCGCGCCGAGCCCGAACTCGTGGCGATGGCGGACGAGCTGCTGGACGCCGCCCGCGATACCCGCTTCGGCGCACAGGCTTCGGCCCTCCGGCTGGCCTGCGCGGTGTGCGCGTTCGACGCCTCGATCACCGAAACCGCGCAGGCGCTGGCGGCGATCGAGAGGACCTTGGCTGCCGCGCGTGAACAGCCGGATCGGGCCGCGGTGCACTCGCGGCTCGCGCCGGAGCCGGACGCGGTAGCCCGGCGGATCTCGTCAGCGCTTGCCGCCGACGCATTCGGTCTGGCGTTCCAGCCGATCATTCCCATCCACGGTGCGGCCGAACCGCACTATCAGGCCCTGCTGCGCCTGCACACCGAGGAGCGCGATTACGTGGCCGCGGAGCTGGTGCCAGCCGCGGTCCGCATCGGCTCGATTGCCGCGATCGACGCGTGGGTGGTCCAGCGTTGCATAGCCGTTCTCGCCGATCGCGCCCGCGATGGCGAAGCGGTGCGCCTGTTCGCGAGCCAGTCGCTGCAGGGTTGGAATGACATCGAGCGCCCGGCGCTCCTGCAGGCCGCGCTGTCGGCCGCTGGCGTGCAGGCGGGATCGCTGGTTCTCGAATTCCGCGCCGAGGAAGTACGCAACAACCTGCGTGCCTTGATCGGCCTGGTTCCGGAATTGCGGCAGGCGAAGGTGGGATTGTCATTGGCCGGGGTCGACGCGGAGGTGATCGGCGCGGGCTGGACCGGGCGCCTGCCGCTGGACTACATGAAGGTGGATCCGGGCCTCGACGACGCGGCGCTCGACAGCGTCGTGCGTACCGCACTTGCGCGTGGTGCGCGCGTCGTGGCGCCATGCGTGGAAACACTGGCCGAGGTCGAGCGTTTGCGCGCGGCCGGCATCGACCTGTTGCAAGGCAACTATTTCCGGGCCCCCGCGGCCGAATTGTGCGAAGCGCTTCCAAGGGCGGGGACTTGAGCGTGGCAACGCGGCAGCCCGGTTTCGTGGCCACGTGGCCTCGATGGGTGGCCAGTCTCGCGCTGGTCGTGACCGGCGCTCTCGCTGCATTCTGGGTGGCGGCCCCTTACGTGTTCGCGCTGGGGCTGCTGTTGGTGATCGCGCTGTTGTGCCTGTGGCTGATGCGCGCGACGCAGCCTGAAGAGGACACCACGCGTTTCGCATCGGCGCCGCAGGTCCCCGATCCCGTCGATGTCGCGATGCGGACCCGCCTCGCTTCGGCGCAAGCGGAGCTGTCTTCGCTGCGCGGGGTACAACGCGAATTGCTGGCGGCCAAGCAGGCCGCGGAAGCCGCGATGCTGGCCAAGAGCGAATTCCTGGCCAGCATGAGCCACGAAATCCGCACGCCCTTGAACGGCATCCTGCCGTTGCTCGATATCGTGCTCGGTACGGACCTCACGCCGGCCCAGCGCGAATACCTCGTGACCGCGAACGCGTCGGCGAAGGAGCTGCTGCGCATCGTCGACGACATCCTCGACTACTCGAAAGCCGAAGCAGGCAAGCTGGATCTGGAATCGGTCAGCATCAATGTCCGCGAACTGGTGGACAGCGTGAAGCGGCTGCTGGAAAAACCCGCCGAGGCCAAGGGGCTCGCCATGCGTGCGGTGGTCGACGCGGACGTGCGTCCGGTGGTGCGTGGCGACCCGATGCGGGTGCGCCAGATCCTCACCAATCTGATGAGCAACGCGATCAAGTTCACCCAGCGCGGCGGCGTGTCGGTGCGCGTCAGCAAGCGCAGCGACACCGCCACGCAACACGAACTGTTGTTCGCGGTGCGCGACACCGGCATCGGCCTGGCTGCCGATGCGGCGGCGCGTTTGTTCCAGCCGTTCACGCAGGCGGACGCGACCGTCACCCGCCGTTACGGCGGCACGGGTCTCGGCCTCACGATCTGCAAGAAGCTGGTCGACCTGATGGGTGGCCGCATCGGCGTGCGCTCCGAACCCGGTCGTGGTTCGGTGTTCTGGTTCACCGTGCCGTTCGAAAAAGCGCCCGGCGACATCACGATGCCACAGAAGCGACTGGCCGGTTCACGTGTCCTGCTCGCCGCGAGTCCGCAGCGCGCCCAAGCCATCACTCCCGTGCTCGCGACGCTGGAACTCGATACCACCCACGTTCCCGATGCCGCGGCCGCCTTGTCGCGCGTGCGTCAGGCCGCGCCGCTCGGCGATTCCTTCAGCTACGATCTGTTGCTGATCGATGCCAACAGCGTGAGCGGCGACGTCTCCGGTCTGCTGCAGGGCATCCTGCGTGATCGTCAACTCGACAAGCTGCACGTACTGGCGCTGGGGCTCGCCAACGCGCCTGACCCGCGGGTCCAAATTGCCAGCAGCCGGGTCGACGATGCCGGCTTGCGGCAGGGCGTTCGCCGCGCGTTCGGAATAGCGCCACAGGCGCGTGTGCAGCCTGTGTTGAGTGTACCCGCGCTGCCCGCCGTCGGCGGCGACGTCACGCAACCATTGACCGGCAAGGTCCTGCTGGTCGAAGACCATCCGGTCAACCAGAAGGTCGCACAGAAACTCCTGGAACGCCTCGGTTTGACCGTGGACGTCGCGGAAAACGGCGAGGTTGCGCTCGACCGCATCAACCATCACGCGTACGCGATGGTGCTGATGGACTGCCAGATGCCCGTGCTCGACGGATACAGCGCGACCCGGCGGCTGCGCGAAATCGAAAGCGACCGTGGCAAGCCGCGGCTGCCGGTCATCGCGATGACCGCACACGCAATGTCGGGCGACCGCGAACGCTGCCTGCAGGCCGGGATGGACGATTACCTGTCCAAGCCGCTCGATCGTCAGTTGCTGGGCGAGACCCTGGCGCGCTGGATGCAGCGTTCGCCGCAGACTGTCGAAGCAGGCGCGGCGGCTGAAGCCGCGCCCGATCTGTCTCCCTCCCCGGAAGCCGCCAAGCCCGCCATGAACATATCGCCGCCACCCGATACCCTGGATACCGCGACGCTGGTCGACCTGGAAGACATCATGGGTGACGAACTGGTCACGCTCGTCGATGCGTATTTGCGCGATGGCGAAACCCGCATGCAGAACCTGCGCGACGCGGCTGCACGCGGCGACAGCGTCGAAGTCGGCAAGCTCGCGCATTCGCTGAAATCATCCAGCGCCAACCTGGGTGCGATGCCGCTGTCCACGCGCGCGCGCCAGGTCGAGGAAGCGGCGCGCAACGGCACGCTCGCCAATCCCATCGACAGCGTCGCGGCGCTGGAAAAGTTGTACGCGAACGCGGCGGCGGCGCTCAAGGCGCGCTACAAGCGGCCTTAAGCCTTTGCTTTCCCTCTCCCTCCGGGAGAGGGTGCCCGAAGGGCGGGTGAGGGTCCGCACTCGCGTACGGGCTTGAATCCGACATTCCTGTCTTTTTCCGCGCCGTCCAACGGCGCGGACTACTTTCGTTTCGGCGAAAGTAGCCAAAGCAAGCCAAAGCCATGCGCCCGGCACGACGGTTTCGGCAACATCGTGTTGCCGAAACTGTCCTTGGTGCTCGCCGATCGCGCGCCGGCGCGAACTACTCGCCACATCCCTGTGGCTCGTCCTTCGCTGGTGCTCAGGGCCGCCTTCGGCGTTCAAATCGGCAATCCTGCCGATTCAGTCGGCCATCCATGGCCTCGGACATGCGCGCCTTGCTCGCGCGATCGGTTGCGCGCCGCGGCGTCGTGCAAGGGCGTGAGAAAGGCTCCGCTTCGACGGCGGCCATCCTTGGCCTGAACTCTCGACGTTCGCTCCCTACGGCTATTGCGTATAGCCCGTCCGCGCACGATCGTCACGCCTTGTGCCTGCGCCGCGGCAATTCGAAGTTGGCGAGCAACTCCTCGACCACGGAATGGCAGCCTTTGAAAGCGTTCCATACCGATCGGCACCACGCATCGATCATTCGGTCACGATCGACTCCGGGCGTTGCCGCAAGAACGTCTGCGACCGTCACGTCGCCCCGATGTTCTGGAAGTGGAAACACCGGGCATGGCCGTTTTACCTTGGCTATGGCCTGATGCGCCCGCTGGACTTCTTTCCCGTTGTAGTGACGCTCGATGTGCAAGTACAGACCCACCAATGCAAATGTGAGTCGAATCGGTTTGTCGGAAGCCGAAGCGTGCTGGGCTGCGAAAGCATCTACCACGTACTGATGGATGAAATCAGGACTCGGGTGCGCCAGCGTGTAATAGGCAAGCTCGTGATATTGCTCCTCCGGATTTGTTGAAGCTGCCATCAAGAGAGCGTCTAACTGCGAATATGCGTCTGCAGATAGCGCTCCAAACCCACCTGCTCGATCAGGCCGAGCTGGGTTTTCAGCCAGTCGATGTGGTCTTCTTCCGCGTGCAGGATGTCGGTGAAGAGTTGGCGGCTGACGTAATCGCCGGTCGATTCAGAATGCGCGATCGCCGGTTTCAGGTCGCCTAGCGCAGCGCGCTCGAGCTTCAGATCGCACTCGATGGCTTCCTTCGGGCTCTGCGCGATCAGCAGCTTGTTGAGCTTTTGCAGGTTCGGCAGACCTTCCAGGAACAGGATGCGCTCGATCAGCCGATCGGCGTGCTTCATTTCGTCGATGGATTCGGCGCGCTCGTGTTCGGCCAGTCCCTTGTAGCCCCAGTTCTCGTACATCCGGTAATGCAGGAAGTACTGGTTGATCGCGGTCAGCTCATTGCACAACACGCGGTTCAGGAATTCGACGACCTTGGCATCGCCTTGCATGACGGAAACCTTCGAGCAAAGCGCACGGTGCGCACGCGGCAACCGCGACTATACCGCGGAGCCGCCGACCAGACGCCAGCTTCTTGCTCCCTTGCGTCAAGAGGCAGTCGACTCTTTGCCGCGCGAAGAGGCGCGGAGATCGTGGGGTATGCCTGAAGACGTGCAGCCGTCGTGGCGAAATACCGCGTTCTCGCCGGACGCGAGAAGCCCCTGATCCTTAGGCCGCAACGGGCAGGGCGGGGGCGCGGCGCTCGGATTCCAGGGTGGCGTCCACGAGTTCGCGCGCTTCGGTTTCGCAGCAACCGCAGGACGTGGTGCAACCGGTGCACGTCTGGACATCTTCGAACGTGCGTGCGCCACGCGCCACGGCGCGGCGGATGTCCTGATCGGAAACGGCTTGGCAGACGCAGACGTACATGGCGGACTTTCGAGGATCGACAACTTGACACACGTCATTGAAACGCGAATGCGAATGATTGTCAAGTAGTTCCAGTCGCCGCGGACGAGTGCTGGCCGAAATGGCTGCTCTTGCCAGGTCGGGCAACGGACTTTGTCAGAGAGGGCGGCGTTGGCCGCTCTGGCCACGTCCAACGCAGAACGGGTAAAGCGTGGCGCGACGTCGATGGCAGCCAGGGCGTTCGCAGTCGGCTAGGCCGTCGCGCGCCCCCCGTCGCCCGTCCCGGGCATGCCGATTTCGATCGAGCAGGCGGCTTCGACCAGCGGCGCGAAATAGCGCAGCGCGCGCCGGTAGACCTCGCGTTTGAAGTCGACCACGTGTTCGGCGGGGTACCAGAAGTCCACCCAGCGCCATACGTCGAATTCCGGCGTGGCGTGGCTGTCCAGCCTGAATGCCGCATCATCGCCCAGCATCCGCAGCAGGAACCAGACCTGCTTCTGGCCGATGCACGTTGGGCGTTGGCCGCGGCGCACGTAACGCCGCGGCAAACGATAGCGGAGCCAGCCGTGCGTCGATCCCAGGATCTCGACCTGGTCGCCCCGCAGGCCGGTTTCTTCCTCCAACTCGCGGTACATTGCCTCGTCGGGAGTCTCGTCCGAGTTCATGCCGCCCTGCGGGAACTGCCAGCCGTCGCGTTGCACCCGGCGCGCCCAGAAGACCTGGCCGTGCGCGTTCAGCAACACGATGCCCACGTTCAGCCGGTAGCCGTCCACGTCGATCATGAACCTGATTCAAGCACAGCCCGTGAACGGGAGGCAAGCCTGCGCGGTCACAGGAGATTACCCGCGCAACGGCCGTACGTCGGCTGTACGGCCGCTGCCGGGTTGCGTGCGGTGCATGGGCTGGTTATAAGCGACGGATTCGTTCGGCGGATTGCATGGCTTCCACGATCTTCCACCACTGGGTCGATCAATTGAACGCGCTGCCGGGTTCCCGACGGCGCTGGATTCTGGGCGGCTTGGCGGCCATTGCCGTGGCGGTGGCCTTCGGCCTGGGCGCCCTGTTCGGGCGCGGTGTCGGCTTTCCGAATGGACTCGAAGCACGGGTGCACAGGTTGGCCACCCGCAACGCCGCGCTGGAAAGCGAGAACCAGAGCCTCAAGGCGCAGCAGCAGACCGCCAGCACGACCGTGGCGGCGCTGAAGCAGGCGATGGCCAGTCGCGACGCCGAGATGCAGACGCTGAGGCAGGAGCAGGCGTTCTATGCAAGATTGATCGGCATCGACGGCGACCGGTCCGGCCTCGGCGTACACAGCATCGTGCTGACGCCGGTCAAGGGCACCGACGCGTGGAACTTCACGATCACGCTGGTCAACACGGCGGAAAACGCGGACGCGGCGCGCGGCAAGCTGACCGTCGCGGTCGAAGGCGTGAGCGAGGGCAAGCTGGCCACGCTGGATTGGGCGCATCTTTCGGGCGCCAGTGGCAAGGGCGGCATCCCGTTCGCGTTCAAGTTCTTCCAGCAATTGCAGGGTTCGCTGGCGCTCCCCAAGGGTTTCGTGCCCAACCGGATCGCGATCACGTTGCACCCGGACGGCGGTTCGGCCATCACCCGCAAACTGGATTGGGGCGACGCATTGGCGGGTCGCCACGGCATCACCATCACCACGCCTTGATCGGCGGATGTGGCGCCTCCATCATCGGAACACCGAGGTCTCGCACATGAATTCCGTTTCCACCGCCATTCCGGAACCCGCCCTGAAGATTTCCGCGGCTGCGCTCGGGCGCGTGCGCGAATTGATCCGCGAGGAAGGCAATCCCGCACTCAAGTTGCGCGTCTTCATCGAAGGCGGCGGCTGCTCGGGGTTCCAGTACGGCTTCAGTTTCGACGACAAGCAGGCGGAAGACGACTTCGTCCTCGACCGTGACGGCGTCGAACTGCTGGTCGATCCCCTGAGCATGCAGTACCTCGAAGGCGCGGAGGTCGATTACGTCGAGCAACTGTCCGGCGCGCAGTTCGTGGTCCACAATCCGAACGCAAAGACGACCTGCGGTTGCGGCAGTTCATTCACGGCGTGAGTTCCGCCGAACGCACGCGCCACAACGCCTTTGCCAACTCGCCGCTGGATCGTTGCGGCGAGCACCGTATCGATCCGGGCTGGCTCGCCGCGCAACGCCGCGCGCCGGATGGCCGATATCTCGCTTGCGACAGTGAAGGCCGCACACCCGTGTTTGAGGGACGCTTGTGCTGGCTGGACGCCGCGACTGTCGCGGCGGGCGCGCCGGTGAATTTTCTCGGGCAGCTCGATGATGTTCCCATTTTCGCGCTGCGCGAACCCGTTGCACCTTCGGCCTTTCCGTTTCCCGACGCCGCCTGGCTGGACCTGCGCTCGGCAGCGAGCGTGCTTCCGGGCGACGAAGCCGGTCTCGTCGCCTATGCGCGCGGTCTTGCGAACTGGCAGGACGCGACACGTTATTGCGGCTATTGCGGAGCGCCCTTGGCGCTGGCCGACGATGGCCACCGCGCGGCGTGTCCGGGTTGCGGACGCCTGCATTTCCCGCGCACCGATGCGGCGATCATCGTGATCGTCGAACACGGCGATGCCTGCCTGCTCGGACGACAAGCCGCCTGGCGCCCGCGCCAATACTCCACGCTCGCGGGTTTCGTCGAACCCGGCGAATCGCTGGCGGACGCGGTGCGTCGCGAGGTGCGCGAGGAGACCGGGATCGAGGTGATCGACTGCGATTTCCATTCTTCGCAGCCGTGGCCGTTTCCTGCCTCGCTGATGCTCGGCTTCACCGCGATCGCCGCCGGGCGCACGATCCACCTCGCGGATGGTGAACTGGAGGATGCGCGCTGGTTCACCGCGCGCGACATCGCCGACGGATTGCGCGATGGTTCGCTGCGGGTGTCGACGCCAATGTCCATTTCATACCGGCTGATCGAGCACTGGTTGCGCACGCGCGCGGGTGTAGAGCTATCGGAGTTGCCGCACGCGGAGTGAGCGTCCAATACAATCGCGCCGAAAGTTCGTTCGAATCAGGGGTTCAATGGCCATCGAACTCGTTGCCGCACTGATCGTGTTGCTGGTGTTGATCGTCTGGCCCGGCAACGTCGCGAACCTGCGCCAATTCGGCTGGTACCACCGCTGGCTAGCTGCGCTGGACTTCGCCGAGGGCGGCGGCCGGGTCGCGCTGGCGCTCGTCGTTCCGGTTGGCGTGTGCGCGGTCATCGCGCATTTCCTGCAAGGATGGGTGCTGGCGCTTGCGGCACTCGCGTTTGCGGTGCTGATCCTGTTCTATTCGTTCGGTCCACGCGAACTCGAAAGCGATTTCGACGCGGTGCTGAAGGCGGACGACACGGTCATGCGCGTGGTAGCCGCGCAGCACTTCCGCAGTGTTCCGGATGGCGCACCGCGCGCTTTCACCGCGCCGGAACTGGTCGAGGCTGCCGTGATGGCCTCGCTGCGCCGCCGCTTCGCGGTGCTGTTCTGGTTTTTCCTGCTCGGGCCCGCGGGGGCACTCGGGTACCGGCTGGCGTGGATCACGACCGACGCCGACGATCCGCGCACCCGCTCCGCCGCGCGGCGCTTCGCCAACGCACTCGACTGGATCCCCGCGCACCTGATGGTGCTCGCGATGGCGCTGGTTTCCAACTTCGACGCCGTCACCGGTACGTGGCGCGCGTGGCACGGGCAGCCGGGCCATTCAATGGAGAACCTCGACCCCGGGTTCCTCGCGGCCGTGGCGCGTTCAGGCGTCAATGCCGACATCGAGGCCGGCGATGGACCCTCGACCGACACCCGCGATCCGGTTATCGAACTCGCCGACGCACGGCGCCTGATGCTGCGCGTTTTGATCGTGTGGCTGGCGGTGGTGGCGCTGATCGTCTTGGCCGGCTGGCTCGCCTGAGACGCCGATTGCCATGCGAGCGGGGTTATCCGGCCGGCTCGATCAGGCGTTCCATTTCGGCCTTGAGGATCGCGCCGTGCTCGCGCAGCCAGTCACGCTGCGCCTGATAGCCTGGCATCACCTCGCCCACGCGCGCCCAGAAACGCGGCGCGTGACTGCGCACCTTGAGGTGACACATCTCGTGCACCAGCACGTAGCGCAGCGCGGCGGGCGGTGCCAGCGCGAGCGCGAGGTCCAGGGTGATGCGGTCGTGCGCGTCGAGGCTGCCCCACAGGCTTTTCAGCGACTTGATCCGCAGACCGGTCGGCGCGACGCCAAGCCGTTCGGTCGCGTGCGCCATCCAGCGCGACAGGTCGCGGCGCATGTGGGTCTCGAGGAACGCCGCGAGAAGATTGCGCGCGGCGGGCATCGCGGTGGTGAACGGGCGCGGTACATGCAGGCGCAATTCGCCGCCGCGGTCTTCGATGCGCGGATATTCGCTTTCGTGCCAGGTGAGTTCGACGCTTTCGCCGCGCAGCGGGATCAGGGTTGGCACGCCTGCACGAAGCGGCGGTGGACCGCGGCGCGGCACCCGCAACTCGGACAATTTGCGTTCGAGCCAGTCGCTGTTCTCGCGCAGGAATGCGTAGACTTGTGCGGGATGGGTGCCACGCGGGTAGGAAATGCGCGCGCCGTGCGGCGTAACCGACAGGCGCAGGCGACGCGCGCGCGGGTGCATCGCTTTCAGCACCTTGATGGTGCCACCCTTGCCCGTCGCAAGTTCCAGGAAATCGCCCGTCGTCGCCATGTCTGCCGCGGGTACACCCGCTAATCGTTCTTCGCGTCCGGGCGCTCCAGCCCGAACCACTTCTCCATACCCGCGAACAGCCGTTCCAGTTCCAGCGTCATCAGTGCGAAGCGCGCATCCAGTTCCGCTTCGGCCGAATCCCGCCCGTCGGCGTCGAGCGAATCTTGCACGACGTCGAGAAAACGCAACTTGCGGATCACCAGATCCTCGCCGAGCACGAAGCTGGCGCGATCCTCGAACTGCAAGCCGAGCTGAAACACCTGCTTGCCTTGCTTCAAATGCGCCCGAACCTCGGCGCTTTCAAGTTCCTGCTTGCGGCAGCGGATCACCGCGCCGCCCGCGGGGTCGCGCAGTTCGCATTCGTCGCCCAGTGCGATCCCCGACGGTAGCTTGCCTGAGCTGAGCCACAGTGTCATCAGGGCGCGCGGGGTTTCCGCAGCCGCCAAGGGCTGGGCCGGAAAACTGCCCAAGGCCTCGCGCAGGGCGGTCAAGGCAGTTTCGGCGGCCTTGCGGCTGGCCGTATCCAGTACCAGCCAGCCGTTTTTCGTTTCGACATAAGCGTTTAGCCGCGACGGCCGGACGAACGCCTGGGGCAGCAGGACGTCCAACACCTCGGCCTTGATGGCCCGGCGCTGGCGGCCGCCGACCGGCCGGCCGCGGCGTTCAGCTTCCTTGCGCAGGCGTTTGCCGAGTTCGGCGTTGACCACCGCAGCCGGCAACAGCTTTTCCTCGGTTCCCAGGGTCAACAAGGTAGCCTTCCCGACCGTGTGTGACAGGACCTCGGAATCCGGTCCGAACGGCGAAACGAAACCGCGCGTGACCGCTTCCAGCGGGCCGCAGGCGCGCAGGGCGTGAGCCGCCAGCGATGCGTCGAGATCCTTCAGCGACTTCGCGACGGAAGACGAAAATCGGAACAGGGTGAGGTTGCGGAAGAACATGCGACGAGCCGGAAATGGGGGTGGGTAGTGGGGGCGCAGGGACTTGGGTTCGGCGAAGCATGTGCATCGGGCTTGCACCCCCGCTACCCGTCCCCCGACCCCGCCTCATTCGAAAGCCAAGCATGAGCATCCAGCCGCGGCGTCCCACCGCGCGATCCCAGCGATGCAAAATCGAACAGCTCGCGATCGGCGAGTTGCGAGGACGCGACGTGCGTGAGCGCACGGAACATGATTTCGCTGCGGCCGGGGTGTTCGCGTTCCCAGGCGTCCAGCATCCGCCGTACCTGTTTGCGCTGCAGGGTTTCCTGCGAACCGCACAGGTTGCACGGGATGATCGGGAATGCGCGCGCGGCGGCATACTCGGTGATCTCGGCTTCGCGGCAATACGCCAGCGGGCGAACCACGACGTGCTTGCCGTCGTCGGAAAGCAGCTTGGGCGGCATCGCCTTCAGCGTGCCGCCGTAGAACAGGTTCAAGAAGAACGTCGCAAGGATATCGTCGCGATGGTGACCCAGCGCGATCTTGTTGAACCCCTCGCGTTCTGCGAACGCATAAAGCGCGCCACGCCGCAGCCGCGAGCACAGGCTGCACAGCGTCCTGCCTTCCGGCACCACGCGCGTCACCACGCTGTAGGTGTCCTGCTCGATCACGTGGAACGGCACGCCGCGCGCGCGACAGTAATCCGGGATCACGTGTTCGGGAAAGCCGGGCTGCTTCTGATCGAGGTTCACCGCGACCAATTCGAATTTGACGGGCGCCTTCGATTGCAACGACAACAGCAGATCGAGCAACGTCCAGGAATCCTTGCCACCCGAGAGGCACACCATCACCCGGTCGCCGGCCTCGATCAGGTTGTAGTCGGCGATCGCCCGTCCGACGGCGTGGCGCAGGCGTTTGGCCAGACGCACCGATTCGTGCGCCTGCTTGCGATCGTGGGTGGCGGGAGGGGGTGCGGCAGCTTGCATGGACCCGCCAGTGTAGCGGGCCCGATGGCGGCGCTACACTGCCGCCATGCAGTCCGACAACGACCCCGCCGTGCTGGCCCGACGCCTGACCGAGTTGCGCGAGGAACACCGCGACCTCGATGCGGCGATCGCGAAGCTGGCCGCCGACCCGGGTTGTGATCAGGTGCAATTGAGCCGGCTGAAAAAACGCAAACTGAAGCTCAAGGACATGATCGCGTACTTCGAGAACAAGCTCATACCGGATCTGGATGCATGAGAAGCAGGGGCGAGGGGCGGGGGAGCAGGGGCGAGAGAGGCGAAGCTGCGCTGCATGGAACGTTCGCCGTCGATCCCTTCCGTCGATGACGCTCGAACCCGTCACGCTGCAGGACCGGCACGTCGTGCTGGAACCGCTGACGCTCGATCACATCGCCGGGCTGGAACGCGCCGCGGCCGACGGCGAGCTGTGGAACCTGCGCGTCACCTACGTGCCGCCGCCCGGCGCGATGCACGCATACGTCGAAAAGGCGCTGGCGATGCAGGCGACAGGCGAAGCGCTGCCGTTTGCGGTGCGTGACCAGCGCGATGGCGCGGTCGTAGGTTCGACCCGCTACTACGATTTCAATCCGGAAGTGCCTCGGATACTGATCGGTTACACGTGGTACGCCGCGAGCAGACAGCGCACCCACGTCAACACCGCGTGCAAGCTGTTGCTGGCCGACCACGCATTCGACGCGCTCGGCTGCGCGGCGGTCGGCTGGGAAACCGACATCCTCAACACGCGCTCGCAGCAGGCGATCGAACGGCTGGGTGCGCACAGGGACGGCGTGCTGCGGCAACACAAGCGCCGCCATGACGGCACCATCCGCGACAGCGTCGAGTATTCGATCATCGCATCGGAATGGCAGGTCTTGCGCGCCAAGCTCGCGGCGAAGCTGAAACGCTGA
This sequence comes from Gammaproteobacteria bacterium, assembly GCA_021324095.1. Taxonomy (GTDB): domain Bacteria; phylum Pseudomonadota; class Gammaproteobacteria; order Xanthomonadales; family Rhodanobacteraceae; genus 66-474. The sequence continues at coordinate 64,762 of JAJPJT010000077.1, forward strand.
GCCCGCGCCAAAACAGGCCATGGATGGCCGTCAACGAAGCGGAGCTCTTTCGGCGCCTTTGCACGACGCCGCGGCGCGCAGCCGATCGCGCGAGCAAGGCGCGCATGTTCGAGGCCATGGATGGCCGAGTTCGCGCCGGCGCGCGCTCGGCGAGCACCAAGGGCAGTTTCGGCAACACGATGTTGCCGAAACCGTCGTGCTCGGCGCAATGGTTTTGGCTACTTTTGCCGAAACAAAAGTAGCTCGCTCGCGCAGCGAGCGAAACCGCTCGTTGATTCAGTCGGCCGTCTCGCCGGCAACGACGTCCGGCGTGATCTTCAGGATCGACTGCCGCACCTCGCGCGCGAGGATCAGGCGCGCGTCGCGCGCCACGTCGTTCAGCACCGCGTCGAAATCCAGTTTGCCGTCAGCGTCGGGCCAGACGATGCGGCTCTCGCGCAGCTTCTGGATGAAACCGCGGAACAGGCTCTTGTCGAAAAATTCCGGCGCGCTCTGCTGGTACAGCAACGACAGGCGCTGCGCCGCGAGCTGGCAGAGGTTTTCGAGCTGCCCCGCCGTCAAGGTGTGCCGGCCATTCTTCACCAGCGCCGCGATCGCGATGTAGTAGCGTTCGAACGCCTGCAGCAGGCTTTGGGCCAGCAGCCGCAACTGGTAGGCATCGTCTTCGTGCCCCGCCGCGAGGTGAAGCAGCCGTCCCTCGCCGCCACCGAGCAGGCCGCGCGCGATCAGGAAATCGATCAGGGCATCGATGCGTGCGGCGAAGCCGTCGGCGTCCCACGGCAGGAACAACTCCGCCTGGATGAAGGGATACACCGCGCGGCCAAGGCGGGTCACCGTGGCGCGCGTGATGCGACGGTTGTTGATGAAGCAGCATGCGACCCACGCGCCGGCAGCGAACAAGTGCAGCACGTTGTTGCGGAAGTAGGACAGCAGCACCGCCTTTTCGCCCTCGACCGCCAGCACGTCGCCGAGCGGGTGCGCGATGCGGCGAATCCAGCCCATCTGTTCGGCGTAGGCGATGATGTCCGCGGGCGCCATCGGCGTGACCGTGGTGCGCGCTGCATACGGCAGTTCCGTCAGGATCGCCTTCATCAACTCGAGCTGCGCGAGCAAATCCGCTTCGGCGAGTGCGTGGCGCGGCGACGCCAGCAAGGCCAGCGCGATCAGGTTGATCGGATTCACGTCGGCGGCGCGGTTGGTGTTGATCTGGATCTGTTCGCCCAGCCGGTCCAGCACCCGGTTGAGCCATTCCGGCTTGCTGTCGGGGCTGTCGCCCGCCACGCGCCAATCGGGATTGGCCGCATCGAGCAGCGTGGTCAGTTCGATCGGTTCGCCGAAATTCAACGTCACCCGCCCGTAGTGCTGGCGCAGCGCCTTGCGTGCGCCGCGCAGCAGACCCCACCAGGATTCTTTTTCCTTTTTCTGCCCGGACAGCTCGCCGATGTAGGCGCGTCCTTCCATCAATTTTTCGTAACCGATGTAGACCGGCTGGAACAACACCGGGCGGCGCGGCGCGCGCAGATAGGCGCGCACCGTCATCGACAGCAGTCCGAAGCGCGGCGCGAGCAGGCGCCCGGTGCGCGAACGGGTGCCTTCGATGAAGTACTCGATCGGCACGCCGCGGTCCAGCAGTTGCGCCATGTATTCCTTGAAGATCACCGAATACAGCGCGTTGCCCTTGAAGCTGCGGCGCAGGAAGAACGCACCGCCGCGGCGCAGAAACGATCCCAGCACCGGCAGGTTGAGGTTCACGCCGGCCGCGATGTGCGGCACCACAACCCCGCTGCTGTAAAGCTGGAAAGACAGCAGCACGTAATCGGCATGGCTGCGGTGGCTCGGGACGTAGATCACCTCGTAGCCCGGCGCGATCGCGCGCAAGTTGTCGAAGTGGTGCATCGCGATGCCGTCGTACAGCTTGTTCCAGAAATTGGACAGCAGGAACGACATCGAGCGCACGAACGGCGGCGAATAATCCGCCGCGATCTCGTTCATCAGCTTCTGCGCCTGCAGCCACGCCTTCGCCTGCGAAATGTTTTCCTTGACCGCGGTCGCGGCGATCGCGGCGCGCACGCTCTCGGCATTCAGCACCGAGTCGACCACGGTGCGCCGGTGCGAGAGGTCGGGGCCGATCACCGCGGTGCGCACGCGCCGGAAATGCACCCTAAGCACCCGCGCCAGCTTGCGTTGCAGGTGCTCGATGCGTTCGTCAGCGGACTCTTCCCGCAGGTTGTCCAGCGAGATCGGTGGCGAGAAGCGCACGATGGTGTCGCGCCCGTTCAAAAGCAGCGCGAACAGGCGCCGCAGGTGGCCGACCATCGCCCAGTTTTCCGAGAACAGCACGCTGAACCAGCCGGATTGCCGGTTCGGCGCGCGGCCCACGTAGATCGCGACGGGCATGAGTTGGATGTTGCGGTCCGGTTCGGCCTCGAGCATCCGCAGCAATTGCCGGATCGCGCCCTGCGCAGCGTGGGTTCGGCCGCGCCGCTGCAGCCAGCCGCCGGTCCCGCGCATCGCGAACATCGCGCGCCGGCGGCGGCCCGTGCCGGGCATCCAGGCGAGCGGACTCGGCAGCCCGGCCTCGCGGCAGGCACGTTCGAGGATCAGGCTGTCCGAAAAACCGTTGCGCTCGATCACGTAGATCACCGGCGCACCCGGCGCGAGCAGCGCCACCGGTTCGGCCGGATCGCGCTTGATCTTGATCCACGATCCCAGCACCGCGCCCCACAGCGCGCGCCACCAGCCGGCGTGCACCAGCGTTTCGCGTGACAAGGTTTCGCTCATGACGCGTGCCATCGATGTGCCGTGTTCCGGAAGGGTTGCGAGGTGCGAAAGGGAATTCTCCCACATCGCCGTCAATTCCTTGTGCTCCGGGCAGCTGGAGGACGATGAAAACGCTGCGCCCGGCGATTGGCTGCGCGTGCTGCCGGAAAAATGCCGGCAACTCAATCGTGCGGGGCGCGCGATGATTCCGGCGCCGGGTGGACCGACGGAGCCGCGGGCGCGGGTTTGCCCGAGGGGGTTGCGCTTGAACGTGCAGGGGCTGCCGCGCTGCTGGCAGATGCCGTGGCGGCTGTTGCGGGAGCGGCTGTGGTGCTCGCGGGCGCGGGATGCGCCTTTTGCCAGGCCTGGAGCAGTGCCGCGTCGTACCAATGGTCTGCCTGTTTCACCATGGGCCATGTGCCGCTCAGCGATCGGCCGGCGAGCTTCATGTCGAGCTTGACCGTGGCATGGACGCCATCGTTGCCGGTCGAGGTGACATGGGCGTCGGTCAAACTCCTTGCGAGGTCGAGACCGTAGAGATTCAACACTTCCTCGAGTCCGTTCCAGATGATGCCGTAATTGCGCATCGTCTGGACGTAATCGAGTGCGTGCCATTGGTCGAGGGTCTGCACGTGCAACTGCCGCGCCGTCGCACAGACGAGGTCGATCGCCTTCCTGGCCTTTTTGACGTCGCTGAAATCGGTGGCCTTCGCCCAGGCGATCAGCGCATCCAGTCCCTGCGTCGCCAGGGCTTTTTGCGCGTTGCCGAGCTGCGGCGAGGAAGCGATCATCTCCTGGCCTGCGGCCCGCAGGATGCCGCTCGCGATCGGCAACGATCCGCTCTTCCCGCCACGCAGTTTCGCGAGCTCGGGTTGCAGGCGCTTCGCGAGTTTGGCCTCGGCGCCCGGTTCGGTCAGCATCCGCATGATCTGCGCGAATTGCTGCTGCTGCGCCGGCGAAGCCGAGATCGGCTGCGCGTGCGACTTGTCCCACTCGGCGCGCCACCGCGCATAGTCCGCGGGCGGCAGCCGGTTCTTCATCAGCCCGTCGAAATCGCCCATCGCCGTCAGGCGCAGGTTCGTCTCGACTGCCTTTTCGGGGGTGGCGTTGCTGGGTGGTGGCGGTGCATGGTGGCAAGCCGCCAGCGCCAGCGCGAACGTGCCCGTCAGCACGATCGCGAAGCCGCGGAAGCGTGTCGGGACGTGCCGGACTGAGGTTGACATGCGCGGCAGTGTGGCGAGGCAGGACCGCATAGGCAAGCCGGCCCGTGTCAATCCATTGCGGCCGCGATCTGCGACACCATGGATTCCGCCATCGCGCGTGGATCGGACGCATGGCGGATGGGCCGCCCCACCACGATGTAATCCGCGCCCTGCGCGAAAGCGGTCGCGACGTCGACCGTGCGCTTCTGGTCATCACGCGTCTGGTCGTCTCCCGGCGGACCCGCGGGGCGGATGCCGGGACATACGGTGAGCAGGTTCGGACCCAGTGCGTCGCGCAGCCGCGGCAGGTCGGCCCCCGAGCACACCACCCCATCGATGCCCGCCGCCTGCGCGAGGTGCGCCCGCTCGATCACGACGTCGGCCGGTTCGCCCGCAACACCGAGCGCGGCGAGATCGTCGGCGTCGTTGCTGGTCAGCACCGTGACCGCGAGGAGTCGCAGCGAGCCCTTCGCCGCCGCCGCCGCTTCCAGCATCGCGCGGCTGTCGCAATGCACCGTCGCGAACGTGACCGGGCGTTGCGTGAGACCGCGTATCGCACCCGCGACCGTGGCTGGGACGTCGTGGAATTTCAGGTCAGCGAAGATTTTCTTTCCGCGCTTCGCAAGTTCGTCCAGCACGGGGAAGTAATCGCCCCCGCTGAGCAATTCCAGGCCGATCTTGTAGAACGATACCGCATCGCCCAGGCGATCCATCCACGCGACCGCTTCGCTGCGATCGGGAACGTCCAGCGCGAAGATCAGGCGGTCGCGGGCGGGAATGGCAGCGCGTGGCGGCATCGCGCGATTCTAAAAGGTTTCGCTCGAAGCGTCTTTGCGAAAAGTCAAGGCGAGGAAGGCCGTTCTGGTCTTCACCAAAGTGAAAGATGGATTGGAAGGGGGGCCACCTCGATGCAGCGATCGGGGACGATCACAAAAGAATGCATTCATGGATGAACGCAAGGACATCTGCCAGACTCCGCGCCATGAACGACGTTGCCCGCCTTCCGTCCCGCCTGGGCCGCCACACCGCGGTCGCGAGTTATCTCGCGGCAGCCATCGCGCTGCTGCTCGTGATGTTCCTGCACCTGTTGCCGGCCCTGATCGCCGGCCTGCTGGTGTACGCCGTGGTGGATGCGTTGGCGCCGCTGCTGGAACGCCGCTGGCCGGGCGGCTGGGCGCGGCAAGTGGTGGTCGGCGTGCTCGCGGTGGTGGTGGCGGGGCTGCTCGCGTTGCTGATCTTCGGCGCGATCGCGTTCTTCCGCGCCGAGCTGGGCGACCCCAACACGCTGTTCGATCGGATGATGCCGACCATCGATCGGGCGCGCACCCAATTGCCGGCGTGGATCGTGGCCTACCTGCCGGTGAGCGCGGAGGATTTCCGCTTCACCGCGACGCAGCTCGCGCGCGAACATTCCGAACAACTGCAGGTTGCCGGCAAGGAAACCCTGCACGTGTTCGGGCGCATCATCGTCGGCCTGGCGCTCGGCGCGCTGGTGGCGCTGGTACATGCCCGGGCGACGCGGGATCTCGGCCCGCTCAACCGCGACCTCAGCGCGCGCTGTTCGCGCTTCACGCAGGCCTTTCACGACATCGTGTTCGCCCAGGCGCGCATCTCGGCGTTGAATACCCTGTTCACCGCGATTTTCCTGCTGGTCGCGCTGCCGCTCGCCGGCGTGCACCTGCCGCTGACCAAGACGCTGATCGCCATCACGTTCGTGGTCGGTCTGCTGCCGGTGATCGGGAACCTGATCTCCAACACCTTGATCGTGATCGTCGCGCTGTCGGTGTCGCTGTGGGTCGCGCTGGGCGCGCTGGTCTTCCTGATCCTGATCCACAAGCTCGAGTACTTCCTCAACGCCAACATCGTCGGCAACCGCATCCACGCGCGCGCCTGGGAAATCCTGCTGGCGATGCTGGTGATGGAGGCCGCGTTCGGCATCCCCGGCATCGTCGCCGCGCCGATCTACTACGCGTATCTCAAGAGCGAACTCACCGCGGCGCGGTTGATTTGATTTTGTTTGGGTGCTTTTTTTGATATTCGTACGGACATTCGTGTCTTCTCTGCGCCCGCGCCAAAGAGCGGTTTCGCTCGCTGCGCGAGCGAGCCACTTTTGTTACGGCAAAAGTGGCCAAAACCATGCGCCGGGCATGACGATCTCGCCGACGTCGTGTCGGCTCGATTTCCCTTGGTGCTCGCCGAACGGCGGCCGCGCCGAACTCGCACATCCGTGTGCTCGGACATCCGGCGCTTGCTCCGCCGTTCGGCTGCGCGCCGCGGCGTCATGCAAAGGCGCATCAAGAGCTCGGCTTCGCTGGCGGCCATCCTTGGCCTTCACTGATGCAGCATGAAGGTTCAGCGAGCATGTGACCTCCAATGATCATATCCGTGGTGCGCCCACCACAACCGGATACAGGCCATGGATGGCCGGTATCGGAGCGACAAAGCGCCGTTGGCGGTGCCGCAGTCGCGCAGACGATCGCGCGAGCAAGGCGCGGATGTTCGACTACAGGGATGTAGGAGTTCGCGCCGGCGAGCGATCGGCAAGCGACAAGGGCAGAGGAGGCAACAGGAAGTTGCCGAGTCCACCGCCACAGGCGCCTAGCCTTTTCGCCCCTTTTGGGCAATGCCAAAAGGGGCCCGCGCGCCCGGGGGGCGCGCGGAAAAAGACAGGGATGTCGTGCGACATCGTGCGAAGAACCGCTCGCGGAGGCGAGCGGAACCGCGACCCTGAAAGTTATACTCGCCCGTCGCCGAACCTCTTCCGCTCCATGCTGCGATTCCTCTACACCGTCGCGATGTATCTCGCCACGCCGGTGATCGTCTGGCGGTTGATGGCGCGCGGATTCCGTTACCGCGGCTACTTCAAACGCTGGCGCGAGCGTTTCGGGCGGTTTCCCGATCCGGGTCTGAACGGCTGCATCTGGGTACACGCGGTGTCGGTGGGCGAGGTCAATGCCGCGCTTCCGCTGATCACCGCGCTGCGGCGCCGCTACGCGCCGCTGCCGATGGTGGTGACCACGGTGACGCCGACCGGCTCCGAGCGGGTGCGCAAGTTGTTCGGCGACAGCGTCTTCCACGTCTATCTGCCCTACGACCTGCCGCGCGCGGTCGCGCGATTCCTCAATCGCCTTCGCCCGGTGCTGGCGGTGGTGATGGAAACCGAGATCTGGCCGAACCTGTTCCACCAGTGCGGCCAGCGCGGGATCCCGCTGGCGGTGGTCAACGCGCGTTTGTCGGAACGCTCGCTGCGCCGCTATCGGCCGATCCGCGCGCTGGTCCGCGAAGCACTGGCCAACGTGGCGCTGGTCGCCGCGCAGTCCCACGCCGACGCGCGCCGGTATCGCGCGCTGGGCGCCGAACCGTCACGCGTGCAGGTCTCGGGCAATTTGAAATACGACATTCCCCTGCCCAAGGGCGCGCGGCAGCGTGGCGCGGAGCTGCGCGTGCAATGGGGCGATACGCGGCCGGTCTGGATCGCGGCCAGCACCCACGAGGGCGAGGAACTGGCCGCATTCGAGGCTCACCTCGCGGTGCTGGCGCGGATGCCCGACGCGCTGCTGCTGATCGCCGCACGCCATCCGGAACGTTTTCGCGCGGTCGAACATGCGGCGCACAACCTCGGGTTCGCCGTCGCCACCCACGGCGCAGGCGACGTCAACCCCGAAACCCAGTGCCTGGTGATCGACGGAATGGGGGTGATGATGCGCTATTTCGCGGCGTGCGATCTCGCCTTCGTCGCAGGTTCGCTGGTGCCGATCGGTGGCCACAACGTGCTGGAGCCGGCGGCGCTTTCCAAGCCGGTGCTGGTGGGCCCGCACACCTTCAATTTCGAGGAAATCACCCGCAGCATGATCGAAGCCGGAGGCGCGCGCAGGGTTGCCTCGGCCCAGGCGTTGGGCATGGCGGTACAACAATTGTTGCGCGATCCTGCAGAGCTCGCGCGGATGGGCGCCGCGGCCCACGCGGTGTGCGTGCGCGAACGTGGCGCCGTGCGACGGACCATGGTGTTGCTCGGGAGGGTTTTCGCACGCGCGCGCTACCGCGCGGAAAGCGGGATCGTCACTGCAGAAGCGCGTTGACGGCTTCCAGGTCCTTCACCGACAGCGTGCCTGCCGCGTACTTGAGGTTGAGCTGATTGATCACCAGTGCGTGGCGTGCCTGCGAGTACGCGCCCAGCGCCTGGAAATAGGTGCTCTGCGCGATCAGCAGGTTGACGATGGTCTGGGTGCCGATGTCGTAACCCGCCTGGGTCGCGTCCAGCGCGGTCTTGGCCGACTCCACCGCGGCCTTGGTGGCTTCCACCGAACTGATGCCCGCGGTGATCGCGTTGAACGCGTTGCGGGTGTTGCTGACGGTGGTGCGACGATCCTGCTCCAGCACGTCGTTGGCCTGGTCGCGTTGCGCGATCGCCTGCTTCTCGCGCGCAATGATGCCGCCGCCCTGGAACAACGGGACGTTCAGCACCAGGCCGACCGTGGTACCCGAGGTACGGTTGTCGGTGAGGCTGCTTGGCAGGCCGCTCGTATTCCTGAGATTGTTGGAGACACCGCCCCATGATGCGCCATGCGAATAATCGACCGAGGCGTTCAGGGTCGGCAGGTGCCCGGCGTGGGCGGCCGTGACGTCGTGCTGCGCGGCTTCCACGAGATCCCGCTGCGCCTGCAGCGACGGGTTGCTGGCCAGCGCCGTATTCACCCAGTCCTGCATGTCGTTGGGCTGGGGCGGGTTCAGCGGCAGATTTTCCGTGAGCGTTTCCAGCGTGCCGGTCTTCTCCCCGGTGATCTGCTCCAGCGCCTGGCGATCGTTGAACACCAGGTTTTCGGCGGCGATCACCTGCGATGCTGCGGTGTCGTAAGCGGACTTGGCGTCCGCCACGTCCGTGATCGCGGCGAAGCCCACGTCGTACTTGGCCTGCGCCTGATCGAGCTGTTTCTTCAAGGACGCCGCGTTCGACTGGGCGTATTTCAATTGGTCCTCGTCCGTGAGCACGGTGAAATACGCCTGCGCCACCCGCAGGATCAGGTTCTGCTCTGCCGCGACGTACTGCGCCTCGGTGGAACGGGCATTGGCCTTGCTGGCGCGCCAGGTTTCGAACTGGCCAAGGTCGAACAGCACCTGGTTGAGGCCGACCGATTCACTGCGCGAACGGCCGCCGGTGCCAATCTGATTGACGATCCGGGACGTGCCGTCGGGATTTTGGACCACTTCCGGACCTTCGGTGCCGTGGCTGTCGTTGAGCGACACGCTGCCATTGAGCTGCGGCAGCAATGGCGCGCGCGATATGTCGGCGCCGGCCTTTCCGATGCGGCTTTGCGCCTCGGCCTGTTTCAGCACGGGATCCTGTTGCAGTGCCTGCCGGTAGGCGTCCATGAGGTTTTCGGCGTGCGCGCTGGCCGCGTGGGCGCATCCAAGTGCCACCGAGACGGCGAGGACACAGGCACGGATCGCGAGGGTACGACGGTGCGCATTGCGTGAGGTCATGCCTGGGAATCCTTGCTGGGGCGCGCGGGCCCGCTCACAGGTTGAATGTGCGGGAGGGTGCGGCGCCCGCGAGATAAGGAATGTCGGTTTCGAACAGACGGTCTTCGATCCAGCCGCCGTCGGCGGCGCGCTGCAACAGCACCGCCTGCATCGCCGGTGCGGTGCCGCGGATCACGAATATCCGGCCCGCCGGCTTCAGCAAGCCTTCGAACACGCTCGGCAGTGTCGTGACCGCGCCGGTCACGACGATTGCGTCGAACTTTTGCTCCGGCGCATAGCCGGCCAGCGCGTCGGCGTGCGCGGACTCGATGTTGCCGATTGCTTGCGCCCGCCATTTCAGCCTCGCCGCGTCGATAAATTCAGCACGGCAGTCGATGGTCGTGACGCAGGCGCACAATTGCGCGAGACAGGCCGCGAAATAGCCGGTGCCGGTGCCGATCTCGAGCACCTGCTCGTTGGCGAGCGGCAGCACCGCCTGCAGGATGCGGCCCTCGACGACCGGTTTCAGCATCACCTCGCCGTGGCCGATCGGCAGGTTCACGTCGGCATAGGCGAGTGCCGCGTACGTCTTGGGCACGAACGCCGCGCGCGGCAGGCTGGAGAGCACATCGAGCACGCGGGCGTCCAGCACCTCCCACGGCCGCACCTGGTTTTCGACCATGTTGCGGTGCGCGGCCGCGAGTTCGGGATTCATGTTCATGCGAATCGCCAATCCATCGAATCAAAGACCGGAAAGCTTAGGCGCGCTTGCGGTCGCGGGCAACGCGTACAGCCTGCGGGTTGCGCCGCCACCGACGAAGTGCCGGAAGTCACCGCGCCGACATGACGGCCATCATCCGCTGCGCGCAACGGATAAGGCATGATCTGTGCCAAGCCGACCGGCAGAAATCATGTCAATGAATCAAGTACATACACGCGCACTGTCATCGATGCCGCTGTCCGCGGACACTTCGGCGGACACATCGGACGCTCGCCGACAAGCGCGGGCTCCGCGAAATGTGTACTCGCGCGTATAATAACGATGAATTTGAAGCAACTGGAACATGGTTTACGTGGCATGAACGCAACACCTGAACGCTGCAGTGGTCCTGGCCGGCCGAAGGATCTGGAAAAGCGCGCCGCGATTCTGGAGGCGGCGAAGCGCCTGTTTCCGCAGCACGGATTCGAAGGCACCAGCATGGATGCGGTCGCCGCCGAAGCGGGAGTCTCCAAGCTCACCGTGTACAGCCATTTCGGTGGCAAGGAGGCCTTGTTCATCGAAACCATCCATTGCAAGTGCGACGGCTTGCTGCCGCGGACGTTGTTCAACGTCGACGTCCATGCGCCGGTGCGCGACCAGTTGCTCGGCGTCGCGCGCGCATTTTTCGCGCTGATGATGAGCGAGGGCGCGCTGGGCATGCACCGCACGCTCGTTGCAAGTTCCCAGCAGTCACCCAAATTGGCGAGGCTGTTCTGGGAAGCCGGCCCGATGCGGGTGCAGGCTGCGCTTGCCGACATGCTGAAGAGGGAAGTCGCGGCACGTCAGCTCGATATCGCCGATCCGCACCGCGCCGCCAGTCAGTTCTTCGCGTTGCTGAAAGGCGAGCATCACGCGCGCATGCTGTTCGGGTGCGGACAGCCCACGCCTGCGGAAACGGAGGCGCACCTCGAGGCGACGGTGGACATGTTCCTGAGGGCGTACGCGCCGCGCTGAGGTCTGTTTTTGCAGTCATCCAGAATCGCGGCGTCCGCCACTTTCAAAGCTTTTTGACACGGATTGACACGGATAGAAGCGGATCAAGCGGACAAATCCGCTCATCCGTGTTCATCCGTGTCCAAGGCCGTTGCTTTCCGATTCGCCATCGTGCGCCGAACGTGCTTCAATGGCACGTTGAAGCGGGGGTGCCGCTCGCGATGGAACGCATCGGCTGAGACAGACCCTTCGAACCTGATCCGGTTCGCACCGGTGTAGGGAGCTTCGCCGCACGACCTGCGCCCGACGCCGCCGTTTCGACATGCGATCCCCTTCGCGCTGCGCTTCCGTGCAGGTTTGCGCGAAGCAGGATTCAATGCCTGCATCGATTCCGGAGCGACGCAATGAATGCCCAACCTTCCGAACTGCTGCGCCAGGCGCAGACCCTTTCCGAAACCGTTACGAACCCGATCCGCGGCTCGCGCAAGGTTTACGTCGGAGGCGGTCGAGCCGATATCCGCGTGCCGATGCGCGAAATCATCTTGACCGACACGCCGGCGATGTTCGGCGCGGAAGCGAATGCGCCGTTCACGGTGTACGACACCTCGGGCCCTTACACCGACACCGCGTTCACGGCCGATCTCGCGGCGGGCCTGCCGAAACTGCGCGCTGGCTGGATCGCCGAGCGCGGCGATACCGACGTGCTGCCCAATCGCACCTCCGAATTCGGACGCCGCCATGCGGAGGCCGCCCAGCTCGCCGACGTGCGTTTTCCGAACCTGCCGAAGCCTCGCCTGGCGAAAGCTGGCGCCAACGTTACCCAAATGCACTACGCGCGGCGAGGCATCGTGACGCCCGAGATGGAATTCATCGCGCTCCGGGAAAACCAGAAACTAGATGCGCTGCGCGGCAGCGCGCTGGCGCAGCAGCATCCGGGCCAATCCTTCGGAGCCGCAATCCCGCGCGAAATCACGCCCGAGTTCGTGCGCGACGAAGTCGCGCGGGGACGCGCGATCATCCCGTGCAACATCAACCATCCCGAAACCGAGCCGATGATCATCGGCCGCAATTTCCTCACCAAGATCAACGCCAACATCGGCACGTCGGCGGTTACTTCGTCCATCGCCGAAGAAGTCGAAAAAATGGTGTGGGCGATCCGTTGGGGCGGCGACACCGTGATGGACCTTTCCACCGGCAAGTACATCCACGAAACGCGCGAATGGATCGTGCGCAATTCGCCGGTGCCGATCGGCACGGTGCCGATCTATCAGGCGCTGGAAAAAGTCGGCGGCGCGGCCGAGGAACTCACCTGGGAACTGTTCCGCGACACCTTGATCGAACAGGCCGAGCAGGGCGTCGACTATTTCACGATCCACGCCGGCGTCCTGCTGCGTTTCGTGCCGCTGACGGCCAAGCGCGTCACCGGCATCGTGTCGCGCGGCGGTTCGATCATGGCCAAGTGGTGCCTCGCGCACCACAAGGAATCATTCCTCTACACGCATTTCGAGGAGATGTGCGAGATCATGCAGGCGTACGACGTGGCCTTCAGTCTTGGCGACGGCCTGCGTCCCGGCTGCATCGCCGATGCGAACGACGAAGCGCAGTTCGCCGAGCTCGATACGCTGGGCGAACTCACCGACCTCGCCTGGAAGCACGATGTGCAGGTGATGATCGAGGGTCCCGGTCACGTCCCGATGCACCTCATCAAGGAAAACATGGAGCGGCAGCTCGACAAGTGCCACGAGGCGCCGTTCTACACGCTGGGGCCGCTCACGACCGACATCGCGCCGGGCTACGACCACATCACCTCCGCGATCGGTGCCGCGATGATCGGCTGGTACGGCACCGCGATGCTCTGCTACGTCACGCCCAAGGAGCACCTGGGCCTGCCCGACAAGAACGACGTGCGCGAGGGCATCGTCGCGTACAAGATCGCCGCGCACGCGGCCGACCTCGGCAAGGGTCATCCGGGCGCGCAGGCGCGCGACAACGCGCTCTCGAAGGCGCGATTCGAATTCCGCTGGGAAGACCAGTTCAACCTCGGCCTCGATCCCGACAAGGCCAAGGAATTCCACGACGAGACCCTGCCCAAGGATGCCGCAAAAACGGCGCACTTCTGTTCGATGTGCGGTCCGAAGTTCTGTTCGATGAAGATCACGCAGGACGTGCGCGACTACGCGCGCGAACACGGTGTCGAGGAAACCGTGGCGCTGGAGGAAGGCATGGCCGAGAAGGCCGCCGAATTCCGCGAGCAGGGCGGCCGGATCCAACGCAGGATCTGATCGCTGCGCCTGGCACACCATTCACTCCTCCGCGACATCGGGGGCGTACACTGGCCTGACCTCCGCACGATCGACAGCACAAGGAGACCCGCATGGCCGCGAAGAAGCCGTTCCTGAGCGATATCCAGACCATCCGCAAGCGCGCGCGCGAGCACATCGAAAGAGGCGCCGTGACGCACGGCTACACCGCGGACCGCGACACCGTGATCAAGGTGCTGAACGAGGCGCTCGCGACGGAAATCGTGTGCGTGCTGCGCTACAAGTATCACCACTACATGGCCGCCGGCATCCACGCGCAGAGCGTCGCGGCGGAGTTCCTCCAGCACGCCAACGAAGAACAGGAGCACGCGGACCGGATCGCCGAGCGCATCACCCAGCTCGACGGCGCGCCCAACCTGAACCCGGAGGGCCTGACGACGCGCGCACATTCGGATTATGTCGAAGGCGACGATCTGGTCGACATGATCAAGGAGGACCTGGTGGCCGAGCGCATCGCGATCGACAGCTACCGCGAGATCGTGCAGTACCTCGGAAACGACGATCCCACCAGCCGCAGGATGATGGAAGAGATCCTGGCCGTCGAGGAAGAGCACGCCGAGGACATGAAGACGCTGCTGGAGGAACTCGGGAAGGAGGGCGAGCCGCCCAAGCCCCGCGACATGCACAGGAAGTGATCCCGCACGTAAGTGGATTGCATGAATCGCCGGCGATTTGCGTATCGGGTTCCGTTATCCTGCGCGGCGATGAATGGTACGGCATCGAATCAGGCGCGCGGCTTGCAGAGTTCCCCGTGGCTGGCGCTGTGGTTCGTTTTGCTGCTGCCGCTGGCGGTGCTGTTCCCGCCCATCCCGATCGACGAGACCCGTTACCTCACCGCCGCGTGGGAGATGTTCAATTCCGGGCAGTGGCTGGTGCCGACCGTCAACGGCGCATGGTATTCGGACAAGTCGCCGCTGCTGTTCTGGCTGATCGCGGGCGGCTGGAAGATCGTGGGCGTGCACACCTGGGTTGCGCGCATCGAGGCGCTGATCGTCGCGCTCGGCATGTTGCTGACGCTGCGGCGGCTGGCCGCGCGGCTTGGCATGGACGCACGCGGCGCCGACACGGCGATGTGGGTGCTGGCGGGTTGTCTCGGCTTCACCGTGTTCTCGACCGCGATCATGTTCGACCTTTTGCTGTCGTTGTGCGTGCTGGGCGCGCTGCACGCGCTGCTGGATCTCGATGCAGGCAGGTGGACGCGCGGAATCGGCTGGCTGGGCCTGATGATCGGACTCGGCATCCTAGCCAAGGGACCGGTGATGCTGTTGCACGTCGTCGCAGTCGCGGTGCTGGCGCCGCTGTGGAGCGGCACCGCGCGTGCGCACAAGGCGCGCTGGTATCCCGCGCTGCTGGCAGGCTTGCTGATCGGGATCGCGATCGCGCTGTGCTGGTTGCTGCCCGCCGCGTGGTACGCGGGGCCGACGTACTGGCAACCGCTGGTCGACAAGGTCACCGGGCGCATCGCGCACAGTTTCGCGCACGGGCGCCCGTGGTGGTGGTACCTGCCGCTGGTGCCGGTGCTGTTGCTGCCGTGGCTGCTTGCGCTGCGCGCGCCGGGTGCCGCATGGGCAGGATTGTGGCGCGGGCACTTCGGGAGTTTCCTGTGGTGCTGGTGGGTGGTGCCTTTTGTCGCGTTCTGCGCGATCAGCGGCAAGCAGATCCATTACCTGCTGCCGCTGTTGCCCGCATGGGCATTGGCGGGGGCGTGGCTGTTGCAGCAAACCGGCGCACGGCTGCGACCGCTGCTGTTCGGCGTGCTCGCCCTGCTCATTGGCATCGGCATCGTGGCGTTGCCTTGGCTCGCGGCAAGACAGTTCGGATATCCGCCGCAGCGTGCGATCGCAGGGCTGGCGCTGGTGGCCTTGATCATCGCGATCGGCGTGTGGCGCCTGTGGGGCCGTGACGCGCGTGGGCTGGCGTTGTCCGCGACCGCACTGGTGTCGGCCGCGATGCTGGCCGGAACGCTGGCCTATCTGCCGGCGCTGGACGTGCGTCCCGAAGCTGCGTTCGTGAAACGGGCGCTCGAGTCGCACGAAGCAATCGCGTACGTTTCCTGGCACAACGGCCTGTTCGGCTATACCGGGCGACTGCACCAGCCGGTGCCGTGGATCCCGCCCGGCGATGTCCTGGCATGGTGCCGCGCGCATCCGCACGGGATTCTCATCACCGGCGACAGCCACGACGAGCCACGCGGCGCCGAGCCGTATCGAACCTGGCCTTACTTCCTGTCCGGCAACCGCCGCATGGCGGTGTGGCACGCCTCGGATGTCATTGCGGCTGACAGGATTTCCCAAAAGCATTTTTGACACGGATAAAAGCGGACAAAGGCGGATCAAGAGCAAACCGAAAGATCAAATCCGTGTTGATCCGCTTTGATCCGTGTCCAGGGCTTTTTGCCAGATACGCATGACGAACGGACTACGCCAAGGGGCGGCAAGGCACGATACCCTTGGCATTCCGGTCTTCGGGGAATCGCCATGTCTCGCATCCAAGGTCTGTCGGCACTCTCCGCCGCGCTGGTTTCGGCCGCGGCGTTTGCCGCACCACCACCCGTCAACATGCATCCCGAGCTGAAGGCGATCGCTGCTGCGGTCGAGCCGTCCAACCTGCACGCCACCGACGTCGCGCTGGTGGGCTTCGGCACCCGCCACACGCTTTCGACCACCACGTCCCAAACGCGTGGCATCGGCGCGGCGCGGCGCTGGGTCCGTGCGCAATTCGAGAGCATCTCGAAGGGCTGCGGCGGCTGTTTCGAAATCGTCGAACCTTCCCAGGTGTTCACCGGACCGCGCATGCCCAAGGCCGGCGCCGAAGTGAAGAACGTCGTCGCGATCCAGCGCGGCACGACCGATCCGAACCGCGTGATCGTGATGACCGCGCACCTCGATTCGCGCAACGCCGACGTGATGGATGCCAGGGGCGACGCACCGGGTGCCAATGATGATGCCGCGGGCGTCGCCGCATTGATCGAAACCGCGCGGATCCTCTCCAAATACAAGTTCCCCGCGACCCTGGTGTACTCCGCCGACGACGGCGAGGAACAGGGCCTGTACGGCGGCAAGATCATCGCGCAGTACGCGGTCGACCACGGCTGGAACGTCGAAGCCAATCTCAACAATGACATGGTCGGCAACGACCACGGCGGCAATGGTGTGTACGACCCGCACACGATCCGGATTTTTTCGGAAGGCACCAAGGCCAATGAAACGCTGGAGCAGGCGGCTTACCGACGCTTCCACGGCGGCGGCGTGGATTCGCCCTCGCGCAACATCGCACGCTACATGCAGGCACTGGCCGACCACTACCTCGATGATTTCCACGTGCGGATGGTGTACCGCACCGATCGCTGGGGCCGTTCGGGCGACCAGGTGCCGTTCCTCGAGCAGGGTTTTCCCGCGGTGCGGCTGTCGGAATCGCAGGAGAATTACTCGCATCAGCACCAGAACGTCAGCGTGGTGAACGGGGTCAAGCACGGTGACGTGATTTCCGGCGTCGACTTCGATTACCTGGCCAACGTCACGCGCCTGGATGCGATTACGATGGCCTCGCTCGCGATGGCGCCGCCACCGCCGTTCGGCCTGACGGTGAAGGGCGCAGTCGCGTACGACACCACGCTGTCGTGGAAACCCTCGCCCGGCGCGGTCAGCTACAACGCGTGGTGGCGCGAGACCACCGCGCCGCAGTGGCAGCACGAACGGGGCGCGGGTGACACCGATTCCATCGTGCTGAAGAACGTCATCCTCGACGATTACTTCTTCGGCGTATCTGCAGTGAGCAGGGACGGATGGGAAAGCCCGGTCGAGTTCCCGGGCTTCGCCGGCAGCTTCGCGCGCTCGCCGAAGCTCGGCCCGGATGGCAAACCGGTGAACGAGTTGTACCCGAGTTTGTTCAAGGGCTTTTCGGGCGAGCCGATCGGCCAACCGTCGTGGCGCAAGTCGGGCGATGGTCGTTAGCCGTCCCGCGTGACAGGTTGATGCTGCTTGCCGATGGAGGAATCCACCATGACCCGCATTGTCGCCGCGCTGCTCGTTGGGATCGGACTGGTCGTCGGAGGCTGGTTCATCGGCAATGGCTTCGCACACCGGCACGCGGTGCGCTACGTGACAGTCAAAGGCCTTGCAGAACGCAACGTCAAAGCCGACATCGCGCTCTGGCAGATCCATTTCGCCGAAACGGGCAACCAGCTCGCCGACGTGCAGGCCGGCATCCAGCGCGATGACGCCGCGATCACCGCGTTCCTCAAGCAACACAAACTCGGACCGGACGCGATTGCGTTCCACAGCGTGCAGGTGACCGACCGAGCTGCACGCAATTACGGCAATGACCAGTACAAGACGCGCTTCGTCGTCAGCGGCACCATCATGGTGCGAACGAAGGACGTGGATGCCGTGGCAGCCGCGGCGCAGGACACCGGCGCGTTGATCGCGCAAGGCATCGTGCTTGGCAATCCGGACGGGAGTTTCAACGAAGGGCCGAACTATCTTTTCGATGGCATCAACGCGCTGAAGCCGTCGATGATCGCCGAAGCGACGAAGAACGCGCGCACCGCCGCCGAACAGTTCGCGCGCGACTCCGGCAGCCGGCTGGGCGGCATTCTGCGCGCCAACCAAGGCGTGTTCGAAATCCTGCCACGCGACAAGGCGCCGATGCTGCAGCAGGACAAGCAGATCGACAAGACCGTACGCGTGGTGGCGACGCTGGATTACACGCTGGTCGATTGAGCCGCATGCGGAACGCCTACGCGCGGTTGCGCGGCTTGGCACGATGGGTCGGCGTGGCCGACCAAGGGTCATCCGGCCAAGGGTGCTTGGGGTAGCGCCCCTTCAATTCCTTCTTCACCTCGGGATAGGTGCGTTCCCAGAAACCGCGCAAATCCTGCGTGACCTGGATCGGGCGTCCGGCGGGCGACAGCAGATGAAGCGTCACAGGCACGCGACCGCGGGCGATCCGCGGTGTTTCCGCGAGACCGAACAGTTCCTGCAACTTCACCGCCAGTACCGGTGAGGCGACTTCGCTCTTAACTTCCGCTGGCGGGTACTCGAGCTTGCGCGTCATGCCGCTCGGCACCGTGATCGCATCCGGCGCGGCTTCGTCCAGCAATCGGCGCTGCGGCCAGCCTAGCAACGTGCCGAATGCGTTCGACAGTTCGTTCGATGACAACGCATCCAGCTTGCGCTTGCCCCGGAGCGCGGGCGCCAGCCAGGATTCCAGCGAATCCAGCAGCCCCGCGTCGGACACATCCGGCAACCCCGCGTCGGGCAGCGCACCACGCAACCAGGCGATCCGCGCGCGCAGCCGTCGCGTAACATCGCTCCAGGGGAGCACTTCGAGTCCGCGTGAGCGGATAAGTGCCAGCAACGCGGGCAAGGCATCTTCCGGCTCCGCGGCAACAGCGCGGCGCTCCAGCACGATGGCGTCGAAGCGATGCTGCTGGACGGCTTCGACTACGTCATTGTCGTTCACCCGCACCACGCGCTCGCGCACGAAATGCTGTGGGTAATCGCGCTCAAGCAACGCGGGATCGAAAGGTGCCGCTGCGAGAACGAGGCTGTCGCGCACATCGAAGCGCGCCTCGGTGACGACCAGCCACGGTTCGCCGAACAGGACCGACGCTTCGTGCAAGCGCACGCCGCGGCCGTTGGCGAGCAGATACCGCCGAGGGTCTTTCGCATCCTGCTTCGCCACGCGGTCCGGGAAAGCGTGCAGCAGCAGGTTGCCCACGCCGAGCGCCTCAGGTGTGCCGCTGGCGCCGTGTCGAACGCCGAGCCGCTTGCGCCAGCCGCGCGCGGCCTGCTCGATGGCGGACAGCGCGCCCGTATCGGCGTCGCGCACCGCGCGCGCGCCCGCATCGCGGTACAGGTGCAGAGCATCGATGCGCGCACGCAAGTCATCGTTGAATCCGCCGCGCAGTGGCGAACGTGCCTCCAGCAGCGCCAGCAGGTCCGCCACGAGCGGGCGCAATGCGTCCGGTGCGCGCAACGCGGCAGCAGCCAGGCGCGGATGCGCGCCCAACTGCAGCACGTCGCGGCCCAGCCGCGTGATGCGCAAGGTGCCGTCGAGTGCGCCCAGGCGTTGCAGCAGGTCGCGCGCTGCCGCGAGTGCACCGGACGGTGGCGCATCCAGCCAGCGCAGGGCCGATACCGCGTCCTCGCCCACGCCCCACGCGGCGAGTTCCAGGGCGAGCGCGGACAGCTCGGCCTGCGTGATTTCCGGCGTGCGCGATGGTTCAAGACGGCGGCTCTCGGGCCACAAGCGATACGCGACGCCGGGTGCGACGCGTCCCGCACGTCCGGCGCGCTGGTCGGCCGAGGCTTGGGAAATGGCGACGGTCTCCAGACGGGACAAGCCGGAATTCGGATCGAAACGCGGCTCGCGCGCGAGTCCCGCATCCACCACCGCGCGTACGCTAGGCACGGTGATCGACGATTCGGCAACGTTGGTGGCAAGGATCACGCGACGCATGTCCGGTTCCGCCGGCGCGAGCGCGGCCTGCTGCTCGACAAGGGACAGTTCGCCGTGGAGAGGAACAATTTCGAGGTGCGCACCCTCCCCCGCTTGCGGGGAAGGCGGCGCGAAGCGCCGAGCTCGTAGCGCTGGGTGGGGGAAATCGCGCGCGAGCGTTCCCCCCCTCTGGCCTGCGGCCATCTCCCCTCGCTCGCGGGGGGAGAGTTCCACATCTTCCAGCATCCTTTGCACCCGTGCGATTTCGCGTCGGCCCGGCAGGAACACCAGCACGTCGCCGCCGGTTTCCTCGAATGCGGTCTGCACGCTGCGGCACAAGTGCGCAAGTTCGTTCTCGCCGCGCCGCGCCGGGGGATGTTCGATGCGGACCGGAAACGCTCGGCCTTCGCTGCACAGCACCGGCGCGTCCAGCCAGGTTGCAATTCGCGCGTCCTCCAGCGTCGCCGACATCAGGACGATGCGGAGGTCCGGACGCAGCGATGCCTGCACGTCGAGCGCCAGCGCCGCGCCGAGATCGCCGGCCAGGTGCCGCTCGTGGAATTCGTCGAAGATGAGCGCGCCAATACCGGTCAGTTCCGGATCGTCCTGCAGCATCCGGGTCAGGATCCCTTCGGTGACGACGACGATGCGTGTCGCATCCGACACGCGCGACTCGAAGCGGATGCGGTAGCCGATGGTTTGCCCGACCGCCTCGCCGCGCTGTGCGGCCATGAAGCTCGCCGCGGCGCGTGCGGCGATCCGGCGCGGTTCCAGCATCACGACTTGACGGCCCGCGAGCCACGCCTCGTCCAGCAGCGCGGGCGGCACCTGCGTGGTCTTGCCGGCCCCGGGCGGCGCTTCCAGCACCACGCGCGGATGCGCGCGCAGGCTTTCGCGAATGCGCGGCAGCAGTGGCGTGATCGGAAATTCGATGTCGACGCGAGGCATCGAGCATTGTAGGCGCAGGCTTGCAAACCGTTGAACTTCGATGGAAACATTCGCGCCCATGCAGGAGACCGGACATGCAAAGGTTTGGTAGGCTCTCCCGTTTCCCCTCTCCCCTCTCCCCCCGTCTCCCGTCTCCCGTCTCATGCACCTGATCGACATCGGCGCCAACCTCACCCATGAGTCCTTCCGCCGCGATCTCGACGCGGTGCTGGAGCGTGCCCGCGAGGCCGGGGTGGAGCGGATGATCGTGACCGGCGCGTCGCGCGAAGGCAGCCAGCACGCGCTGGACCTCGCGCGCGAGCATCCCGGAAAGCTGTATGCGACGGCGGGCGTGCATCCGCATCACGCGGGCGACTACGGTGCGGAGACGGACGCGTTGTTGCGCGAGCTGGCGCGCGAACCCGAAGTAGTCGCGGTCGGCGAAACGGGGCTGGACTATTACCGCGACCTGTCGCCGCGCCCGGCGCAACGCGCGGCATTCGAAAAGCAACTCGGGGTTGCAGTCGATCTGAATATGCCGTTGTTCCTCCACCAGCGCGACGCGCACGACGATTTCCTGGTGTTGCTGAAATCCGCGCGCGATCGCGTGCCGGCGGTGGTGGTGCATTGCTTCACCGATGAGCGGCGGGCGCTGTTCGAGTACCTCGACCTCGATTGTCACATCGGGATCACGGGCTGGATCTGCGATGAACGACGCGGGATGCAGGTGCGTGAACTGGTGCGCGAGATTCCCGCCACGCGCCTGATGCTGGAAACCGATGCACCGTACCTGTTGCCGCGCGACATCCGGCCGCCGCCCGCCGATCGGCGCAATGAACCCATGTACCTGAAACACATCTGCGAAGCCGTCGCCCGCGAACGTGGCGAAGACGCGGCCCTCACCGCGGGCAACGCGACCGCAGCCACGCGCGCATTTTTCGGGCTGCCTTCGTAAGCGGCCGGCGCGTAGCGCCTGCTCCTGCTTTTGGCGATCGTGGGCGCCGGCGTCTACTACGACACACGTCCTGCGCGAACCGCGAGCGACCAGCGCACCGGCCGTACGCGTTCCGGGCTGCCCCATGCTGCAACCAGTTCGTCCGCGACCGCTGCGACCGCGTCGTCGCCCGTCGTCTTCAGATAGCGCTGGGCCGCCGACCACGAGGTGAGATAAGCGAGCAGATCCCGGACACCCCATTCGACGCGCATTTCGAAAGGGGGATCTGCAATCTCGGCGAACGGCAGCGCCAGCGAGGCATAGCCCTCGTCCACCAGCCGGCGTTCCGGCGACCACCAGGCACCGAGGACATCGTCGTACAGATATGCGATCACCTCGTCGACTTCCGGCGTGACGCTGCAATTCGCGTAACACCACGCCGCGAACAGCGCGCCGGGCCGGGCAACGCGCCGCACCTCGGCGACGAACGCATCGAGGTCGAACCAGTGCAGCGCCTGAGCGACCGTGATCGCATCGGCCGAGCGCGCGTCGAGGGTCGTGCGGTAACCCTTTCCATCAGCCAGATCCCGCGGTTCGTTGCGGTATTCGACGCGCGGATGGGCGACGGTGTTGCGGAGTTGCGTTGCGCTGGGGTCGGTCGCGATCACGCGAGCGAAGTGCCGCGCGAGCGCAACGCTGGCCTGGCCATTGCCGCAGCCCGCATCCCACGCGCACGTGTGCGCCGGTGCCTCGGCCGCGATCCAGTCGAACAGTGTGTCGGGGTAATGCGGCCTCGCCTTGGCGTACAGATCGGCGTGTCCTGAAAAGTGGTCCTTGAAAGTCATTGGCGCATCCTGCCGTGCCGGCCTGCATGCGGCGTGAACGGATCCACGATCACACGATGCCTGCCCGGCGCGAGATCGCCGAGTGCATAATCGCCGATGCGCGTGCGGATCAGCCGCAGCGTCGGCAAGCCCACCGCCGCGGTCATCCGCCGCACCTGGCGGTTGCGGCCTTCGCGGATCGTGAGTTCGAGCCACGCGTCCGCACCGTCTTGCGGAACCGCACCGGCGGATCGCGCGGCCACAACCAATCCGGTGCGCACGACAGCGCACGCACCTCGGCGGGACGCGCCGGACCATCCTTCAAGTCAATGCCGTCACGCAGCCGCTGCAGCGCCGATGCAGCCGGCACGCCTTCCACCTGCACGAGATAGGTTTTCGGCAGCTTGTGGCGCGGATCGGTGACGCGGTGCGCCAGCGCGCCGTCGTCGGTCAGCAGCAACAAGCCTTCGGAGTCGTAATCGAGGCGCCCGGCCGGATACAGGTCGGGCGGCAAGCCGAATTCCGCCAGCGTACGCCGCGGCAGCGCGCTGCGGTCGGTGAACTGGCACAGGACGTCGAAAGGCTTGTTGAACAGGACGAGCATGGCGATCGTCCGGGTGTGCGTCAGTGCACGGAAGTCGACGGTGCGGGCGGCGCGACCGTGCTGGCCGGCGCCACGCTGCCTGCGGCGGCGGGACCGTCCGCCGCCTCTGCACCCGGCGCGGTCACGGTGTAGCCGCGCGCCTGCAGCGCGGCGAGATAACCGTTGGGGTCCAGCAGGTCGTGCATCGGCAGTATCGCGAACGCCTGCGCGTCGCTCGCGAGCACTTCGTCCGCGGCGGCGAGCCACGTGCCTTCGATGCGCGTCGGAAGATCGTCGATGCCGAGCGCCTTGGCGAAGCCCGCACCGGTGATCGCCGACTGGCAGGCGTCGCGATACGTGCGGTCCGAAACGCGCCGCAGGGTCGCGATGTCGCCGGTCGCCCATGCGTTGGCGCGCGCACGAAAATCCGGCAACTGGTGATCGACCACTTCGAGCACCAGGTCGAGGCAGGCGATGCCGTCCGGGCCCGATGCCGCGAACGCCTTGACGGCCTGGCGCGGCTCCTTGATCTCCAGCGTGGTTTCCGGTTTCACCAGATCGACGCCGTGCTGCTTCGCCAGCGCCGCCACGGTATCGGTGACTCCGCCGTCGCCGCGCAGGCCGTTCGCTTTCATCGCCTGCTTCATCAACTTGAGTGCGGCGATGAGGGGCCGGTAACGGTCGACCGAATAATCGTCGCCGAAGTAGCGTTGGCGCGCGTAGTACCAACGCGCGTAGGTCGCGGGTGGCAGGACGTCGTGCAGGGTCTTGCCGTCCGGATTGCGCTGTGCGCGCCAGATCGAGGGCAGCAGAAAAAGTTTTCCGAACCAGTTGGTGTCCACCTTCAGCTTGACGCCGGGCGATTCGAGCACCGTCTGCGACGCGGCGATGGTCTGCGCGACCTGCGTGGAGTGCCATTCGACGCCGGCGGGCAGCGCCGGAACCACGCCGAGGATCCACAACACGTGGTCGCCGCGCGTGACCTTCCACAAACCCGGGCCCGGCACCACGCCGGTCACGTTCACCGCCTGCAGCGTGGTGATCGATGCGGCCGGTGCGGGCGTCGCGGCACTCGATGCGGGAACGGCCGTCTGCGCGCTTGCGCAGGCGCAGGTCAACAGCAGGGCGGCGCTGAAGAGAATTGGACGCATGCATCCATGACCCCGTGGGGTGCGGCAAGTTCGGCGTGTGCGCATTCCGCGGTCGCGGTGCGCAGCGCCGGGTGCGCTATGGCAGGCGCGTTCACCGCGAACCGCCATGCATGATCCGGTCGATCAATCCGGTCGTGGATTTTCCCGGGACGAGCGGCACCAGGACGACACTGCCGCCGTTTGCTTCGACCCATTCGCGCCCGACGACTTGCTCCATCTGATAATCCTGTCCTTTCACCAGCACGTCCGGTCGCGCCGCCTGCAACAGCTCGAGGGGCGTGTCCTCCCCGAACACCGTGACGGCATCGACGCAGTCGAGCGCCGCCAGCATCGCCGCGCGCTCGTGCTCGGACACCAGCGGTCTTTCCGGGCCCTTGAGCCTGCGTACGGATGCATCGCTGTTGATCGCCACGATCAGGACGTCCCCGTGTTGCGCTGCCTGGTGCAACAGCGAGAGATGCCCCGCGTGGAGCAGGTCGAAACAGCCGTTGGTGAGCACGATGCGCTTGCCCGCATTCCGCCAACTTTCCATCTGTGCCGCGAGTTCGGCGCGCTCCATGACCTTGTGGGTGTGCTTGCCGCCGAGGAAGTCGGTGATTTCCCTGGCCGTGATGCTGACGGTCCCGATCCTGCCGACGGTGATGCCGGCGGCGGCGTTGGCGATCGTCGCCGCCTCGACCAGCGTCGCTCCGGCGGCGAGCGTGGTGGCCAGTACTGCCACCACGGTATCGCCCGCGCCCGTGGGATCGAACAGCAAGCGTCCGCGTGCCGAAATCGCATGCGCCGGCCCCTCGACTGGCGCCACCAGCATGCCGCGTCCGCCACGCTTCACGACCAGTGCGTCGGCGCCGATGTCCCGCGCAAGCACTTGCGCGCACGCGGCAATGGACGCGGTGTCCGCCGGCTCGAACGTCCTGCCCGCGGCGATTTCCAGTTCGCGCATGTTGGGCGTCAGGATGCTGGCGCCACGATATGCGCCGAAATCACGCTGCTTGGGATCGACGACGATGCGCGCGCCGGCGGCCGTGGCGATCTCCCGGATGCGCGCGACGAGCGCAGGCGTGAGCACGCCTTTGGCGTAGTCGCTCAGGATGATGATGTCCGGCGTGCGGCCCTGGCGCAGCCGTTCGACGATCCAGTCGATCGTTTCCGCCGGACAAGGCGTGGCGTCTTCCCAGTCGAGCCTGACCAGTTGCTGGTTGCGCGCGAGGGCGCGCAACTTGCGTGAGGTCGCCCGTGTCCCGAGTGGGCGGACCGCGCGGACGTCGATGCCTGCTTCCCGGCACAGCTCGAGGACATGGTCGCCGGCCGCGTCCTCGCCGACCAATCCGGCGAGGCTGACGTTTGCACCGAGGACCGCCGCCTGGCGTGCCACGTTGGCGGCGCCGCCGAGCCTGTCTTCGAAGCGCTGCACGCGCACCACGGGCACGGGCGCTTCCGGCGAAATCCGCTCCACGTCGCCGACGGCGTACTCGTCGAGCATGACGTCGCCCACGACCCACACGGCAAGCTCGCGCGCGCGGCTGAAGACGCCGGCCAGCGAGATTGCGTCGGGTGCTGCGCCCTGGCTGTCCATGGTGAGGCTATCCGATGGCATTGGCTTCGAGCGCTTCCGCGAGCGCGTGGATGCAGACGTCGTGGACCTCCTGGATGCGCGCGACGACCTTGGATGGCGCCTTCAACGCAATGTCCGCGAGTCCTGCCAGCGCGCCGCCGTCCATTCCCGTCAGCGCGACCACCTTGCACCGGCACGTGCGCGCGGTTTCCGCGGCCGCGACGACGTTCGGCGAATTGCCGCTGGTGCTGATCGCGAGCAGGATGTCGCCCGGCGACGCGATGGCTTCGACCTGACGCGCGAAAACGCGGCCATAGCCGTAATCGTTCCCGATCGCCGTCATCGTCATGGTGTCCGAGGTGAGCGCGACCGCGGCAAGCGCGCGCCGGTCGTCGCGAAAGCGGCAGACCAGTTCGGCGACGAAGTGCTGCGCCGACGCGGCGCTGCCTCCGTTGCCGCACGCGAGAATCTTGTGTCCGGACGCGAGGCAGCCCTGCATCGCGGCGGCCGTTTCTTCCAGCAACGGCGACAGCCCTGCCGCCTCGCGCATCACCGCGGCGTGTTCCTCGAACAGGGAGGCAATGTTCATGGGATCCTCGATTCCACGGGAGCGATCGAACCGGACAGCAGCGCGGCAGTGAATGCGCGGACGTTGTCGAACACGGGCACGTCGATTTCGTCGAGCGCGGCTTCGGTCGCGGCGCCTTTTCCGGTCCGCACCAGCGCCGCCGGAATGCCGGCTGCTTTGGCTGCCTGGAGGTCACGAAGATCGTCGCCCACCGCGACCGTCGCGGGCCGCGGTATCCCGCTGGCCTCGATGGCGTCACGCAGCATTCCCGGCGCGGGTTTGCGGCAGCCGCACAAGTCTCCCGGCGCATGCGGGCACACGAACAGGTGGTCGATCGCACCACCGGCCCGGGCGACTTCGTCGAGCATGCTGGCGTGAATGGCATCCAGTCGATCGCGCGCAAGGATGCCGCGACCGACGCAGGATTGGTTGGTCGCGACGGAGATGCACACGCCTTCGGCATGGAGCAGGACGAGGCTTTCGAGCGCGCCGGGCAGCCACCGCCATTGCGCCCAGTCGGTGACGTAGCCGCCATCGCCCGGTTCGGCGTTGAGAACGCCGTCGCGGTCGAGAATCACGTGCCGGATGGGCGGGCGCATGCGACTCAGCGGTAGGTATCCGGTTGTGACAGGTAGCCTTGCACGTACAGTCGTACGCCTTCCTCGATCGGCTTGAAGGACTGGCTGAAGCCGGCCGCGCGCAGGTGCTCCATCCGCGCCTCGGTGAAGTACTGGTACTGCTTGCGCAGTGCTTCGGGCATGTCGCGGTAGACGATGCGTTCCGGGCGGCCGAGCGCGGCGAACAGCGCGCGCATCAGGTCGGCAAAGCTGCGCGCCGTGCCGGTGCCGACGTTGAAGATTCCGTTGACGGAAGGATGGTCGAGCAGCCACAGGACCACGTCGACGCAGTCGCCCACGTACACGAAATCGCGTTTCTGCTCGCCGTCCGCGACGTCCGCGCGACAGGACTTGAACAACGCCACTTCCTCGCCGCGGGCCGCGGTGGCATGGAAGCGCGCGACCACGCTTTGCATCGCGCCCTTGTGGTATTCGTTCGGGCCGTACACGTTGAAGAACTTGAGACCCGCCCACTGCGTCGGCGCCTTTTCGCCATTCGCGAGCGCGCGGGCAACCCGCCGATCGAACAGATGCTTGCTCCAGCCGTACAGGTTCATGGGCCGCAATCGTGCCAGGGCTTCCGGGGATGCATCGTCGTCGTAGCCCTGTTCGCCGCCGCCGTAGGTTGCGGCCGATGATGCGTACACGAGACGCTTGCCGTGCCGCGCGCACCATTCCCAGAGCTGCCACGACAAACCAAAGTTGGTCCGCAGCACCAGGTCGCCGTCCGTGGCGCTGGTGTCGGAAATGGCACCCATGTGGATCACCGTGTCCACCCGGTCCCGGTGCCGCTCCAGCCATGCAGGCAGCGCGTCCGGATGGACCACGTCGTCCAGTTCCGCCTTCGCGAGGTTCCGCCACTTGCCTTCGTCACCGAAGAAGTCGCACACCGCGACGGGTACGCCGCGCGCGTTCAGCGCAGCAACGATGTTCGAACCGATGAATCCGGCGCCGCCGGTGACCAGGATCACGGGAGAACCAGGCATCTGCGCGTAGTGTCGAAGGTCTGGATGGAGCAACGCCTCATCGTGGATCCTCGTCGTGCCGGTCGGCGCGCGAGCGGTCAGGCGAACCGGCAGATACGCGCGTCATGCAGGTTGCTATCAATGCGCCGGCTTCCTGCGCGACCTCTTCCGGCGTTTTTCCGTTGGTATCGAGGGCTCGGCTGCCGTGTCCGTAGGGGGCATATTTCGCGATGTCCGTTACGGAGAATAATCCTATCGTCGGCGTCCCGGCAGCGCTGGCCAGGTGCATGACGCCGCAATCGGCGCTCACGAAGCAGGTCATGTTGGAAATCATGGCGGCGACTTCGCGCGGGCTGGGTGAACCCAGTGATGGAAGCGACAGGCGGGGCCGGCCGTCCGCCGGCACGACTTCCACGATGGCGGCGCCGGGATGCTGCGCGCGCAGAACGCCGATGAAACGTTGCCACCACTCCCGGCCGTAACCCTTCGCTCCGGTCGCTTCCGCGAACACGCCGATCACGACCTCGGGATGCGGTTGGCCGACCACGCGTTCCAGTACCTCGCGGGCGCGCTGCCGTTCGTCCGCCGAAAGCCTAAGGTCCAGTGCCGGAAAGGCACTCGACGGTTCGCTCGAGGGCGCCAATGCACGCCGCAACCGATGGACCGGCCACTGTGCCATGTGGGGAGGCGCGTGCGTCGATGGCGCGGGTGCTTCGGCACCTGCCCGGCCTGTGCCGATCACGTATTTCGCTCCGGCGGCGGCCACCAGCAGGCGGCTGGACTGCGACGCTTCGCAAGGATCGATCGCCAGGTCATAACGAGCCTTTCGGATCTTCAGCAAGGTTCGGGCGACCGCGATCGGATGCCGGACCATCCGGCGTGAGAGGGCGTAAATGTGCTTGACGTTCGGAAACGTCTCGAACAGTTCGGCCATGTGTTCACCGGCCAGGATGATATCGACGTCGGCGTTCGGCAAAAGCCTCTGGATTTCGGTCAGCAGCGGCGTGAGCAACAGCAGGTTGCCGAGCCTGTGGTTGGGTCGGCAGATCAGGATCCGGTGAATGTCCGCACCGGAGGCGCGCGCCATCGGTGTTGCCCGCGTGCCGCTGGCGTGAACAAGCGGCTGCACCGCGCGGCGCATGATGCGCCGCCGCAGCTCGCTGTAGTGCTTGCGCTCGAGGATGCGTGGGAGAAAGCCTGTCACGAGAGAAAGTATGTCACGGCGACGCGGAACCGTTGTCTTCGTTGGCGAACTCCGCCGCGACGAGATCAGGACGCTCCAGGCGTCGTTCCGGTGCGGTTTCATGATCGCGCGACCGGGCGGTGGAACGTGCAGAGTCGTTCTTGCGCAGCCACTCGAGCCATTCGCTCAGCACGATGAGTGTCCAGATCGCGCGGGCATGATCTTCGCGGCGCCGCTCGTGTTCGCCGAGCAAAGCCAGGGCTTCGCTGGTATCGATGCCTGCTTGCGCCAAAGCCCCGCTGCCCAGCCGTGACCTGGCCCACTCGTGCAGGGGACCGCGCAGCCACGTGGACAACGGCACCGACAAACCCCGCTTGCGGCGGAGCACGACGGATCGTGGCAAATAGCCAAGTGCGTAGCGCTTGAGGAAAGGCTTGGTGGTGAGCCCGCGTACCCGTGCCTTCACCGGCAGCGAGGAGGCAAACTCGATCACCTCCCTGTCAAGGAACGGCGTCCGGATCTCCATCCCGTGCAGCATGGCCCCACGATCCGCCTTGGCCAGATATGCCTCCGGAAGCAGATGCGCGAAGTCGTACCGCTGGACTGTGTCCAGCAGGGCCGTCGAACCTTCCTGGTTCTGGACCTCGGGAGGTTCGACACCGAGCCGGCGCAGCCACTCGCGGGCGATGCTCGCGGTCCACGACACGTGTTGCGCGATTCCGCCTCCGGAATGCACCTGCACGAATCGTTTCAGCAGAAAAGAGACCGCGACCTTCTTGTCCGTGACGGGCCAGGCTTCGACCGCGCCGCAAATCAGCCGCCGGGTCCACGCAGGCAGGCGCGCGTAATGGGGTGCCCAGCGCGCGCCGAGATAAGTCGGATAGCCTCCGAACAGTTCGTCGGCACCCTCGCCGGCGAACAACATGCGGACGTCGTGCGAAGCGCGCTCCGCGACCCTGGAAACGGGAATCCAGGCCGGATCGGCAATCAGTTCGCCGGTGGTGGCGATCAGCGCGCGAAGGTGTCTTGGAAAATCTTCGGCCATGACGGTGACGGGCACGAATTCGCATCCCAGCTCGCGCGCAACCCGCCGTGCCACCTCGCCTTCGTCGAACGAGGCCTCTGCGAATCGGGCGCAGTAGGCTGGAAGCCCGCGGGCGGGACGCGCCCGGCGCAACAACGCGGTGACCAGCGCCGAGTCCACACCGCCGCTCAGCAGCACACCGTAATCCACGTCCACGTCGCTCTGCCGCTCGACGGCATCGCGCAGCAGGCGGTCGAATGTTCGTTGCGGCGACGGGGAAGCCACGGCGCGGAATGGCGGCAGGGTCCAGTAGCGCCGGCAAGCCACGCCGCTGCCGTCGACGACGACGGCCTCGCCCGGCTGCACCTTGCGAAGTCCGCCCACCGCACTGGAGGACGCCGCGCAGTAACCGGACCGCAGGTAGTGGGCGAGCGCCCGTGGATTCGGGCGAGCCGGCCCTTCGACCGCTTGCGTCAGGGCCGCGGGCTCGGACGCAAATGCAACCCGATGACCGGCCACCGTGTAAAGCAGATGACGCTCGCCGGCCCGATCGCGGGCGAGGACGAGGCGCTGGCGGCGCGTGTCCCACAAGGCCAGGGCGAATGCGCCGCGCAGGGCTTCCAGGAAATCCGGTCCCTGCTCGAGGTAAAGCGGTGCGATCACGCCCACGTCGGTGCCGGGCAGGCCGTCGTGTCCGCGCCCGGCGAGCATCCGGCGCAGCTCGCGGTGGTTGTCGATCTCGCCGTTGCAGGCAACCACGATGCCGTCGTATTCGAGCAGCGGCGGCTGCAATTCGTGGGTATGGCGGATCGCCAGGCGATTGGTGGCCATGACGACGTTGCCACGCGCGAGGCACGCGTTGCCGTCCGGCCCCCTGTGGCGCATGGCGTGCAGCATGGCCGCAACACATGACCACTCACCGCCCGCCATGCGCTCACCAAGATGCACTATCCCGCATATTCCACACATGATCGAAACGTCCTGTTGCCTCTTACGTCCTTGCCAACAGCAAACGCTGCTGCCGCCAGGACCCTGCGTCGATGACCCGGGAACGGGTGCACTGCGACAGCGTGCGGACGAGCTGAGTACGTGCCGGAACGAGCTGATCCGCGACCACGATCAGTGCCGATCCGGCGCGCTGCACGGCATGGCACAACGTCGCCGGACCGTCCTGCGCAAGCCACGCGACCGCGTACACCGGTTTGTCCAGGTAAAGACGAACGCCCCATGGCGTCGCTTCCTCGATATCGTAGGCCGCTGCCGTTGATTGCACGAACACCACGGTTGAATAGTCTCCCGGGGCCACCCGCGCGTAGAGCTCTTGTGCGGTGAGTCGGTTGTCGATCTGGGGTTGCCGAACCGCGTAGGCGACACCGCCCTTGAAGGCAAGCAGGACCACGATCCAGATCGCGAGCCCCGCCCGCTGGACGGTCTTGCGCAAATCGATCCAGCCCGCGAGCGCCCGGGCCATCAGCAGCGACAACGGCATGAAAAGCGGCAGCACGTAGGCCGGGAGGCGCGATTGCGCACAGCAAAAAATGACGAAGGGAATCCAGAACCACAACCACAGCAACAACGGAGCGCGATCGGGCCATGCAGGTGCAGGGGCCGCGCCGGGCGGATGTCCGCGCAGCCTGGCGAATCCCGGGATCAGCCTCGGCCACCATGGGAGCGTTCCCAGGACGATCGTGGGGACATAGACGACCAGCCAGCCCCAGGGCCCGGCATTGCGATGTTGCACGGAGGTGAAAATGCGCTGGTACACCTGCCGGTGCAGGAAGTAATGCAGCGCCCACGGGACCCGCAGCACGACGGCCGCGTACCAGCCCAGCCCCACCACGATGAACAGCACGATGCCCAGCGGGGGAAACAACCTGGCGACACCGCGCCAGCCGTCGCGAACGGCCATGAACGGAATGATCGCCAGCAGCGGCAGAAGACCGGGCGGGCCCTTGGTCAGGAAGGCCAACCCCCAGCCCAGCCACATCAACACCGGCCCCATGCGCATGCGCCGCCCGTCGGCAGCGAACGCCCAGGCCACGAGCCCGTACATCGCGATGGCTTCGCACAGCGTGAGCAGTTCGTCGGTGCTGACGACATTCGCGCCGAGGAACGGCGCCAACGAGAGGGCGTAAACCAGGCCCGGCAGCCACGGCTTGTCCGGAAGCAGGCGCAGGCCCATTCCGTACAGCAGCCAGATCGTCCCCACGAACGCGAACGCATAGGGCAGGCGCGCCGCCCAGGTGTTGCGTCCGGACAATTTGATCGAAGCGGCGATGACCCAATAGGTGAGGGGCGGCTTCGAAAGATTGACTTCGATGGGGCTGTAGGCGGGCACCAGCCAATTGCCGGAATCGAGCATCTGCAGGGCGCCGTCGACGTAGCGACCCTCGTCCGTACTCCACAGGCCCCGCGATCCCTGGAATGCGAATCCCAGCAGCAGGCCCAGGCAAAGCAGGCCCAGCAAGGGCCACCGCTTCGCTTTCGCGGTCGCCAGCCAGGACGCGTCCGGACAGCCGCTGTGGATCATCGAAAACACCCACAACGCAGGACCATGGTGGAAATCGACGCCGCTCGCCTAGCACGCGCACGCTGGCAATTCATTCGCGCGTTCTCCGCAAGAGCTGGACGTTGCGCAGGAAAATCAGCAGCGTCACCACTTCGCCGATGATGAAAGGCAACTCGTTGCGGTGGATCGCATAAGCCAGGATCAGCACGCCGCCCGCGACGCTGAGATACCAGAAGGCATGCGGCACCCTGCTCTTGCCCCTGATTTCGCTGTAGATCCACTGCACCAGAAACCTGGCGCCGAACAGCGCCTGTCCAAGCAATCCGATGCCGATCCAGACGGCAGCATCTCCGGTGGGCACCATCGATTCGAGACTCATGCACGCCCCGCCTCTTGCCAACGCAAGTGGACATTGCGTGCATAAATGAGCAGCCCACCGGTCTGTCCCACGATGAATACGGGATCGCGCAGGTGAACCGCGTAACCGAGCAAAACCACTGCGCCCAGAATGCTCAGGTACCAGAATGCCATCGGCATGCTGCTGCGGTGCCGGCGTTCGCTGCAAAGCCACTGGACCACGAATCGTCCGGAGAAGATCGCCTGCCCGATCAATCCCACCATGAGCCAATCGCTGACCGACATGCTCCTACCAGTCCCATTCGTTGATGACGCGGTTTCTGGGGCGGCAGCATGCAAGCGCGGCGACCGGGCCGTTCATGTCGCCAACATGGACGATCCATTCAAAAGCGGTGCACGAAGCCGATCGCGAAGCCGTGGGGCAGCCAGCTCAGGATCAGAGGTGACTGACGATGGGCGGCCCAGATGCCTACGCCCGTCCCGAGCGCCCAGCCAACCAGCACGTCGCTCTGCCAATGGCCGTGTACCTTGACTCGTCCGATGGCGTCATACAGCGGCAACAGTTCCAGCGCGTAGACCGCCGGATGATCATGGCCGTAGGCGACCACGAACGGCGTCACCGCGCCGGCGACCGCGGTGACCTCTCCGCTTGGAAAGCTCTGGTATTGCGTGCCCTGGAACCACTTGTTCGGATCGCTGGTCTGCGAGGGGCGTTCGCGCTGGAACGTCCATTTCATGCCTTGTGCGATCACCGACGAAACCACCAGCGAATCCAGCGAGCGCCAGAACGTGTCGCCGAGCTTGTCCTGGTCGCCGAGCACCAGCGAACCGCCCACCACCGTCACGACCGTCCCGTACTCCAGCAGCTTCTGGTCGTGGCGCGCCCAGATGCCGCTGTTGTCGTAGTGGACGAGGTGGTCGATCCCGAACGGGCCGCTCCCGGCCCAGGCGACGCGCAGCGGTGCCGCAGCACAGACGAAGACCAGCAACAGCGCCGCGAATAGCCGTACGCGCGTGCCGGACTTCATGTCGAGTACCCGTCCCAGTTCAATGACGGTACTTATGCCAGCATTCGCTTAGCACTTGCTTTGCTGCGCTTTCGTGGACCTTTCAATGATTACAGCGGATGATCGCTGGGCGTGTCGGGCCGTCCGCACCGTGTCAGGAATCGGTACCCGTCATCACGCTTTGAATTTTCGCGTCGTGCATGGATATCCGATAGTGCGCGATGCGCTGCCCATGATTCTGGATGATGTCGACATCGACGTGGGCCTTCGCGCCATGGCCGGCCGCGCTGGCTTCCAGCGCCGGACCGTGGCCAACCCGTTCTGCTTGCGCGATGGCCTCGCCGAAGGTCAGCTTGCTGCCGTCCAGCGCGTGCGCGCCGTGTGCATCCTCGCCTTGAGCCGCGCTGCTGCCGAGGACCTTGCCGGTGGTGGGGTCGATGCGCAGGTCCAGCTTCGCGCCGCCGCGAAGCACGTCCACTTCGTACCAGTCGCCATGATGTGTTGCCTCCATCCCGTAGCCGTAGGCGCGGCCGCCGCCGTTCTCGGCGATCTTCACCGCCCGGGTCGGTGTGATCGCGGCGTGCGCCACCGCCGCCATTTCCATGCGGTCTTCGTGCGCGATGGTGCCTGCGAACGCAGGCAGGGCAAGTGCGAGTGCCGATGAAGCGGCGAGCGCGATGCGGGTGTTTCGTTTCATCTTGAGGCTCCTTGTGGGGTGAGCTTCCAGCATGGGCTGCCCCGCTTACGCTGCGCTTTGTGCAGCCTTAGCCGTTGCTGAGTGGTCGACGGCCGCGCGCGCTGCTAGTTTTCCTCCGTCGCCCTTCGGACGCGCTGGATGAAACTGCTGCTGGTCGAGGATTCCGAACGACTGCGCACGACGCTGGCGCGCGGACTGCGCGCGGCCGGATTCGCCTTGGATGTCGCCAGCGACGGCGTCGAAGCCTGCGGCTTCCTCAAGGCGTACGGCTACGATTTCATGGTGCTCGACCTCGGCTTGCCGCGACTGGACGGGTTCGGCGTCCTGCGGGCCATGCCCGCGGGCGGCGAGCGTCCGCGTGTGCTGGTGCTGTCCGCGCGCGACAGGGTGGGGGACCGGGTCGATGCATTGAACGCGGGCGCCGACGATTATCTCGTCAAGCCGTTCGCCTTCGAGGAACTGCTGGCGCGCCTGCACGCGCTGGCGCGGCGTCCGGCCGAGACGCGCGCGGACGTGCTGGAACACGCAGGCGTGCGCCTGGACCCGCAGGCGCATCGGGCGTGGGCGAACGGCACGGTGTTGAACCTGACGCCGCGCGAGTTCGCGCTGCTGGAATTGTTGCTGCGCCATCGCGGCCGCGTGTTCGCGCGCGCGGTGATCCTCGAGCGGATCGCCGGCAGCACCAGCGAAGCCTCGGACCGCAGCATCGAGGTCGTTGTGTTCGGGCTGCGCCATAAACTGGCGGAAGCGGGATGCGAAGGCCTGATCGAAAACCGGCGCGGCGCGGGGTACCTGATTCCATGAAAGTGACGCGGCGGACGCCGCGCATTCCTTCCTTCTCCCGCTTGCGGAGTGAGCCGGCGCGTTTAGCCGATGCCTTGACTGCGCGCGCCGGGAGCGCGCGCGAACAGCGTAGCTGGCCCGTGAGGGCAAGCGCCATGGATGGCGCGAGTTATGGCATCGACTGCGCCGGCGAACGCCCGAAGCGGGACGCTGAGGGCGGGGTTGCTTGGCGAGCGCTGGATGCGCGAGCCTAGCAACGGTGGCCCGCAGGGCCGGATGAGGGGAAGGCGAAGCAGGATGAAGATCATTTCCCTGCGCGCGCGCCTGACCGTTTTGCTGGCGCTGGCCGTGCTGGTCGCGCTCGGCGCCGCCGCGAAGATCGTGGATTGGCGCGCCGACACCGAAATGCAGCAACGCTTCGATGCTTCGCTGCTGGCGCGGGCGCAGTCGCTGGCCGCGCTGACGCAGATCGAGGACGGCAAATTCGCAGTCGACGCCGAAAACGCGGCGACCGCGACGTTTCCGGGCGGCGCCGATACGGCCTGGTACGAGCTGCGCTGCGGCGGTGCGGTGATCGCGCGCACGGCCGAGGTGCCGCCGCCGCTGGCGGCCGGCGCGCAACCGGTGTTCGCCGACGCCGATTTGCCTGGCGGGCGCACCCTGCGCGTGGTCGCGTTGCGTTTCGTGCCGACACTCGAAGGCGTGCACGCGACCGCGCCGCGGGCGCCGGTCTGCACCTTGCGTTACGGACTGGACCGTGGACCGCTCGATGAAATCCTGCACACGCTGGATTTCATCCTGCTGGGCAGCCTGCTCGGAGCTTGTGCGCTGGTGTTGCTGGCAACCCCGTGGCTGGTCCGGCGCGGACTGCGGCCCGTCCAGGTCCTGGGCCAGGCAATGGCGGATATCGGTCCGGAAAAACCGGACGGACGCCTGCCTGCGAGCGATACCCGCGAACTCGCGCCGCTCGTCACGCGCTTCAACGAGGTACTCGCACGGATGGACGACGGGCTTGCGCGCGAGCGGCAATTCGCCTCGGGACTGGCGCACGAATTCCGGACGCGGCTGGCGGAATTGCGGACGCTGGTGGACGTCGAAACGCGATACCCGAGCGGGCACGACGTTCGGACGATCCTGGGCGAGGTCGGCAGCATCGGCGCTGAACTCGAGGCGACCGTCACCGCGTTGCTGCAACTGACCCGCATCCAGTCGGGCCTCGAACGGACGCATCCGGAGCACGTGGTGCTCCCGGCGCTGCTGGCGCGCGTGTGCACCCGTCATCAGGGAGTCGCCCATGCACGCGGCGTAAGCATCGAGACATCGACGGCGTGCGGCCCTGATTTCGCGATCGAGACCGATGCGGCTTTGCTGGAAATCGTGATCGACAACCTGCTCGGCAACGCGGTCGCCTATGCACCGCAAGGCACGGCGGTCGCCCTGCGCGCAGAACTTAGCGGCCTGGCGGTCTGCAACGCCGCGCCCGCACTGCAAGCGGAGGACCTCGCCAATTTCGGCCAGCGCTTCTGGCGCAAGAATGCGCAGGGCGCCGGGCACGCCGGATTGGGTCTCGCCTTGGCCGGAGCCGCCGCGCGGGCTTTGCGGATGGCGCTTGCATTCGAGCTCGACGACGGCGTGTTGTGCGCGTCGCTGCGGTGGAATGCCGGCTCGCCGAATGTGCGGGCGCCTGATTAGCCGTCGCGAGCTGCCGAGCGCAGCAGGCTAGGCGGGCGTCCGCTGACGCATCGCGAGCGAATACAGCACCGGCATCACCACCAGCACCAGCGGCACCGCCGACAACATTCCCGCGATGATCGCGATCGCCAGTGGCTGCTGCATCTGCGAGCCGCGTCCGATCGCGAGCGCCAGCGGCAGCAGCGTCAGGACCATCGCGATGGTGGACATCAGGATCGCG
The DNA here is from genome assembly GCA_021324095.1 of Gammaproteobacteria bacterium. Taxonomy (GTDB): domain Bacteria; phylum Pseudomonadota; class Gammaproteobacteria; order Xanthomonadales; family Rhodanobacteraceae; genus 66-474. Next base: position 102,235 of record JAJPJT010000077.1, read on the forward strand.
CGCGTGCGGTTGCGGCCGGCTTCCACCAGCGCTTCGCGCAGCGTGAGCGCCTGCTCGTTCCGGGCGGCGTGGTCCTGGATCTCGGCCAGCTCGGAGAAATAGAAGATCGAAAGTTCGGTGACGATGCCGACGATCATCGTCATGCCCATCATTGACGAAATGTCGAGTTCGGTGCCGGTCACCCACAGTCCGATGAACACGCCGCAGATCGCGAGCAGCGGCTGCACCACGACCACGATCGCGGCGCTGAAACTCTCGTACAGGAACAAGAGCAGCGTGAACACCAGCGCGAACGCGGTCAGCAACACGATGGTGAGGCCGTGGAACGCGATCTGCTGTTGCTGGTACAGGCCGCCGAGTTCGTAATACATGCCGCTCGGCAATTCGCCGCGCTTATCCAGCATCTTCTTGACGTCACCCATCGTGGAACCAAGATCGCGTCCGCTGATGCGCGCGGTGACCGCCAGCATGCGTTTCAGGTTTTCATGGCCGATTTCGGGTTGGCCGCGCTGTTCCTGCAGCGTCGCGACACGCGACAGCGGGAACACGTGTCCGTGGCCGTCGCTGATCGGCAATGCGGCGAGCTGCTCGATTTCGGCGCGGTCGTTCGGCGGCACCCAGACGCGAACCGCGACCATCTTCGGACCCTGCGGCAGCTCGGCGGCGACCGTGCCGGCGACCGCGGCCGAGACCTGGTCGGCGACGCTGCGCGGATCGAGCCCCAGCAGCGCAGCCTTGACCGGGTCCACGCGCACCTCCAGCGCGTCGCCCGCGGGGTTGATGCCGTTGCGCACGCTCACCACGCCGCGCACCTTGCCGAGTTGCGCGGCGACCTTCTTCGCGGTCGCGTCGAGTTGCTGGACGTCGTCCGAGAACAGTTTCACCTCGATCGGTTCGGGCACGGCGGTGAGGTCGCCGATCATGTCTTCCAGCAGTTGCGACACGTCGACGTCCAGCCCCGGCACCTGCGCCGCCACCTTTTCGCGGATCTGTTCCATCACCACCGACGTGGGCGGGCGCGAACCGTCCTTCAGGCGCACGAAGAAGTCGCCGGTATTGGCTTCGGTCAAGCCGCCGCCGAGCTGCAGGCCGGTGCGGCGCGACCAGGTGTCGACGTACGGATTGGCTGCGAGGATCGCGCCCACCTTGCGCAGCAGGCGATCGGTTTCCTCGAGCGACGTGCCGGGCGCAGAGAGGTAATCGAGAGTGAAGCCGCCCTCGTCCATCTTGGGCATGAAGCCGCTGCCCACTGTCTTGAAGGCGAAAAATCCGACCACCACCAGCGGCACCAGCCCGACCAGCAGCAGCACCGGCCACTCCAGCGTGCGCAGCAGCACGGTTTCGTAGAAATGCATGAAGCGTTGCCACAGGCGCGTCGGCGTGTGTTCCCGGGCCTGCCGCTCGCCGATCAGGCGTTGGGCCAGGAGCGGTACCGCGATGAAGGTGAGCAGGTAGGAAATCACCAGGGCGCTCGCCATCGTCAGCGACAGCGCCTTGAAGAACGCGCCGGTCACGCCGGTGAGGAACGCCAGCGGCAGGAAGATCACGATCGTCGCGAGCGACGAGCCGGTCTGCGGGCGCGCGAATTCGCGCGCGGCAAAGAGGATGCGTTCGTGCACGCGGCCGCTCATGTCGCGCACACGGCGCATGATGTGCTCGAGCATCACCACCACGTCGTCGATCAGCAGGCCGACCGCCGCCGCCATCCCGCCCAGCGTCATCATGTTGAAGCTCATGTTGAACAGCTTGAGCAGCAGCGTGGTGATCGCGAGCGTCGCCGGCACCACCAGCAGCGCGATCAGGATCACGCGCGTATTGCGCAGGAACAGGAACAGCACCACCGCTGCGAGGCCGATGCCGATCAGGATCGCATCGCGCACGCTGTCCGCGGAGCCGCGCACCAATTGGGTCTGGTCGTACCAGGCGGCGATCTTCACGCCTTTCGGCATCTGCGGCGCGTAGGCCGCGAGCCGTGCCTTGACCGCATCCACCATCGCGAGGCTGTTGGCCGCCGGTTGCTGGAATATCTGCATCAGGATCGCGGGCTGGCCGTCCGCGACGGTGCGCACCCATTGCGGCTCGACGCCCTGTTGCACCGTCGCGATGTCGCCGACCCGCACCACGCCGGAAGGTCCGGCGCGCACCACCACGTCGCGCAGCGCCTGGATGTTGCCGGGCTGGTTGTTGGCCAGCAGCAGGAACAGCTTGTAATGGTCGGCGAGGCGTCCGAGTGCGGAAATGTCCGCCGCATTGGACACGGCCGTGACGACGTCCTGGACGGTCAAGTCCTGTGCACGCAACCTGGCGGGATCGATGTCGATGTGCAGTTCGCCGGTGCCGCGCCCCTGCACGTCGACAAGCGCGACGCCTTGCACGCCGCTCAGCAACGGGCGCAGTTGGTATTGCGCGAGGTCGTACAACTGGGTTGCCGTCAGCGTCTTGCTGCGCAGGCTGTACGCGATCACCGGCTCATCGACGGTCGGATCCATGCGCACCGCGTGAATGCGGGTGCCCGCCGGCAATTCGGGCAGAACCTGGCTCATCGCGGCGTTCACGTCGAGAAAGGCGCGGCTCATGTCCGCGCCCCAGTCGAAGTCCACGTTGATCTCCGCGCTGCCGCGGCTGGTGGTGGAGCGCACGTCGCGAACGCCGCGCACCTGCCGGATCGCCTCTTCCACGGGCGTCGTCACCGCGACCACCATCTGCGTCGCAGGGCGATCGCCCGCGTCGATGTCGACGCGCACGCGCGGGAACGACACGTCGGGGAACAGCGAGACCGGCAGATTGAACACCGAAACCAGTCCGCCCAGCGCGAGGATCAGGATCAGGAACAGCAGCGAGCGGCGGTGCGCCTGGAACCAAGCGACGATGTTCATGCCGCCACCTGGTGGACTGCCCCTCTGCCCAACTCGCGCTCACGCGCTCGTCTCCCTGTCCCCCGCGCGCGGGAAAGAGAGTTGGGGCGAGGGAGAAAGGCGCCGCGCAGCGGCGCCGCACGGTGATCCGCAGGCGTCACGGGCTGGCAGCCTTTGTCTTTTGCGTCGTCACCGGATCGCCATCCGATACCTCGTAACTCCCGAGCGTGATCACCGGCGCGCGCGGGTCGAGCGCGCCTTCCACACCGATCGGACTGCCGTCCGGTGCGACTACCTTCACCGGCACGCGTTTGGCCTTGCCCTGTTCGATTTGCAGGATGTACTGGCCCTCGGCGTCGCTTTGCAGCGCATCGCGCGGGACTGCCCACGCCTTGAAGGGCGCCGTCAGGATCGTCCCGGACAACGCGGTGCCCGCGGGCAGCCGCACCGGCGCATCGAGCGTGGCGACGACGTCGACCAGATGGGATTGCGGGTTCACCGCGTCGCCGATCACCGCGACGGTGCCATGCAGTGTGGCCGCGCCGCCTGCGGTATATACCGGTTGGAGCGTCACGGGCGTGCCGACGCGGATATCGGCCGCACTGGCGGGGTCGACGCCGAGCTGCGCACCGAGCGCGGAGGAAGCGGTGAACTGGATCAGCGTGGTGCCGGCCGCGACGTGCTGGCCGCGCTGCACATCGAGCGCGGTGACGACGCCGTCGGCCGGCGCGCGCAACGTGGTGACGGGTTGCGCGCCACCGAGCTTGGCCTGGGCCGCGAGTGCGGATTGGGCATCGGACAGGGCCTGCCGCGCCGCGTCGAGTTGCGCGTTGGTCGCCAGCTTCTCGGCGTGCAGGCGCTCGGTGCGGACGAGGCCTTCGCGCGCAACCGTCAACGCGGCCTGCGCCTGCAGGTACGCGCTGCGGGTCGCGGGATCGGTCTCGAATTCCAGGAGTGCCGCGCCGCGTTTCACGCGCTGACCGGCAAGGGCCCTGGTTGCGACGATCTGGCCGGCTTGCGGCAGGCTGAGCGACAGCGCATTGCGGCTGTCCGCGGCGAGTTGCCCGAACGCGGCGACCTCGCCGTGGAAGGTTTGGCGCACCGGCATCGCGGTGCTGACTTCGACGGGCGGTTGCGTTTCATTCTCCGGCTTGCCCGAAGAACAAGCCGTCAGAACCGAAAGCAAAATCAGTCCGCAAAGAAACGCGAAGGGGCGCGAAGAGGAGCGAAAGAGAGGAAGGATTTTGCTTTTCATCGGCTGTTCTTCGCGTTCTTCGCGGACCAATGCTGTTGATCGTTGTTTGCAAGCGACGCATCCGGCCAGTTGCCCACCAACGCATCCAGCGCGATCGCGTTCTCGTGCGAATTCTGCTCCAGCGCCAGCAACGTGCTGTCCGCCGCGAGCGAATTGGCGCGGATCGCGAGATACGTCGGCCAGTCCAGCCGGCCCGCCGCATAGTTGGTTTTCGCCACCTCGCGCGCTTGCGCCAGTTGGGCGGCGTGGAGGCGCAGCGCGGCGAGCTGGGTGCGATCGCTTTCGAGATCGGCCAGCAGGCGCTGGACATCGTTGCGATCGGTCAGCAGGCGCGCCGAATATTCGTCGTGAAGTTGCTGCCGGGTCGCGCGTTCGATCGCGATGTTGCCGCGGTTGCCGTCGAACAACGGCAGTGAAAGCGATACGGAAAAACCCGCGCTGGAGATGTTGCTGTTGTCGCGTGCGCGCACGAAACCGACCGTGAGTGCCGGAAACTGCGCCAGGATCGCCGCCCGCAGGGTCTGGTTCTGGGCGCGGTAGCCGGCCTGCAGGGCGAGCAGGTCGGGACGGCGCTGGGTCATGTCCGCCAATGCGCGCTGGACTTCGTCACCGTTCGGTTCGACCGTGAACGGCCCGCCGACCAGATGCAACGGCACCGAGGCGTCCAGTCCCAACAGGTCGTGCAGATCGTGTTCGGCGAGATTCAACTGGCGCTGCGCATCGGCGAGCTGGTTCCCGACATCGGAGGCTGCGTTGAGGCCGGCGCTGGCCGAGTCATAGGTGAGGTCGCCCGCGTGAAGCGCGCGGGTGATCGCGCTTTGCACCGGCGCCAGCGCCGCGCGCTCGGCTTCGAGGCGTGCGATGAGCTTGCGCTGGAAATAAACCTGGTCGAACAACGTGCGCGCTTCGGCAATCGTCTGCCATTCGCTCCACAGCAGATCCAGATCGACCTGCTGCGCGCCGGCACGCGCCGACTTCACGCGCGCGGAACGGGTGATCAGGTTGCCGAGATCGTATGAAAGGCTCGCGGTGTAGGAATCGGTGGTGCCCGGCTGGTTGCTGGTCGGCCGGTCGTGCTCGTAGCTCACGCTTGGATCGGGCAGCAACCCCGCCGCGTAGGCCTGCGCCTGCGCCACGCCGGCCTTGTCGCGCTGCACTCTCAACTGCGGATCGTTGGCGACCGCCAGCATCGCAACCTCGGTCACATCAAGGCCGTTCGCGGGGTCGAAGGTGTAGGCGCGCAGCGCCGGCGTCGGCATCGCGGACGCCGGCACCTTGAGGTCCGCGACGCGCGACACGCCACGCCCGTTGTCGAGCGGCAACGGGTGGAAGGTCGCGCAGCCGCCGAGCAGCGCGGTTGCAAGTAACACGGGCGCGCGCGGAAGGCGCGCCGGACGATTGGGCATGGCGGCAAGATGCCGGTGCACGCTTAGGACGTGCTTAGGAATCACGAATCGCCCTGTGCCGCAACCTGCGCAATCGGTATGTCAAGGTTACTTGACAAGCCGGAAAGCTCCCGCTACTTTTTGTCATGTCAAGCAAACTTGACAAAGGGGCGAACGATGGCGCGGGTGTCCAGGGGCAAATACAACCTGCAGGTGGCGGCGATCATGGCGGTCTACGTCGCACTGATGCTGTTCGAATGGCCGCTGGTCGGAAAGACCCATGATCTTACCGTGCGCGCCGTGCTCGCCTTGCTGCCTGCAGCGCCGATCGTGGTCGTGATCGCGCTCGTGGTGCGTCGGATCATCCGCGCAGACGAGTTGGAGCAGCGTACCTATCTGATCGCGCTCAGCATGGCCGCGGGCATTGTCAGTGTCTTCGCCGTCGTGGGCGGATTCCTGATCCTGGCCAAGGTGTGGCACGCAAGCGGTGCGGTCCTGTTCTGGATTTTCCCGATGTTGTGCTTCGCCTACAGCATCGCCTGGTTGTTCGCGACGCGGCGGATCACGGGTGTCTGGGATTTCTGGGGCTGTTGATGAGGAACCGCGTGCGGGAATTGCGCGAGGCCCACGGATGGTCGCAGGGGGTCTTGGCCGAGCACCTCGATGTCTCGCGGCAAACGGTCAATGCGATCGAGAACGGCAAGTACGATCCCAGCCTGCCGCTGGCGTTCAAGCTGGCGCGGCTGTTCAGGCAACGCATCGAATCGATGTTCGAACCCGATGAGGACCGCCGATGAAGCTGGACAAACGCATGGTGTCGCGGGTCGTCGCGATCGCGATCGTGGTGGGCGTGCTCGGCTGGCAATGGCGCGCGAAACAGCACTCCGCGAAGGATGCCGCAGACGGAGCCTCGGCAGCCGTCGCCAGCAGCGCCGAGACGCCGGCCAAGCCCGCCGCGCCGGTGAAGCCCGCGTTGCCGGCCACGCTGAAATTCGGCAGACTCACGCTGACCGCGTGTGAATTGCGGCAACCGAATTCCGCGGCGACGACGCCGGCGTTCTGCACGAAATTCCCGGTACCGGAGGATCAGGCCGACCCGAAGTCGCGCACGATCGACCTGAAGCTGGCGATCCTGAAAAGCGATTCGGCGTTGCCGGCCACGGATCTGGTGGTCTATCTCGCGGGCGGGCCGGGTCAGTCGGCGATCCAGACCTATCCGGAAGTCGCGCCGGCGTTCGCACCGCTGCGCAAGCACCACGACGTGCTGCTGCTCGACCAGCGCGGCACCGGCGATTCGCATCCGCTCAAGTGTCCCGGCCTCGACAAGCAGTTGAAGGGCCTCGGCGACACGCAGCCGACCATCGCGCAGCGCGTCGAATGGGTCGGCCAATGCGCGCAGGAAATCCAGAAGAACGCCGACCCGCGCTACTACACCACCACCGATGCAATCGCCGATCTGGAAGCGGTGCGCGAGGCGCTGGGTGCGCCGAAGCTGGACCTCGTGGGCGTGTCTTACGGCACCCGCGTGGCCCAGCATTACGCCAGTGCACATCCCGATGCGGTGCGCAGCATCGTGCTGGACGGCGTGGTGCCCAACCAGTTGGCGCTCGGCGAAACGTTCGCCGAGGCGCTGAACCACTCCCTGAAGCTGCAGGCTGCGGCATGCGAATCGACGCCAACGTGCAAGAAGGCGTTCGGCGACTGGTACGCGACCTTGCACCAGTTGTACGCCAAGCTGAAGGCCGGCCCTCCACGGCAGGTCACCTTCGCGGATCCGTCCAGCTACGTGCCGGTGACACGCACCCTCACCGCCGACACGCTGGCCGGCGTGGCGCGGTTGTTTTCCTACAGCACCGGCACGGCGGCGCTGCTGCCGCTCGCGGTCAATGAGGCGGCGCACGGCAATTACGCGCCGCTGATGGGTCAGTCGCAATTGCTGACCGGCGACCTCTCGGAGTCGATCGAAGGCGGGGTGCAAATGTCGGTGATCTGCACCGAAGACGCATCGTTGCTGAAGCCGCGCCCGCAGGACGCCGACCTGTTGCTCGGCAACGACCTGATCGACGCCTTCATCGCCGAATGCAAGGCCTGGCCGCACGGCCCAATGCCGCGCGGCTTCCATGCGCCGTTCGAGTCATCGATTCCCACGCTGCTGATCTCGGGCGAGCGCGACCCGGTGACGCCGCCTGCCTACGCCGGGGAAGTCCTGAAGGGCTTGTCGAATGGCCGCTCGCTGGTCGCGAAAGGACTGGGCCATGCCGAATCCATCGACGCGGGGTGCATGCCGGATCTGGTGGAGCAATTCATCGCCAACCTTGAACCCAAACGGCTCGATGCGCAGTGCCTCGACAAGATCGGGCCGATTCCGGCGTTCGTGAATTTCAACGGTGCGGCGCCGTGAACCCGGCATCCCCCCGCCGCTGCGCGTCGAGCCCCTTCCTTTGGAAGGGGGTGAGCCCAGCGCGTCGACCGACATGCCACGCCACCGCCATTCATCGCTGGAGCGCGAAATGATCGAAGTCAAAAATCTGCACAAGGCGTTCGGCGAGGTGAGGGCCGTCGACGGCGTCACGTTCAGTGCCCGCGACGGCGAGATCACCGGGCTGCTCGGCCCGAACGGCGCCGGCAAGACCACCACCTTGCGCATGCTGTACACGCTGATGAACGCCGACTCAGGCCAGGTGCTGGTGGACGGCATCGACGCCGCGGCCGATCCGATCGCGGTGCGCCGCCGCCTCGGCGTGCTGCCGGATGCGCGCGGCCTCTACAAGCGCCTCACCGCACGCGAGAACATCGAGTATTTCGCACGCCTGCACGGCATCGAGACGCAACTGATGCACGAACGCCGAGAAAAGCTGGTCGAGGCGCTGGAGATGCGCGACATCCTGGATCGCCGCACCGAAGGCTTCTCGCAAGGCCAGCGTGTCAAGACCGCGATCGCGCGCGCGCTGGTGCACGACCCGAAAAACGTGATCCTGGATGAGCCTACCAACGGTCTCGACGTGATGGCGACGCGGGGGCTGCGCGCGTTCATGCGGAACCTGAAAGCAGAAGGGCGCTGCGTGCTGTTTTCGAGCCACATCATGCAGGAAGTGGCCATGCTGTGCGACAGGATCGTGGTGATTGCGTCGGGGCGCGTGGTCGCCGACGAAACGCCGGACGCGCTGCGCGCGCAGACCGGCGAAGCCAATCTCGAGGACGCGTTCGTGAAATTGATCGGCAGTGAAGAAGGACTCGCGGCATGAAATCAGCCCAGCCGGAAAAAACGCGCCCGCGGGAGTGCGCCGCATGAACGCGATGCTGACGGTATGGTGGAAGGAAGTGCGCGAAAACCTGCGCGACAAGCGCACGGTGTTCAGCGCGCTGATCTACGGCCCGCTGATCGGGCCCGTCCTGTTCGTCGTGATCATGAACACGCTGGTGGGTCACGAGCTGAAAAAGTCCGAGGGACCGCTGAAGGTGCCGGTGATCGGCGCGCAGTACGCACCCAACCTGATCGATGCGTTGAAGCGGCAGGGACTGGTGCCGCAACCACCGATCGCGAACCCGGACAAGGCGGTTCGTGACCGCGACGCCGACGTGGTGCTGCGCATCCCCGCCGATTTCGGCAAGGCATGGTCGAAAGGCGAGCCCGCGCAGGTGGACCTGATCTTCGATGCTTCGCAGATGGGCGCCGGCACGCCGCGGCAACGCCTCGAAGACATGCTGCAGCGTTACGACCGCCAGCAGGGCGCGCTGCGACTGCTGGCGCGCGGACTGTCGCCGGGAATCGCCTCGCCGGTCGTGGTCAGCAAGCGCGACCAGTCCACGCCGCAATCGCGCGCGGGATTGGCGTTCGGCTTCCTGCCGTACTTCTTCGTGATCGCGGTGTACATCGGCGGCATGTACCTCGCGATCGACCTGACCGCAGGCGAGCGCGAGCGGCAATCGCTGGAGCCGCTGTTCGCCAATCCGATCGCGCGCTGGCGGATCCTGCTGGGCAAGCTCGGCGCGATCGGTGCGTTCTCGCTGGCCAGCCTGATACTGACCGCGGTGGCCTTCTCGATCGCCGGGCACCTCATGCCGGCGGAGAAACTCGGCATGGTGTTCGACCTCGGGCCGGGCTTCATCGGCGACGCCATCCTGCTCGAATTGCCGCTGGTCGCGTTGTTCGCGGTGCTGGAGACGCTGGTCGCCGCGTTCGCCAAGAGCTACCGCGAAGCGCAGACTTATCTCGGCTACCTGATGATCATCCCGATCCTGCCCTCGATCCTGATGAGCTTCATGCCGGTCAAGCCCGCGCACTGGATGTATGCGATTCCGTTGCTCGGTCAGCAGATCGGCGTGAGCGACTTGTTGCGCGGCGATACGGTCTCCGCGGGCGACATCGGTCTCGCGCTGGTTTGCGGATTCGCCTTCGCAGCCATCATCGGCATCGTCACGGCGTTCGTGTACCGGTCGGAGCGTCTCGCGATTTCTGCTTGATGCATCCGGGTCCTGGCGCAATGGCTCCAAGGTTCGCGCAGACAGCGGACCCTCACCCAGCGCTACGCGCTCGGCCTACGGCAAAGGAAACGGCGGCGCTTCGCGCCCCTCTCCCGGAGGGAGAGGGGGAGTGATCGTCGCGCTGCGCGCGACAGCACCGTTGATCGAAGCGGCAGAAATAAAAGGCCCCCGAAGACACGTGGGAGCTCTCGCCCAGCGACGCCCAGGCCGACACGGGGCGGGACTCAAAAAGAGGATCCCAGAAATAAAATGCCCCGAGAGCCAGGGGGGAGCTCTCGGGGCGGGCGAAGCCGAACCTGGGGAGGGATCCGACTCCGTGGGTTCGCTCAGGGAGGTGAGTGAACCGGGACGCCGTTGCGTGCGTCCGAAGCGTTAGATGGGGACAGCGCCGGCAAGTTCAAATTCTTTTTTAGCCGAATTCAGAGAGCATTCACGCGTTGCCTTGCATGACTTTCGGCAGGGTTCGAGCGTCACAACGGAGTGCATTTGCAGTAAATGAACCTGCGCGGGCGATGCTCAAGCGGTTTGTTGCCGTCTCCATCAGAACTGTCGGAAAAAAGCCTCGATCTGTCCAGCGAAGCGTCGCAACAGGCTCGCGGCACATCGTTTGTTATCGAAACGTCAAGCGCAGCTCAGTGCGAACGCTTTCAATGTGCTTCGCCCCAGCTGATGCCTGACCCGATATCGACCAGCAACGGCACGCTGAGTTCCGCCGCGCCCTGCATCCGATCGCGCACGCCGCTTCGCACGGCGTCGATCGCGTCTTCGCGCACCTCGAACACCAATTCGTCGTGCACCTGCATCAGCATGTGGGCGTCGTCATCACGTTCGGATAGCCACGCGTCGATCGCCACCATCGCGCGCTTGATGATGTCGGCCGCGGTGCCTTGCATGGGTGCGTTGATCGCGGCGCGTTCGGCGCCGGCACGCTGGGCTGCATTGCGGGAGCGCAGCGCTTCCAGATACAGCCGTCGTCCGAACAGGGTTTCGACGTACCCGTCGCGGCGCGCCTGTTCGCGGGTCGAATCCATGAACGCCTTTACGCCCGGATAACGCTCGAAATAGCGTTGCACGTATTCCGCCGCTTCGCTGCGCGGAATGCCGAGCCGCTGCGCGAGCCCGTGCGCGCTCATTCCGTACATCAGGCCGAAGTTGATCATCTTGGCGACGCGGCGGTACTCGGGCGCCACCTGGTTCAACGCGACGCCGAACACCTCGGCGGCGGTGGCGCGGTGGACGTCCTGGCCCTGCTGGAAGGCGCGAGTCAAACCGGGATCCCCCGACAGGGAGGCCATGATGCGCAATTCGATCTGCGAATAGTCTGCCGCCAGCACCCGCCAGCCTTCGGGAGCGATGAATGCCTCGCGGATGCGCCGGCCTTCCTCGTTGCGCACCGGGATGTTCTGCAGGTTCGGATCGGTGGACGAAAGCCGTCCCGTCGCGACCGCCGCCTGGTGATAGCAGGTGTGCACGCGCCCGGTGCGCGGATTGACCATTTCCGGCAGCTTGTCCGTGTAGGTCGAACGCAATTTCGCCAGTTGCCGGTAATCGAGGATCATCCGCGGCAATTCGTGCTGTTCGGCGATCGCCTCCAGCGCTTCCTCGTTGGTGGAGGGCTGCCCCGTCGGTGTCTTCAGTTTCGCCGGCAGGCTCAACTCGTCGAACAACAGTGCCTGCAGTTGCCGGGGAGAATCGACGTTGAACTCGCGCCCGGCGATTTTCTGCATTCCCGTTTGCAGCTCGTACATGCGCTTGCCGAGTTCCTGGCTCTGCCGACGCAGCGCGGCGACGTCGATCAACACGCCGCGCTGTTCCATGCGCGCGAGCACCGGCACCAGGGGCATTTCGATTTCGCTGAACAACTTCTTCAAGCGCGGCTGCGCCTCGAGTTGCGGCCAAAGCGCCTGATGCAACCGCAGCGTGACATCCGCATCCTCGGCTGCGTAACGACAGGCGGTGTCGAGATCGACCTGCGAAAACGAAATCTGCCTGGCGCCCTTGCCGGCGACGTCTTCGTAATGGATGGTGTCGTGATCCAGCCAGCGCTTGGCCAGCGTATCCATGTCGTGCCGACTGCCCGTCGCGTTCAGCACGTAGGATTCCAGCATCGTGTCGAAGGCAATGCCGCGCACTTCGATGCCGTAATTCGACAACACGTTGCAGTCGTACTTGGCGTGCTGGCCGATCTTCGGACGTTCCGCATCTTCCAGAATCGGTTTCAACGCCTGCAGTACCTCATCGCGGCCGAGTTGTCCGGGCACGCCCGGATAGTCGTGCCCGACCGGGATGTAACACGCTTCGCCCGCTTCGATCGAAAACGAAAGTCCCACCAGGTCGGCGCGCATCGGGTCCAACGACGTGGTTTCGGTATCGAACGCGATGAGATCGGCCGTGCGCAATTTCGCCAGCCACGCGTCGAGTTGTTCGCGGCTGGTGACGAGGTCGTAGTGACGGGGGCTGGGGCCTGGGGGCTGGGGAACTGCCGGGAGTGTTCCGACTTCGACTGTGCGGGCTCGCGAGTCGCCCACGTTTGCGCGGGATTTGGTGAGCCCCCAGTCCCCAGCCCCCAGCCCCGCTTCATCCAGCTCCTTCAACGCCTGCCTGAATTCGTAGCGTGAATAAAGTTCGCGCAGCGCCTCGACGTTGCGTTCACGCAGCAGCAGGTCGCCGGGGCCCTGCTCCAGGACGACGTCCGTCTTGATGGTGGCGAGCTGACGTGACAGCGGCAGATGCGCCAGCGCAGCGCGCAGGTTCTCGCCGATCTTGCCACCCACTTTGTCGGCGTTGGCAATGACGTTTTCCAGTGAGCCGTGCTCGTTCAACCATTTGGCAGCCGTCTTGGGGCCGCACTTCACCACGCCCGGGATGTTGTCGATCGAATCGCCCATCAGCGCGAGGTAATCGACGATGAGTTCGGGCGGCACGCCGAATTTCTCGATCACCGCGTCGCGATCCAGGCGTGAGCGGGTCATGGTGTTGACCAGCGTCACACGCGGGCGCACCAGTTGCGCGAAATCCTTGTCGCCGGTGGAGACCTCGACCTCGACGCCGTCCTCGGCCGCACGCAACGCCAGCGTGCCGATCACGTCGTCGGCCTCGACTCCCGGGATGCGCAGGATCGGAAAGCCCAGCGCCTCGACGATCTTCATCATCGGCTCGACCTGCGCGCGCAGGTCGTCCGGCATCGGCGCGCGGTTGGCCTTGTATTCGGCGTACAGGTCGTCGCGAAAAGTGCGGCCCGGCGCGTCGACCACGAATGCGGCGTAATCGGGCTTTGCCGCCAGCGTCGCGCGCAGCATGTTCACCACGCCGAACAACGCGCCGGTGGGTTCGCCGGCTGCGTTGCTCAAGGGGGGTAGCGCGTGAAAGGCCCGGTAAAGGTAACTGGAACCATCGATCAGCGTGAGCTTGGGCATGCGGCTATTGTCGCAGGTGCATTGGGAACATTTGATCGATTCATGGCGAGAATGCCTCGCCCCCCTGAGTCAAGGGGGCGGAAACATGCGCGGAGCGGTGTTTCGGGGGTTGTGGAAGCATGGCGCTGTAGCAAGCGCGGACGTGCGTCAAGCCAAACCAAAGTTTTTCCCTTGTCGCATGCACACTTCAGTCACGTGGCCCGTGTATGCTGGTGATGCAAGCTGTCGATCAGGGAGACGTGTTTTGAAAGCACTGGTATGGATCGGAGCGTGTGCGCTGCTGCTGGGACTGCCCGTGGCGCAGGCACAACAAGTACTTGCACATTCGTCGTCCGCGCCGCCGCCCGTCGGTTCCGCGCTTCCGCCACCCGGCATCAACGAACCCGGCGCGAAGCCGCAGTCCGTGCCGCTGCCGAGCACCGGCATTCCGCCATCGGTTGCGCCCGCGGCGCGGCAGCACGAAGGCACCGGCGACAGCACCAATATTTCCTCGTACACCGATGCCAACGGCGACGTCATCGAGCAGTACAGCCGAGGTGGCGAGGTGTACATGGAGCGCGTCACGCCCAAGCACGGCGTCACCCAGACCTACATCCGCAACAGCCCCAACGGCAGCCTCGTCCACGATCCCAATCTGGGGCCGGTGTCGCCCGTGTATTACGACATCTACAAATGGGGCGGCCCGAAGAAGCCGGCCAGCGGCAGCAGCGCGCCGGCGGCGGCGTCGACGAGCGGACAGTGAAACAAGTCAGGGGCGTGCCCGCCCATGGCGCCTGCACCGGTCGGCCGTCCTTGGCCGCTTACACATCGAGTTCCGGATAACGACGGAAGATTCCGTCGTTGTTGAATGGGATTCGCCGTGTCGATGCGAGATAGGCCGCGATGCGTGGTCGTTCCGCAAGCCGGTCGTGGAGCGCCACGCATAGCGGCAGCGATGCTTCCAGCCGCCGCAGCGTGCGCGGAAACGCGTAGCGCAGGCCTTCGATGACCTGGAACAGCGACAGATCGACGTAGGTGGTCGCCGTGCCCACGAGGCAACGCTGGCGTCCGCGCGCATTGTCGGCCAGCGCGCGTTCGAAGTAACCGAGGAATTTCGGCAAGCGTTCGCGGCGCAGCGTCGCGCTGCGCCGTTTGGCTTCGTCGCGCTGATTCTCGTAGTAGAGGCTGCCCGCAATCGGATGATGCGCGTCGTGGATCTCCGCAACGAAATCGGTGATCGTCAATTGCAGTTGATGGGTCCACAGCGCACCCGTTTCGTCACGCGGTGCGAGGCCGAGCCGCGGCCCGAGGAACAGCAGGATGTTCGCCGTCTGCGCGATCAGGCGACGCCCCGCTTTCAGGAACGGCGGCGCGAACGGCGGGTGCCCGACGGCAGGCGCATCCATCCAGCGCAGCAACGCCGCTTCGCCGCCACCCGAACCTTCCGGCAGCCGCGCGACATCGACGTAATCGGCGCCGGCATCCTCCAGGGCGAGCCGCACGAATTCACCGCGACCCTGGATCGTCGGCCAATAGAACAGTTCGTAGCGCATGGGGCGAGGGACGAGGGTGGGGGTGAGGTGCCTATGCTAATCCCTAATCCCCCGTCCCCAATCCCTAGTCCCCGCTCTCCTCAGTGCCTGAAATGCCGCGTCCCGGTAAACACCATCGCCATATCGTGTTCGTCCGCGGCGTCGATCACTTCCTGGTCACGGATCGATCCGCCGGGCTGGATCACGGCGCGCGCGCCGGCGTCGGCGGCGAGGTCCACGTTGTCGCGGAACGGAAAATACGCGTCCGAGGCCAACACGCTTTCCTGCATCGAGAGCTTGGCATCCGCGGCTTTCATGGCGGCGACCTTCACGCTGATCACCCGGCTCATCTGGCCGGCGCCGATGCCGACGGTGGCGCCGTCCTTCGCGAACACGATCGCGTTGGATTTCACGAACATCGCGACGTGCCACGCGAACAGCAGATCGCGCAGTTGTTCTGCGTCCGGCACGCGCTTGGAAACGACTTTCAGGTCCGACAGCATCAAGGTGTCGGCGTCGGAGTCCTGCACGAGCATGCCGCCGCCGATGCTGCGGAGTTGCCGCTGCACGCCGTCCGAGACCTCCGGCCATCCGCCGGTGGCGAGCGCGCGCACATTCGGTTTCTTCCTGAGTGCGGCCAAGGCTTCCTCGTCGAACGTCGGTGCCACCAGCACCTCGACGAACTGGTTGGCCAGGATCCTGTTCACCAGCGCGCCGTCGATTTGCCGGTTGAACGCGATGATCCCGCCGAATGCCGACGTGGGATCGCAGGCGAAGGCACGCTCGTAGGCGCGCAGCGGATCCTTGTCGAGCGCCACGCCGCAAGGGTTGGCGTGCTTGACGATCACGCACGCCGGCGTCTTGTCGAACGCCTTGACGCATTCCAAGGCGGTGTCGGCGTCGACAATGTTGTTGTAGGACATTTCCTTGCCGGCGAGGACCGTCGCGCCCGCGACAGTCCCGGCGGTCGCGCGTCCGTCCAGGTACAGCGCGGCAGCCTGGTGCGGATTCTCCCCGTAACGCATTTCCTGCACGCGCCGCAACGCGAGATGCAGCGTCGGCGGATAGGCGTCGCCGGGCTCGCCCTCGGCGCGCGCCGACAGCCAATCGGCGATCATGCCGTCGTAGCGCGCGGTGTGTGCGAACACCTTCGCGGCGAAACGGCGGCGTTGCCCGAACGAAGTGCCGCCGTCGCGGCGCAGGGTTTCGATCAGCACACGATAATCCGCGGGATCGCAGATCACGGTGACGCGCTCGTGGTTCTTGGCGCCGGCGCGCAGCATCGCCGGGCCGCCGATGTCGATCTGTTCGATCGCATCTTCGTAGGACGCGCCGCCATGCGCGATGGTGCGCGCAAACGGGTAAAGGTTCACGATCAGCAGGTCGATGGGCGCGATCGCGTGGTCCAGCATCACCGCGTCGTCGGTGCCGCGCCGGCCCAAGAGTCCGCCATGGACCTTGGGATGCAGGGTCTTGACGCGACCTTCCATGATTTCGGGAAAGCCCGTCAGGTCGCTGACCTCGCGTACCGGCACGTTTGCCTCGCGCAGGGCCTTGGCGCTTCCTCCGGTGGACACGATTTCGATGCCCAGCGCATGCAGGGCGGTGCCGACGTCGGCGAGTCCGGTCTTGTCCGAAACGCTGAGCAACGCGCGGCGCGCGGTGACGATGCCCGATCCTGTCATGTGGTTGAATTTTTCCTTGTGGTCAGACGATGCCGAGTTCGCGCAGCTTCTTGCGCAGCGTGGCGCGGTGGATGCCCAGGACCTCGGCCGCGCGGCTCTGGTTGCCATCGCTCCACGCCAGCACTTCACGCAACAGCGGCGCTTCGATCTCGCGCAGCAGACGCGCGTAGAGGCCTTCGCGACAAGGCGTGCCGTTGAGGTCGGCGAGGTAGCGGCGCACGCTCGACGCCATGCACTCCCCCAGCGTCACCCCGCCGGTGCCGGACGGTGCTGCGCCTGAGGCGGGCTCGGTATGCAGGGAATGCGTGTCCACGGTGTGCCGGAGCTTGAGCGGGCGCGCATGCGGTGGGTGCAAGCGCGAACCGAAGAGTCTAGCAGCGCGGAACGGAATCGCGCAGCGCACTTCACTCGAAACTGAAGCGGAACGCGACCGCACGTTTGCCCGGATCGGCCACTTCGAACGCGACCGCCGCGGTCGCGTCCGGCGCGATGCCGGCATCGCGGCGCACCGGATCGGGCATGTATTCAGCGGGGCGGAAGCGGCGCATCGCGACCACATCGTTATCGAGGTCGGTCAGTTCGACCACGACCACCGGCCACGGCTGGCGGAACACCGCGTCGTTGCGCAGCGTCGCCGTGATCATCAGCGCACCTGCAACGCGTGGATCGGGGCGGACGTCGCGCGACAGCAGTTCCAGTTTCGCCACATCCCGGATCAGCGGCAAGCGGCAATCCAGCCTGGCACACACGCGCACCGCCCACGCCTGTGTCGAAGGATTGCGGATGAGTGTTCCGCGTTTGGCCCACACGAGCTGGGCTGCCAGCACCAGCGCGAGGATCAGGCAACCCAGTCCCCACAGCCAGTCACTGGGGCGAATGTGCCGCCGGTGCGGGGGAACGTATACCGGCGTGTTCGCGTCGACGTCTCCGGACGTAGATTGCGGGATGCCGGACGAGGATGCCCTCCAGCCCTTTCCCTCACCCCTTGCCCTCTCCCGCGAGCGGGAGAGGGGGAGCAGGAGTCGCACTGCGCGCGACGCGATGTTGAATGAAGCGGGCGTCGCGCTGCGCGCGACAGACTTGTCTGTAAGGGCGACGTCCATGTCGGCGTCGGCGGGTTCGGCGCCCGTAGCCGGTGCGCCTGCGTCCGCGGCGTTCGCCATGTCCGCTGCGGCCTCTTCTGCGAAAGGCTCCTGGTCCGCGGGTTCGATTGCCGCGGCGTCGGGAGGCGAGCTGGCGAAGCCGCGTTCGATCGTCGGTGCCGCCGCATGACCGGGTTCCTCGGATTGCACCGTCGCATCGGGTGGCGTTGGCACGTCGGCATCAGGAAGCTCGGTCGGTCCGGCGTTCGGAATATCGACGCCCCAGGATCCGCTGAAGGGTTCCGAATCGGCCGTCGGCACGGACGGTACGGGACTTGCGGCCGTCGCTTCGTGGACGCCTGCCGTCCAGGCTCCCATCGGATTGAGGTCGGGTTCGACAAAGCGGGTCGGGGGCGGCACGTCGATGACCTGCCATGCGGATTCGCTTTCCATCGCGTCCGCTGGAATGCCGGCCGCGTCCGCGATCAGCGCGTTCGCGCGTTCGCCCGAGGCGGGCGCAAACAACGGATCGCCAGTGTGCGCGGGGTCTGTATCCTCGTTGGAGGGCGTATCCGGTCCGGCCGCGGCGGGCACAAGCGTCCCGTGGGACCGTTTCGTGGCGGCCTCGATTGCGGCCGGCAATACCGCTTCCGTCAAAGTCGGCGCGCGTTCCTCCGATTCGTGCCGCGGCATCATCGCGCCGTCACCAAGCTGCAGCGTATCGCTCAATGTTTGCAGCGCGTCGAAGCGCTGATCGCAGCGCCCGCACCGGACGATCCCCAGCGATGCCTGCAGGGCATCCTCATCGATCTCGTAGATCGTCAGGCAGTTGGGGCACTGGGTGTACATGGAGAGCGGTAGACGGGAGGCGGGCGGCGAGAGGCGAGGCGGGGAAGCAAAGCGTAAAGAGTAAAGTCGGCGGCTGCGCCGCCTGCAAAGGGTAAAGAGAAGCACGAGGATCTGCAGCTCCTATCGGCCGTTGCAGCGCCGAAGGTCCGGCTTTACAGCTCGCGCGGCGAGCGACGCCGTTTTGGCGGGCGGCCGTCGCTACGTTTTGCCGTTTCGCGACCCGTCGATGCGGACCCAGTCCTCGCGGTGTGTGGTGCGCAAGTTACTGAACCCGCATGCACGGTAGCGTTCCAGCAGCTCGGGTTCCTGTCCGGCGAGAAGGCCTGAGAACGCAAGCGGCGCACCGGACCGGCACAAGGCCGCGAATCGCGGCGCGAGTTCGTGCAGCGGTCCCGCGAGGATGTTGGCGACGAGTACGTCGCCCTGCACATCCGCCGGTAGTTCGTCCGGCGCAAAAACGTGCAAATTGTCTGCGACCCCGTTGCGTTCCGCATTGTCACGCGTGGCGACGAGTGCCTGCGGATCGTTGTCCACACCGATCGCATGGGCGGCCCCGAGTTTCAGGACAGCAATTGACAGCACGCCCGAGCCGCAACCGTAGTCGATGACTGTCCTGCCGGCGAGATCGAGTCCATCCAGCCATTCCAGGCACAACGCCGTCGTGGGGTGCGTACCAGTGCCGAACGCGAGGCCGGGATCGAGGCGGACCACAACCGGCAAATCCGTCGCGCGCCGCGCGATGCCCGCTTCATTCAATATCGCGTCGCGCGCAGCGAGACTCCTTGAGTTTCCCTCTCCCCCGGCGGGAGAGGGCAAAAGGTGAGGGGGCAGCAGGTGAGGAGCATTCTCGCCCGGAGGCTCGACGTTCCACGGATAGATCCACAACCGCCGCCCGAAGCGCATCGGCTGGAAGCGGTCCATCCACGCGCGCTCCCAATCCTGGTCGGCCACTTCGCGGAATAGGATCCGATCGGG
Source organism: Gammaproteobacteria bacterium (assembly GCA_021324095.1). Taxonomy (GTDB): domain Bacteria; phylum Pseudomonadota; class Gammaproteobacteria; order Xanthomonadales; family Rhodanobacteraceae; genus 66-474. Next base: position 121,733 of record JAJPJT010000077.1, read on the forward strand.
CGCAAGTTCCGGCAACGCATCGTGCAACGAATGGAAGAGACCCCGGCGATCCGTGTGGGCTTCGAACAGCGCGAGCAGCGTCAGTGATTTCCACAGCGGCGTTTCGCCTACGCCAGGCTCGAAGATCGGCGCTTCGTCGGGCGTGTCGGCATCGGCATCCATCAGCGTCACCGACAACGCGCCGAGTTCCTCCAGCGCGGCTTCCGCGCGCGGTTGTTGCGCGGCATTGATGGTCAATTGCAGTTCGAGCCAGGGCATGGGATTGAGGGATGAGGGGCGAGTAGTGAGGGCGCTCCGTCGGAAGATCGATGTGCGTGCCTGAACTGGACTCGCCCCCCGTCCCCCGCCCCTGCTCTGAATCAACTCCCCAACCCGATCCCCTTTTCCTTCTGTTCGCGGATGCGTTTTTCGAGGTAATGGATGTTGCGTCCGCCGTGTTTGAACCCGGAATCGCCCATGATCCGCTGTTGCAGCGGCAGATTGGTCTTGACGCCCTCGATCACGGTTTCGCTCAACGCGGTGCGCATGCGCGCGATCGCGGTCTTGCGGTCGAAGCCGTGCACGATCAGCTTGCCGATCATGGAATCGTAGTTCGGCGGAATCCGGTAGCCGTCGTACAGGTGCGTGTCGATGCGCACGCCGGGCCCGCCCGGTGCCTCGAAGCGTTTCACCGTGCCGGGACTCGGCATGAACGTGTCGGGGTCTTCGGCGTTGATGCGGCATTCGATGGCGTGGCCGCGCGGCACGATGTCTTCCTGCCTGATCGACAGCGGCCGACCGTCCGCAATCAACAACTGCTCGCGCACCAGATCCACGCCGGTGATCAGTTCGGTCACCGGGTGTTCGACCTGGATGCGGGTATTCATTTCGATGAAATAGAAGCGCCCGTCCTGGAACAGGAACTCGAATGTGCCGGCACCGCGATAGCCGATGCGGATGCACGCGTCCGTGCAGATCTTGCCGATCTCGGCGCGCATTTCCGGGGTGATGCCGGGTGCCGGCGCTTCCTCGACCACCTTCTGGTGGCGGCGCTGCATCGAGCAGTCGCGCTCGCACAGATGGATCGCGTGACCCTGGCCATCGGCGAGCACCTGGATTTCCACGTGGCGCGGGTTCTCCAGGAATTTCTCCATGTACACCATGTCATTGCCGAATGCCGCGCGGGCTTCGGCGCGCGTGGTCGCGATCGCGTTGCCGAGGTGCGCCTCGGTGTGCACGTCGCGCATGCCGCGTCCGCCGCCGCCGCCCGCGGCCTTGATCAGCACGGGGTAACCGATATCGTGCGCGATGCGCAGGCTGCGTTCGACATCGTCGTCGAGCGGACCATCGGAACCGGGCACGCATGGCACGCCTGCGGCCTTCATGGCCTTGATCGCCTCCACCTTGTCGCCCATCAGGCGGATGGTTTCGGCGCGGGGGCCCACGAACACGAAACCGGATTGCTCCACCTGCTCGGCGAAGTCTGCGTTCTCGGACAGGAACCCATAGCCCGGATGGATCGCCGACGCATCGGTGACTTCCGCCGCCGCGATGATCGCCGGGATGTTGAGGTAACTCTGCGCGGACGGTGCCGGGCCGATGCACACCGCCTCATCGGCCATCCCCACATGTTTCAGGTTCCGGTCGGCGGTCGAATGCACCGCGACCGTCTTGATGCCCATGGTCTGGCAGGCGCGCAGCACGCGCAGCGCGATTTCGCCGCGGTTCGCGATCAACACTTTATCAAGCATAGGGACGAGGAATGAGTAGTGAGGGCGCTCCGAACGACGCGCCTTGGAGAGTTCGGAAGATCGCGATGAGCGGCGAGGGGTGGCGCTTGGGAGCTGATGCTGGCGCAGGCGTGGCGACTCGCTCCTCGGCGCTCATCCCTCGCCCCTATCCAATCACAAACAGCGGTTCGTCGAATTCGACCGCCTGACCGTTCTCGGCCACGATCGCGACGACGGTGCCGGCCACTTCGGCCTCAATCTGGTTGAACATCTTCATGGCTTCGATCACGCCCAGCGGATCGCCGACCTTGACGTGTTGGCCGACCTTGACGAACGGTTCGGCGCCCGGCGATGACGCGGCGTAGAACGTGCCGACCATGGGCGAGCGCACCACCGTCCCGGGCGGCAGCCCGGGTTCCGCGGACGCCGCAGGCGCGACCGGCGCCGCAGGCGCTGGAGCTGGTGCAGGCGTCGCCGTGGCCGGCGCAACGACGGGTTGCGGCGCGGCGACGAACTGGGGAGCCGCCGCCGCGACCCCGGAAGGAAAGCGCGACAGGCGGACGACCTCTTCACCCTCCTTGATCTCGAGTTCGGAGAGGTTCGATTCTTCGAGGAGTTCGATGAGCTTTTTGACTTTGCGCAGATCCATGATGGTCTCGCTGTCCGATTCGGTTGCGGTAAACCGTCCCTGGTGCTTGGCGCCTGCCCGTCCATCCGTGGCCGGGCGCTCGCCGGCGCGTGATGCGCGTTAACGCATCACGCGACAGCCCCGGCTCGCCCTTCCTTGATCTCGAGTTCGGAGAGGTTCGATTCTTCGAGGAGTTCGATCAGCTTCTTGACTTTTCTGAGATCCATGATGGTCTCGCTGTGTGCTTAAAGCAGGTCAGGTGCCGGCCAGCCGCCTGATCGCGGCATCCAGCGCGTAGCGGTAACTGTCGGCGCCGAATCCGGCGATGACGCCCACCGCCAGGTCGGAGAAATACGACTGGCGGCGGAAGGCCTCGCGCGCGTGCGGGTTCGACAGGTGGACTTCGATGAACGGGATCGCGACCGCAGCCAATGCATCGCGCAGTGCCACCGAGGTGTGGGTGAAGGCAGCCGGATTGATCAGGATGAAGGCGGTACCGTCGAGTTTCGCTGCCTGCACCCGCGCGATCAACTCATGCTCGGCATTGGACTGGAAGTTGATCAGCGCGTGGCCGGCTCGTTCCGCCTGCGTGGCCAGCGCCACGGCAAGATCGGCGAGGCTCGTGTGGCCGTAAATCTCCGGCTCGCGTTCGCCGAGCAGGTTGAGGTTCGGGCCGTGGAGAACCAGGATCTGTGCCACGTGCAACGGTGCCTGCCACCGGGACGGAAGCCGAGAAGTCTGAACCGTCATTCATGTTTTGTCCAGCGATTCGCGCGGAATCGCTGAACTTAAGCGACGATGTTTGCGTGTTTCAGGATTTCGGCGAGCTGGCTTCCTCCAGCCAGCGCTGGATGGTGGCGGGATCCAGCGCCCCGAGCTTCGTCTGGAGGATGCGGCCGTCGCGGCTGATCAACACGCTGTAGGGCAGGAGACCGGCGGTGTCGCCGAAGGTCGTGGTCGGCACCGGGTCGGCATCGATCCCGATCAGGATCGGGTAACCCACGGGCACGTGCTCGAGGAATGTGGCGGCCGACTGCGGCTGGTCCATCGCAATACCGACCACTTGCAGCCCCTGGGCGGCGTGCTCGCGCTGCGCCTTCGCCAGCATCGGCATCTCCTGTCGACACGGCGCGCACCACGTCGCCCAGAAATTCAGCAGCACCGTCTTGCCGCGCCATTTGGCAAGCGCGGTGGTTTGGCCATCGAGGTCCGGTAGTGCGTAGGCACCCACCGAATCGCCCACGGCGAGTGTCTTGACCCCGGCCGGCGCCGGCGGTTGCCGCGGCTGATCGCTGGTGCCAATCCCGCCATTCTGTAGCCACCAGCCGCCGATCGCAGCAAGACAGGCCAGCACGAGGATCAGGATCGTGCGGCGATCCATCATCGCGCCGCCGGCTCCATGGCGGCATGAACGAGTGCGTTGCGCACCAACGAGGCGGTCAGCACGGTCGGCAGGGCGTGGCCTGCGCCGCCGCCGCGCGGGTACACCACGTACAGGGGCACGCCGGGCGAGTGGAAGGATTTGAGATACGCACCGATTTCCGGATCGACGTCGGTCCAGTCACCCTTCATGTAGACGGCTCCGGTGCTCGCGAGCAGCTCACGGAAACTGCGCGTATCCAGCACCGCGTATTCGTTGGCCTTGCAGGTGACGCACCAGTCGGCGCCGATGTCCACGAACACCGGTGTGCCCGCGTTGCGCAGCGACTGCAGCTTCGCGGGGCTGAATGCCACGAAGCCGGAATCCGTGGCCAGCGTGCGCGTCGGCGGCACGACCTGCACGATGCTGTAGAGCGACACGAGCGCAACCAAACCCAACCCGATCGTGAACACGTGGCCGAACTTCCGGCCCGGATGCCCGCGGCCATACCACCATGCGGCCGCCGCGAGAAATACCATCGCGACCAGCACCAGCGCCACCGCGTCTGCGCCGCGCTGGTGCGCCAGCACCCACACCAGCCATACGGCCGCGAGATACATCGGGAATGCGAGGATCTGCTTCAGCGTTTCCATCCAGCGGCCCGGCTTCGGCAGCAGCCGCGCCAGCGCAGGTACCAGTCCGATCAGGGTCAACGGCAGCGCCAGTCCGACACCCAGCGCCAGCATCACCAGCAATTCGTGCGAGGGCGGAGCAACGAACGCGTAGGCCAGTGCCGCGCCCATGAAGGGCGCCGTGCAGGGACTCGCGACGATCACCGCCAGCACGCCGGTGAAGAAATGCCCGGCCGCGCCGCCGCGACGAGTCAGTCCTGAGCCCAGATTGCCGAGGCCCGAACCGAACTGCACCACGCCCGACATCGACAATCCCACCGCGAACAGCACACAGGCCAGCACGCCCACGATCACGGGTTGCTGCAACTGCGTGCCCCAGCCGACCGCATGGCCGGCACTGCGCAGGCCGAGGATTGCGAAGCCGATCGCGAGAAAGGTCGCGATCACACCCGCCGCATAGGCCAGCGCGTGCGCGCGTGCGCGCGGCCGTGATTCGCCGCTTTCCAGCACGCCGACCGCCTTGATCGCGAGCACCGGCAATACGCAGGGCATCAGGTTCAGGATCAAGCCGCCCGCGAATGCCAGCAACAGCGCGAACGCGAGGCCGGTGGAAAGCGGACCCGCCATGGATGGCGCGAGCGTATTTCCGGCATTTCCGGCCGTCGGCAGTGTGGTCGGTCCACCCAGCGAGGTCGTGATCGGATTGCGTGGCGGTGCATTGCCGGCACCCGCGCTGCCTGTGCCCGTCGCCGCGAGCGGACCGCCGCCGGAGGTGGGCAGCGTGAAGGTCTGCGTGTTTGGTGGATAGCAGATCTTCGGCTCGATCTCGTGGCAGCCCTGATAGCTCACCGAAACCCTCAAGGTGGCCGGCATCGCGCCGTCCGCCGTGTACGGCAGCGAACCATCGACTACGTTGTGGTAGATCACGACGTCGCCGAGATACGGATCGTGCTCGGGTGTGCCGGGCGGCAGGTCAATCGCGCCGGCCTTGATGCCGGGCGTGAGGATCTTCGCGTGGATGCGTCCGCGGTACAGGTAATAGTGCGGCGCGATGTCGAAGTGCAGCGCGATGGTGCCGGGTTTGGCGATGGTCGGCTTCAGCGCGAACGCCTGCGTCACGGGCAACAGGCCGGCGCCCGGGCTCGTGCTCTGCGCATACACGCCCGTCGCCGCGAGCAGCAGCGCCGCCAGCAGGATCAGGCGAGAGAGTGGTTGTCGGAAACCTGACATTGCAATGGCCGCAAGCAGAGACCGGGCCGGCCTTCAGCGGTTCCCGGAACGGTCAACCTGAGGAAATTGTCGCAGGCGCGCACCTGACCTGCCACTCACGGCGGCGCGGATTCGTGGGCCAGCCAGTCGAGATAGGCGGGCAGGCCGTCGGTAATCTCGAGCGCGATCAACTCGGGCACGTCGTACGGGTGCAGTTCCACGAGCCGCGCCCGCAGCGCGTCGAAGCGCTCGCGGGTGGTCTTGATCAGCAGCAAGACTTCGTTGTCCTGGTGGACTTTGCCTTCCCAGCGATAGGTCGAGGCGATGCCCGGAATCCGGCTTACGCACGCCGCCAGCCGCTCGTCGATCAGCGTGAGCGCAATCGTCGCGGCGGTTTCCGCGTCGGGGCAGGTGGAGAGGCAGAGCAGAGGCATGGAGCGGGGCTGGGGATTGGGGACTGGGGGCTGAAGCAAAGCGTACCGCTTCTCCAGCCCCAGCCCCCAGCCCCGCCTCTTGAATCCCGATTTTCCGCACCTACAATTGGCACTCGCCGTTGTTGAGTGCTAACAACGCCAACCCTTTTCCTCAACCCAACGCAGCTGGAGTCGTTATGAAGCTTCGTCCGTTGCACGACCGCGTCATCATCAAGCGCCTCGAGGCGGAAACCAAGTCCGCCGGCGGCATCGTCATCCCCGACACCGCGACCGAAAAGCCGATCAAGGGCGAAGTGGTCGCCGTGGGTACCGGCAAGATCCAGGAAGACGGCAAGGTCCGTCCGATGGCGGTCAAGACCGGCGACAAGGTGCTGTTTGGCAAGTATTCCGGCACCGAGGTCAAGGTCGATGGCGAGGAACTGCTCGTCATGCGTGAAGAAGATTTGATGGCAATTATTGAAGGTTGATCGAGTCGTCCCGACTACGCGAAACCACCTTTTGAAGCGAGAGGAACGTCGCGTCTCCGCAGCTTTTCAGCCCCCTTGAGTCAAGGGGGCGGCCCGTCCGCAGGGCGGGCGGAGGTTGTGGAGGCATGACACCGCGGATCGAAGTCCGGGCCTCGCAAAACCATTCGAGGAATTACCTATGGCAGCCAAAGAAATCCGTTTCTCCGAAGACGCGCGCGTACGCATGGTGCGCGGCGTCAACGCCCTGGCCAACGCGGTCAAGGCGACCCTCGGCCCGAAGGGCCGCAACGTCGTGCTCGAGAAGAGCTTCGGCGCACCCACCATCACCAAGGACGGCGTGTCCGTGGCGAAGGAAGTCGAGCTTTCCGACAAGTTCGAGAACATGGGCGCGCAGATGGTGAAGGAAGTCGCCTCCAAGACTTCCGACGCCGCCGGCGACGGCACCACCACCGCGACGGTGCTCGCGCAGGCGATGATCCGCGAAGGCATGAAGGCGGTCGCCGCCGGCATGAACCCGATGGATCTGAAGCGCGGCATCGACAAGGCCGTGGCCGCCGCCGTCGACGAGCTGAAGAAGATCTCCAAGCCCTCGTCCGATTCGAAGTCGATCGCGCAGGTCGGCACCATCTCCGCCAACGGTGACGAGAACATCGGCAAGCTGATCTCGGAAGCGATGGACAAGGTCGGCAAGGAAGGCGTGATCACCGTCGAGGACGGCTCGGGCCTCGAGAACGAGCTCGACGTCGTCGAAGGCATGCAGTTCGACCGCGGTTACCTCTCGCCGTACTTCATCAACAACCAGCAGTCGATGCAGTGCGAGCTGGAAGACCCGTACATCCTGCTGCACGACAAGAAGATCTCCAACGTGCGTGATCTTCTCCCGGTGCTGGAAGGCGTCGCCAAGTCGGGCAAGCCGCTGCTGATCGTCGCCGAGGAAGTCGAAGGCGAAGCGCTGGCGACCCTGGTGGTCAACACCATCCGCGGCATCGTCAAGGTGTGTGCGGTGAAGGCGCCGGGATTCGGCGATCGTCGCAAGGCGATGCTGGAGGACATGGCGATCCTGACCGCCGGCACCGTGATCTCCGAAGAGGTCGGCCTGCAGCTCGAGAAGGCCACCGTGAAGGATCTCGGCCGCGCCAAGAAGGTCGTCGTCACCAAGGAAAACACCACCATCATCGACGGCGCCGGCGACACCAAGGGCATCGAAGGCCGCATCAAGCAGATCAAGGCGCAGATCGAGGAAACCACCTCCGACTACGATCGCGA
>JAJPJT010000055.1 GCA_021324095.1 Gammaproteobacteria bacterium
CGGGAGCAAGGCGCGGATGTTCGAGGCCATGGATGGCCGAGTTCGCGCCGGCCCGCTTGGCGCGAGAAGCGCAGGGAAGTTGAGGCAACACGACGTTGCCGAAACCGGCATGCGGGGCGCAATGGTCTTTGGTGACTTTCTGCCGTAACAGAAAGTCACTCGCGCGCTCTGCGCGCGAAACTGCTCTTACCATGGCTTTGGCCACTTTCGCCGAAACGAAAGCAGCTCGCCCGCTGTGCGGGCGAAACCGGTCAGAGGAGAACGACATCGAACTGCTCCTGCCCGTATTGCTCCTCGGGTTGGAAGCGGATCGACTTCCCGATGAAGGTCTCCAGCTCGGCGACCGCCGCCGATTCTTCTTCCAGCATCCGCGCCACGACCTTCGGCGCGGCCAGCACCAGCAGCTTTTCGGCATTGAACTGACGCACCGCGCGCGTGATCTCGCGGAAGATTTCGTAGCCGACGGTCTCCGCGGTCTTGAGGATGCCGCGGCCCGCGCACGCGGGACACGGCTCGCACAACTGCCGCGCCAGGCTTTCGGTCGTGCGCTTGCGGGTCATCTCGACGAGCCCCAATGCACTCATTTCGTACACGGTCGTCTTGGCGTGGTCGCGCGCCAGCGCCTTCTCGAGCGTGCGCAGCACCTGACGCTTGTGCTCGTCATCGTGCATGTCGATGAAATCGATGATGATGATCCCGCCCAGGTTGCGCAGCCGCAGTTGCCGCGCCGCCGCCTGGGCGGCCTCGAGGTTGGTGCGGAACGCGGTTTCCTCCAGATTGCGGGAGCCCAGGTAGGCGCCGGTGTTGACGTCGATCGTCGTCATTGCCTCGGTCTGGTCGATCACGAGGTAGCCGCCGGATTTCAGCGGTACCTCCTTGCGCAGCGCCTTCTGGATTTCATCCTCGACGCCGTACAGGTCGAAAATCGGGCGCTCGCCGGGGTAATGCTCGACGCGCCCCGTGAGGTTGGGCATGAACTGGCGCGCAAAGGCCAGCGTGCGCTCGTAGGTTTCGTGCGAGTCGACGCGCACCTTTTCGATGTCGTCGTGCATCACGTCGCGCAGCACGCGGAGCGGCAGCGGTGGTTCCTCATAGACGCGCTCGCCGGGCTGCGCACGCGCGATCGCCTCGGCAACCGTCTGCCATACGCGCGTGACGTAGGCGACATCTTCGGCCAGCGCCGCCGAGTCGAGGCCTTCGGCATTGGTGCGCGCGATCAAACCGAAACCGTTGCCGGCGAGCCCGGCGAGGATCGCGCGCAACCGCTCGCGTTCGGCTTCGTCGTCGATGCGGACCGACACGCCCAGCGTCGCGCTGTCGGGCAGCAGCACCAGATAGCGCGAGGGAATGGAGAGGTTGGTCGACAGCCGCGCGCCCTTGCTGCCGATGGGGTCCTTGATCACCTGCACGATGATGCGCTGGCCTTCATGCACCAGCTCTGTGATGGGCGGAGCACTCACCGGCGCTGGGACAGGCACGGACGCCGTGCCTTCGATCGGATCGGTGTTGAGCGTCGGGTGCGCCATGTCGGCCGCGTGCAGGAACGCGCTGCGCTCGAGGCCGATGTCGACGAATGCGGCCTGCATCCCCGGCATCACGCGGCGCACACGACCACAATAGATGTTGCCGACGTAGCCACGATGCCCCGTGCGCTCGACGTGCACCTCCTGCAACATGCCGTTCTCGACCACGCCGACCCTGGCCTCGCGGGGCGTGACGTTGATCAGGATTTCCTCGGTCATGTCGAACGCTCGAAGTGGTCTTCAGCAAGCAGCCGTCCATGAAGCGGTGTCCGCCCGCACGTCCCCGTGCGTGCGCTATTCGCGCCATCCCTGGCGTTCGCCCTTCGGGCGACTCGGCCATCCTTGGCGCTCGCCCTTCCGGGCCGCCTCCGGCGTTCGGGCGCGCTCCTGCGCGCCTCGTCGCCGGCGCGCGCTGCAAACCAGCGCACGAAAGCCCGCCTCACCTTATATCCCGGCGTGTGTATACCTGTCGATGCGCGAATCGCGCCCGTTCAGCCGCCATCACACCGCGATGCCGGCACCGCGCAGCAGTTGCGCGGTTTCGAACAGCGGCAGCCCCATCACGCCGGAATAGCTGCCGGAAAGGTGCGCGATGAAGGCGGCGGCGCGCCCCTGGATCGCATAGGCGCCGGCCTTCCCGAACGACTCGCCGGTCGCGACGTAGCGGGCGATGGCGTCATCGTCCAGCTTGGCGAAGCCCACCGCGGATTCGCAGACGGCGACATCATTCGCGACAGCCGTCGCACAAGCGACGACCGAAACCACCGCATGCGTGCGGCCTGACAGCGCGCGCAGCATCGCCATCGCGTCTTCGGCGTCGCGCGGCTTGCCGAACACCCGATCGTCCAGCAAGACTTCGGTGTCGGCACCCAACACCACGGCATCGGAATCGCGTTCGCGCGAGGCCGACAAGCCGGCCTGCGCCTTCGCGCGCGCAACCCGCTCGACGTACGCGCGTGGCAACTCGCCCGGCCGACGCACTTCCGGCACATCGACGTCGAGGATCCCGAATGCCACGTCGAGTTGCGCCAGCAGCTCGCGGCGTCTTGGCGATTGCGATGCGAGATAAAGCATCGCGCAAGCATAGCCGCGGCACCCTCTCATTCCATTTCTACTTCGAACGTTACATATAAAACATCGTCATTCCGGGGCCATCGCCGGCTTCATCGGCGATGGAACCCGGAATCCAGCTTCTCGTGCATAAAGGCAAGAACTGGATTGACTCGCGCCGTCCGTGGCGCTCGCGCTGCGCGCCGCCTGCGACGTTCGCGTTTGAAATCCTGCAAACGCAGTCGGGTTCGGCCTGCCAGAAGCCGTAGACCGCCCCGGAATGGCGAACATTTAAACCCGGACTATCAAACTGGAATTGGAATCATGCCGCTCAGGCAGCGGCGGCTTCCATCCGGCCTTCCTGTACCGGCGGCACCAACGCGATCACGGTCCACCCCGTACGGGGTCCGGTTTTGCGCCGATTGCTGACGACGCGCAGCCGGCCGTTCGGCTCGATGCCGAACACCAGCACCGCGTCCGCGCCGTGTTGCGCGAGGAATTCCGGCCATCCGAACGTGTCGGTCAATACGTTGGACTTGATCCGCCAGCCGGCTTGCAGCAGTTCCGCGAACCGCGTGTGGGTCATGTTATTGCCAAACAGCGCCTTGGCGCGCAGACGGCCAGCGAGTGCCACGCGGTTGCTGGCGTTTTCCGGCGCCAGCACGCGCAGGCGATAGACGCGTTCGCGGCCGAACTCCTGCCGGTAGTGCATGCAGGCCAGCGAATTCAGCTCGCGCCGTTTTGACATCGCCAGCAGCCGGCCGATACCCGTCAGGTCGAGATGCAGCGCGGCGTGTTGCGAAGTCGGATTGCCGAAGAACGTCGCCAGTCCCTCCATCCGCGCCTTGCTGATCCCGTCCCAATCGTCGTCGGCAAGCAAGACCTTGAAATCCTGTTCGGCCAGCGCCTTGCCGATGCTGCGCGCAACTTCGTCCGAACCGAATATCAACAGGCCATCCGGATCCGGATCGGCCACCTTCAGCCAGCGCGCCAGCGGACGCGCCGTCGCGCTCTGCAGCACCACCGTCGCAATGATCAGGATGAATACCAAGGGCACCAGCGCGTCCGCGCCGCGCATACCCAACTCGCCCAACCGCAACGCGAACAGCGACGACACCGACGCCGCGACGATCCCGCGCGGCGACACGAACCCGATCAACGCGCGCTCGCGCCAGTTCATGCCGCCACCCAGGGTGGCGGCAAACACGGACAGCGGCCGGATCGCGAACTGTGCGACCACGAACACCAGGACGCCCGCCATCAGCATGCCCGGCGGCAACGGCCAGTGCAGGCGCGCGGCCAGTACCACGAACAACAACGACACCAGCAGCGTGGACAGATGCTCCTTGAAATCCATGATGTCGTCGATGTGGATGTGCCGCAGGTTGCCGAGCGTGATCCCCGTGATCGTCACCGCGACCAGCCCCGATTCGTGCGCGAGCTTGTTGGACAGCGTGAACGCACCCAGCACCGCGATCAGCGTGCCGTACGCCTGCAGGTACTCCGGGATCATCTGCCGATACAGCAGGAACCCCAGCGCCGCCGCCACTGCCAACCCGATCCCCGCGCCGATGCCGATGGTCGCGGCGAATACCGCCAGCGAATGGCCTTCCTGGTGAGACAGGATGGCCTCGAACACCAGCACCGCGAACAAGGCGCCGAGCGGGTCCAGCACGATGCCCTCCCAGCGCAGCGCGCTGGCGATCCGCGCATTGGGGCGCAGGGTGCGCAGCATCGGCGTGATCACGGTCGGGCCGGTGACGCAGGTGAGCGCGCCGAACAGGAATGCGATCGGCCAACCTACTCCGGCGATCCAGTGCGCCGCCGCAGCCAGCATCACGAGCGCGAGCACCGCGCCGTAACTGACCATGCCGCGCACCTCGTGGCCGATTCCGCGCAGCTCGGAGAACCTGAGCGTCAGGCTGCCCTCGAACAGGATCAGCGCCACCGCGAGCGACACGCACGGGAACAGGAATGCACCGAGTTGCCGGTCCGGATCGAACAGTCCCGTCGCCGGGCCCAGCACGATGCCGATCAGCAACAGGAACAGGATCGCCGGAAGCCGCAGCCGCCAAGCCAACCACTGCGCCAGGAATCCGACCACCAGCAGCAGCGTGAGCACCACGCCCAGATCGATCGCCATGCCACCTCGCATCCTTCGGGTTCGCGGCCGATGGTAACGACAATAACCTGTGCCGCCGACGAATCATCTGCGGCCGCGGTCGATGTGCGATGACCCGTGCCGGCCGCGGCTCCTTCAGGATGCTTATGCTAGTCTTTCCCGACGCTTACAAATGCGGCGATGGCTTGCTCCGGCAACGACAAGCGCACCGTGCAATCCGTCCGTGCCGAGTGCAGCGGAAAGCCTCCGCCCTTCCCGCAAGGCCGCTCGAGGCTGGCATCCAACGGCAGCCATCAGGTTCCAAGGCCGCAACCAAGGTGAACGAATCAAGGAATGATGACCAGAGGTAGGAATTTTGCAGCGCTCGGATGCGCACGCCCATGGACACCTTTGCTGTCCCGGCCGATCTCCTGACGCAGCCATCATTGCTCGTTTCGACGGGCGGGGTGATTCTGGCGTGCAATGTCGCGTTCGCGTCCAGCATCGGAACGACTCCGGAAGCATTGCGGGGTCGGGACCTGGTCTCGCTAGTTGCGGAGACCGACCGCGGCCTGCTCGAATATTTGCGGGCTTGCGCACATGGCGAAGCGCCGCCTGCAAGACTTACCTTCAGTTACGACGGTGGCATGGCGGTTTACAGCGCCCGAGGCATGCCGCACAGCCTGTCGGAGAGCCCTGCCCCGCGGCCGATCCTCCTCCTGCTGAATCGACTGGATCCGGGCGTTGCCGAGCCGACGTCGGCCGACTCGAACGCAGATGCCACGCAAGACAGGCGGGCCGAAGGTTCCCTCCGAGGCACGGGTAACGTCCTTGACGTTACGCTCGCGAGCATCGGAGACGGCGTCATCGTTACGGATGCCGCGGGTCACGTGACGTTCCTCAACCCCACCGCCGAACAACTCACTGGCTGGTCCTCGACGGAGGCGAGAAACGCGCCGTTCGCTGAGGTCTTCCGTATCGTCAACGAATATACCGGCGCCCCGGTCGACCACCCGGTGGCCAAGGTGATCAAGTCCGGGGGAATCGTCGGCCTGGCAAATCACACCGTGCTCATCAGCCGGGACGGCAGGCGCATTCCCATCGACGACAGCGGAGCGCCCATCCGGCACGAGGGCGCGCTGGTCGGAATCGTCATCGTCTTTCGTGATGTGACCGAACGCAGGCGCGCCGAGCGCGAGCGCGCCAGGCTTGCGGCCATCGTGGAAGGATCGGATGACGCCATCGCGAGCAAGACGCTCGACGGCATCGTGAGTTCCTGGAATCCTGCCGCGGCGCGCCTTTTCGGCTACGAGCCTGAAGAGATCATCGGCAAGTCGATCAGGCTCATCATCCCGCCCGAGCTGCAAGCTGAGGAGGATGCGATCCTGGATCAGCTGCGCCGCGGGCAACGTGTGGACCACTTCGAAACCGAGCGGCTCGCCAAGGACGGAACCCGCATCGACGTTTCCCTGACCATTTCTCCGGTCAGGGATCCGAGCGGCGCAATTGTCGGCGCCTCGAAAATTGCGCGGGACATCACGGCCCGCAGGCGTTCGGAGAAGCGCCTGCGGGAAGAAATCCAGGTGCGAGAGCTACTCGGAGATGCCGCCCAGGCCGTCGTGGGCGCTCAGCTGGACCTCGAGCGCGTCGTGCAGGTCATCACCGATATCGCGAGGGAGATCACCGGCGCCGCGTTCGGTGCATTCTTCTACAACGTTCAGGACGAAGGCGGGGAATCCTACCGGCTGTACACGATCTCGGGGGCGCCGCTCGAGGCGTTCTCCCGCTTTCCCCAGCCCCGCAACACGGCGGTGTTTGGGCCGACGTTTCGCGGTGAGGCCAGCGTACGCAGCGCGGACATCACGGCCGATCCGCGTTACGGCCACAACCCGCCCTACCACGGCATGCCCGACGGACATTTGCCCGTCCGAAGTTATCTCGCCGTGCCCGTGAAGGCAGCTTCCGGGGAAGTCCTCGGGGGTCTTTTCTTCGGCCATCCGGAACCTGGCGTGTTCACGGAGCGGGCCGAGCAACTTGTGGCCGCGGTGGCCGCTCAGGCGGCCGTCGCGGTCGAGAGCGCGCGGGCCCATCAGGCCTTGAAACGGGAGATCGATCAGCGCAAGCAGGCGGAGGAGGCGCTCAGCCAGATCAATCGGCAAAAGGATGAATTTCTCGCAATGCTCGCGCACGAACTCAGGAATCCGCTCGCTCCGATCCGAAATGCGACGGAGCTCCTGTCTCATATGCTTGCGAACGACACCGATGCGCAAGTCGCCCTCGGCATGATCAAGCGCCAAGGTCAGCAATTGTCGCGGCTGGTCGACGACCTGCTGGATGTCTCCCGTATCACCACCGGCAGGATCCAGCTCAAGTACAGGACCATCGATCTCGCCACCATCATCGCTCAGGCCGTGGAAACCGTCGAGCCACACATTCGCGAAAAGCGGCACAGGGTCTCCATTACAGCCTTCTACGAACCACTGTACGTGGAGGGCGACTTTGCGCGGCTGGTCCAATGCGTAGGCAACATTCTGGCGAATGCCACCAAGTACACGGAGCCGGGCGGGGAGATCTGGATCCGCACCCGTGGGGACAAAGACAGCGCCTTCATCGAAATTTCCGACACGGGCACCGGCATCGCGCCGGAGCTGCTTCCCCACGTCTTCGACCTGTTCGTGCAGAGCGATCGCACGCTCGATCGAGCCCAGGGCGGCTTGGGCGTCGGGCTGGCGGTGGTCAAACGTCTCGCCGAGATGCACAAAGGCGAAGTCACCGCGCGCAGCGACGGCCCTGGACAAGGCTCGACATTCGAGATGCGACTACCCAGGATCGCGCGCCCGGCCCCCATCCCCGCGGTCGGGGAGCGGCTCGAAGTGGAGCCACGGCGTGTGTTGATCGTCGATGACAACAAGGACGCGGCAGACTCGCTCGCACTCCTGCTCACGTTCGAAGGTCATGAGACGCACGTGGTGTACAGCGGCAAGGAGGCGCTCGCGAGCATGGAGTCATTCAAGCCGGACGTGGCGTTGCTCGACATCGGGCTACCCGAGATGAACGGATACGACCTCGCCCGGGAGATCCGCAAGATGCCGCAAGCGAAGACCCTGCGGCTCGTCGCGCTGACCGGCTATGGGCAAATTGAAGATCAGCAGCGGGCTCGAGCGGCCGGCTTCGATGGTCACCTCGTCAAACCCGTTGGCCTGTCGGCGCTGGAAGAGGCCATTGCGGGAAGGCCCCCGGCCGGCGGGCCCGGAGAGTGATCGCACCTGAAGGCTGCGATCACTGGGCCCCGCTGTCTCGACGCGCACTGAAGCTATTGCGGTTGGCTGCACGTCACGTCACGCGTCAGATGCATGCCTGCGATGGAAGAGTCGCTGCGGCTGGCCGCCGATCACCGCACGGGATCTGCGGTGCTCACCCTTGCTGCCGCGCTGCAACTTCCGGGCGCCGCCCCTCGCAGGCCGCCCAGGTCTCGCGGCATACCCGCTCGATGGTGGCGAGGTTGGCCGGCTTGACCAGGTGATCGGCGAAGCCCGCCGCCAGGGAACGTTTGTGGTCCTCGGCTTGCCCCCAGCCGGTCAAGGCGACCAGCCTTGGCTGGCGGCCACGCCACGCGTGCGCGCGCAACCGCTCGGCCAGCGCAAGGCCGTTGAGCTCGGGCATGCCGATGTCGATGATCATCAGATCGGGTTCGAAATCGGCGCAGGCGTCCATCACCGCCAGCGGCGAATACACGGAACGCACCTGGTGGCCCATGATCTGCAACGACATCGCCAGCATGTCGGCCGAATCGCGATTGTCGTCCACCACCATGATCCGCAGGCTGCCCATCGTCACCTGCGCCGCCGCGGGCGCGGATTCCCTGGTCGAAGCGGCATCGGCAGCCGCGATCGGCAGCGTCACCGTGAAGGTGCTGCCGGCGCCGAGGCCCGCACTGCTGGCCACGATCCGGCCGCCGTGCAGCTCGACCAGGCGTTGCGACAGCGTCAGCCCAATGCCGAGGCCGCTGTGCGGCCGTTCCAGCGAAGTGTCCGCCTGCGCGAACAGATCGAAGATGAAGTGCACCTGCTGCTCGGTCAGGCCGATGCCGGTATCGCGGACCTCGACGGCCACCGATCCGTCGCCGGTCCGGGCGCGCACGGTGATCGCACCGCCCCGATCGGAAAACTTGCAGGCGTTGTTGAGCAGGTTGCCGAATACCTGGGTGAGGCGGTGCGGGTCGGCCTCGAGGTGGATCGGCTGCGGCGGAAGGTCGAGCTCCAGCCGGTGCTGGCCTTCGTCGATCAGCGGCTGCGCGGTCTCGATCGCGGCCGTCAGGATGTCGCCGAGCAGGGTGCGTTCGAGCCGCAATTGCAGCCGTCCACGGGTGATGCGGGAGACGTCCAGCAGGTCGTCGACCATGTGCACGAGCAAGCGGGTCTGGCGCTCGAAGATCTGGTAGAGCGTGCCTTGCTGGACCGCGCCGCCAACGTTATGCCCCAGCCGGTAGACGTTCAGCGCGCTCTGGATCGGCGCCAGCGGGTTGCGCAACTCGTGAGCGAGCGTCGCCAGGAACTCGTCCTTGCGGCGGTCCGCCTCGCGCAGCCGCTCCTCGATGCGGCGGCGCTCGTCGACCTCTTTCTTCAGCTCGCGGTTGCTCGCCGCCAGCTTCACGTTGCTGTCGGTGAGCGCCTCGTTGAGCTTGTGCACTTCGCGCTCGCGCTCGATGCGCAGCGCCTCGTTGCTGCGCGCGAGGCGCGCATTGGTGTCGGCCAGCTCCGCGTTGAGCCGTTGCAGTTCGATCCGCTTGCGGAAAAGCTCTGCAAGCACCGCGACCTTGCCCCGCAGGATTTCGGGGATGATCGGCACCATCACGTAATCGACTGCGCCCAGCTTGTAGCCGCGCAACCGGTCCATGTCGCTGACGTTGATCGCCGACACGAAGATGATCGGGATCTTCTCGAAACGCGGGTGCTGGTGGATCAGGCTGGCGGTCTCGAATCCGTCCATGCCAGGCATGTTCACGTCCAGCACGATCACCGCGAAGTCGGTATCCATCACGCTGCGCAGCGCATCTGCGCCGGTCGTTGCTTCGACCAGATGTTCCCCGAGCGGCTCCAGGATCGTGCGGTAGCTCAGCAGGCGCGCGGGATTGTCGTCGACCAGCAGGACGTTGGCAGGCTCGCCGCGGGCAAACGCGTCGTTCATCAGCGATGCAACCATTGCCGCAGCAGGGACAGCAACTGGTCGGTGTCCACCGGCTTGGCGATGTAGTCGGATGCACCGGCCTCGATGCACTTCTCGCGGTCGCCCTTCATCGCCTTGGCGGTCAACGCGATGATGGGCAGCGAACGCAGATCCGGCCTGGCGCGGATCGCGCGGATGGTTTCGTAGCCATCCATGTCCGGCATCATGATGTCCATCAGGACCATGGCGATATCCCCTTGTGCCTCCACCAGCGCAACGGCATCCCGGCCATTCTCCGCGGTCAGCACCTGCATGCCGCGGCGCTCGAGGATACTGCTGATGGCGAAGATGTTGCGCACGTCGTCGTCGACCACCAGCACCTTCTTTTCGCTGAGCGAGCTGTCGGACTGGTACAGGGTCTCCAGCATCGTCCGCTTCGCCGGCGGCAGTTTCGACACGACCCGGTGCAGGAACAGCGCGGTCTCGTCGAGCAGGCGCTCGGGCGAATGTACACCTTTCACGATGATGCTGCGCGCGACCTTGAGCAGGCGCTGCTCTTCTTCGGGCGACAGGTCCCTGCCGGTGAAGACGACGATCGGCACGTCCCTCGCACCGGCGTCGGCCTTGATCCGGTCGAGCAGCTCGAAGCCGCTCATGTCCGGGAGCCGCAAGTCGAGGACCACGCAATCGAATGCGCCGGAGTGGATCTGCTCGAGCGCGTCCTTGCCGGTCCCGGCGGACGTGATTTCCACGTCTTCATGATCGATCAGGGCGACGATGCTGTCGCGCGCCGCGCCGTCGTCCTCGACCACCAGCAGCTGTTTCACCGGCCGCAGCGCGAACTGCGTGATGTGGCCCAGCGACGCTTCGATGGCCTCGGTGGTCGCCGGCTTCGTGAGATACGAGAACGCGCCGCGCTCCATGCCGTGGTGGCGTTCGGCTTCGACCGTGATGATCTGCACCGGGATATGGCGGGTCTCCTGCGTCTGCTTCAGCCGCGCCAGCACCGTCCAGCCGAGCATGTCGGGCAGGAAGATGTCGAGACTGATCGCGGTCGGCTGGCAGTGCTGGGCGAGGTGCAGCCCGTCGGCGCCGGACATCGCGACCAGCGCACGCAGGCCGCTGGCGCGTGCAAGGTCGCGCAGCACGCCCGCATAGCGGGGATCGTCCTCGATGATCAGCAAGGTCGGTTCGCCGGGCGCGACGATCGCGCGGTCGTCTTCGACCTGCTCGGGCGGATGCAGCGGATGCACGGCCAGCGCTGCCGCCGGCTTGGCCTCGTCCGCGTAGCCGACCGGCGGCCCCATGTAGTTGAGCGGGAGGTACAGCGTGAAGGTGCTGCCGACGCCGGGGCGGCTGCGCAACTGGATCTCGCCGCCGAGCAGGGCCGACAGCTCGCGGCTGATGGCGAGCCCGAGACCCGTGCCGCCGTACTTGCGTGCGGTCCCGGCATCGGCCTGCTGGAAGGCTTCGAAAATGATCTTCTGCTTGTCAGGAGAGATGCCGATGCCGGTGTCCTCGACCGCGATCGCCACCACCACCGGCGCCTTGTCGAGGATGGGGTGTCCGCGCGTCCAGCCTTTTTCGGCCACCCGCGCGTGCAGCCGCACGCTGCCCTTCTCGGTGAATTTGAAGGCGTTCGAAAGCAGGTTGTTGATGACCTGCAGGAGGCGCTTGGGATCGGTGTTGATCGCGCGCCCGAGCGCATCGTCGAATTCCACCGAAAACCCGAGCTTGCGGCGTTCGGCTTCGTGCATGAAGCTGCGTTCGATCATGCCGCGCAGGTCGGCAAATGCGATTTCCTCGCTTTCCACCGTGACCGTACCCGACTCGATCTTGGACAGGTCGAGGATGTCGCTGATGAGGTTCAAAAGATCGGTGCCGGCCGCGTGGATGGTCCGCGCGAATTCGACCTGGCGCTCGCTCAGGTTCGCGTCCGGGTTGTCGGCGAGTTGCTGGCCCAGGATCAGGATGCTGTTGAGCGGCGTGCGCAGTTCGTGCGACATGTTGGCCAGGAACTCGGACTTGTAGCGGGAGGTCGTCGCGAGCTCCGCCGCCTTTTCCTCGACGGCGCGGCGTGCGTGCTCGATTTCCTGGTTCTTGCGCTCGACCTCGACGTTCTGTTCGGCCAGCAGCTTGGCCTTCAGCGCCAGTTCCTCGTTGGTCTTCTGCAGTTCCGTCTGCTGCGCCTGCAGGTCGCCGGCCAGTTGCTGCGACTGGGTCAGCAAGCGTTCGGTGCGCATGGTCGCCGAGATCGTGTTGAGCACGATCCCGACGCTGCCGGTGAGCTGTTCGAGGAAGGCGCGGTGGCTCTCGGTGAAGTCTGACAGCGAGGCCAGTTCGATCACCGCCTTGACTTCGTTTTCGAACAGCACCGGCAGCACGATGACGCTGCGCGGCCGCGCGTTGATCAACCCCGAGCGGATCTGCACTGCCTCGTTCGGCAGATCCTTCAGCATGATCAACTGGCGCTGCGCCGCGCACTGTCCGATCAGGCCCTCGCCGAAGGCGATTTGGTGTTCCGGACTCGGCAGGTTGGCGTCGGCGTAACCGGCCAGCCGGCGCAGGCACGGCACGCTCGATTCGACGTCGACCACGTACATCAGGCCCTGCTGCGCGTTGACCAGCGGCGCCAGTTCCGTCAGCAGCATGTGGCCCAGCGTGATCAGGTCGCGCTGGCCCTGCATCATGTCGCTGAACTTCGCGAGGTTGGTCTTCAGCCAGTCCTGTTCGCGATTGCGCTCAGTGGTGACGCGCAGGTTGCCGATCATCGCGTTGATGTTGTTCTTGAGGTCGGCGACTTCGCCGCGGACGTCGACCTGGATCGAACGCGTCAGGTCGCCCTGGGTGACCGCGGTCGCGACCTCGGCGATCGCGCGCACCTGCGTCGTGAGGTTCGCCGCGAGGCGATTCACGTTGGCGGTCAGGTCCTTCCAGATGCCGGCGGTGCCCGGCACCTTGGCCTGTCCACCCAAGCGGCCCTCGACACCGACCTCGCGCGCCACCGTCGTCACCTGGTCGGCGAAGATCGCCAGCGTATCGGTCATGCCATTGATGGTGTCGGCCAGTGAAGCGATCTCGCCCTTGGCTTCGACCGTCAGCTTCTTGCTGAGATCGCCCGTGGCCACGGCTGTCACCACCCGCGCGATGCCGCGCACCTGGGTCGTGAGGTTCGAGGCCATCGAATTGACGTTATCGGTGAGGTCCTTCCAGGTGCCCGCGACGCCCGGCACGATCGCCTGGCCGCCCAGCTTGCCCTCGGTGCCGACTTCGCGCGCCACGCGCGTCACCTCGGCGGAAAACCCGTTGAGCTGGTCCACCATGGTGTTGATGGTGTTCTTGAGCTCGAGAATCTCGCCCTTGGCATCGACCGCGATCTTGCGGGACAGGTCGCCGCGCGCCACCGCGGTCGCCACCTCGGCGATGTTGCGCACCTGTGTGGTCAGGTTCAACGCCATCGAATTGACGTTGTCGGTCAGGTCCTTCCAGGTACCTGCCACGCCCGGCACGATGGCCTGGCCGCCCAGCTTGCCCTCGGTGCCGACTTCGCGCGCCATGCGCATGACTTCGGCCGCGAAGCTGTTGAGCTGGTCCACCATCGTGTTGATGGTGTTCTTCAGCTCCAGGATCTCGCCCTTGACATCGACCGCGATCTTGCGCGACAGGTCGCCGCGCGCCACCGCGGTTGTGACCTCGGCGATGTTGCGCACCTGGGTCGTGAGGTTGGTCGCCATCGAGTTGACGTTGTCGGTCAGCTCCTCCCACACGCCGCTGACGCCGACCACCTCGGCCTGACCGCCCAGCTTGCCCTCGGTGCCGACCTCGCGCGCGAC
>JAJPJT010000082.1 GCA_021324095.1 Gammaproteobacteria bacterium
AGGTTTCGATGACATTCCGATGGCGCGCTACACGCACCCACCGCTCACCACGGTGCGGGTACGTGTCGCGCAGTTGGGACATGCCGCGCTGGAGCGGCTGGTGATGCAGATGCAGACGCTGGAGCCGCCGGAACCGGACGTGACGACCATGAGCTTCGAGGTGGTGGTTCGCGCCTCGTGCGGGTCGCGCGTACCCAGAACGGCTGGAGAGCAAGACGGGCTTCACACACAAACCTGATCAACCCCAATGTGCGCAGGAGGGGATATGAAACGCCAAACAAGGTTGCAGAAAAGACTGCTTGCGGCGCTGATCACCGGCGCCGTCACGGCCACGCTTGCGGTACCCACCTTTTCGTTCGCGCAGACCGCGAATGCGACCCTGCAGGGGCAGGCCGCACCGAACGCGCAAATCACCGCGCGCAACCTCGCCACCGGGCAGGTGCGCGTCACCAAGGCCAGCGCACAGGGCCGGTACATCCTGGTCAGCTTGCCGCCCGGCACGTGGGAGGTCGATGCGGGCCCGGGCACCGCGCGGACGGTCACGCTGTCGGTGGCCTCGACCGCGACATTGAACCTCGCCGCGCCCACCACGGCCGCACCGACGCCTACGACGGCTCCCACGCTGGCCACCGTGCAGGTGACGGCCGCGCCCCTGCTCGACGTCAGGACCTCGCAGGTCGGCAACACGGTATCGCTGCGCGAAATCAACGAACTGCCGGAAGCTTCGCGGAACTTCCTCGAGTTCGCCGACATCGTTCCCGGCATGATCTTCACTCGCGACGCCAACGGCAACACCAGCCTGAGGTCGGGCGCACAGGCCTCCAGCAACATCAACGTGTACATCGACGGCGTGGGCCAGAAGAACTACGTGCTGGCCGGCGGCATCACGGGCCAGTTCGCGAGCCAGGGCAATCCGTTCCCGCAGCTCGCGGTCGACCAGTACAAGGTCATCACGTCGAACTACACCGCGGAGTACGGCCAGCTTTCCAGCGCCGCGATCACCGCGGTCACAAAATCCGGCACCAATGAATTCCACGGCGACGTGTTCGGTTCCTGGACCGACACGGTGATGCGCGCGGAAACGCCTGCCGAGCGGCACGCCGCCAAGAAGACGCCTTCGCACGAGAAGGACTACGGCTTCGACCTCGGCGGCCCGATCATCAAGGACAAGGCGCACTTCTACATTGCCTACGAGGGCAAGGAATTCGACACGCCGACCGTGGTGGTGCCCGGCGTCAGCAACTACGTCCAGTACCTGCCCTCGAGCGTGCAGGCGCTGGCCGGACCCGCCAGCCTTCCCTTCAAGGAAAACGACTGGTTCGGCAAGCTCGACTACGAAATCACCGACGAGGACCGGCTGGTGCTCACCGGTCACTACCGCGCCGAGACCGCGATCAGCGGCCTGGGCGGCGTGAACGCCGCCGGCGCGGGCATCAACACCATCAACGACGACAAGCGCTACGACTTCAGTTGGGAACACAGCGCGGACACGTGGTTCAACAAGCTGCTGTTCACCTACGAAAACGCGTTCTACGCCCCGACGCCGATCATCCTCGGCGACGGCTCGAAGTACGTGCCCGATTTCAACAAGAACAGCACGATTCTCATTACCGGCGCTTCGCCGCTGGCCCAGCAGAACAAGGGGCAGAAGGGCCCGGGCATCTCGGACGACCTGACCTTCAACGACCTGCAGTGGCACGGCGACCATGAGGTCAAGGTGGGCGTCTCGTACAAGTCCGTGAAGCTGGTCGCGCAGGATTCCGGCGACAGCAATGCGCTGTTCAATTACCTCGTGACCACCTCCGGCACCGAAAGCATCCCGTACCAGGTGCAATTCGGCTCGCCCTCTCCCGGCATCAGCCCGGTCGCCACCAGCACGGACAAGCAGTACGGCGCCTACGTCCAGGACAACTGGACGGTCAACGAGCACCTCACCCTGAATCTCGGCTTGCGCTGGGATTACGAGGAGACGCCGTCGTACCTCAACTGGGTGACACCCGCCAACGTCGTGGCCGCGTTCAATTCGCAGGATCCCAATGCCCCCGCCGGCCAGACTTACGCGCAAACCCTGGCGCTGGGCGGCATCAACATCAATGACTACATCAGCACCGGCAACAACCGCAGCCAGCCCAAGAACGAATGGCAGCCGCGCCTCGGATTCTCGTACGACATCAACGGCGACCAGCAGCACGTCATCTTCGGCGGCGCGGGACGTGCCTACGACCGCGACCTCTACGAGACGCTGCAGGTCGAGCAGACGAAGCAGGCGCTGTCGCAGCCGACGCTGCTGTTCGACACGCCCGATTCGCCGTGTACCGTCGGCGTCAACAACTGCTTCGCGTGGAACCCGGCTTACTACAGCATTCCCACCCTGCAATCGCTGGTTACGGGGTCCAATGTCGGCAAGGAAGTCGACATGGTCACCAACAACCTGAAGGCGCCCTACTCCGACCAGTTCAGCCTCGGGATGCGCAACAAGGTCGGCGAATGGAACACCAGCGTGACGCTGGTCGACATCCGCAGCTACGACGGCCTCGTGTTCCAGCTCGGCAACCGCTACCCGAACGGCGCGTTCTGGGAGAAGGGCGGTCAGCCCTGGGGCAACGGCGTACCCGGCTTCGGCGCCCTGATCCTCGGCAACAACGGCCTGGAAACGCACCTGGACCAGTTGCTGGTCTCGATCGACAAGCCCTATACGCACGAATCCCACTGGGGTGCGTCGATCGCCTACACCTATAGCCACGCCACGAAGAACAACGACAATCTCGATCCCACCGACCAGTACGCCTTCGACTACGAGACGATCGGGCACTATCCCTTCGTTGCCGCACCGGGCGTGCCAAGACATCGCCTGGTCGCCACCGCAACGTTCGACGGGCCCTGGGGTTTCGTGATGGGCGCCAAGCTGACGCTGGCGACGCCCAATCCCGACGTCAATCTGGCCTGTTTCGGTGCTCCTGCGACCAACGTCGATGGCAACCCATCAAATGGAGCGGGCTGCGAATCCGTCGGCATCTTCCCGCCGGGCAACGGCCGTTTCATCGTCGGCGGCAAGATCTTCGGCTACCGCGACCTGGACCTGCAGGCAACCAAGAACTTCACGATCCGCGGGAACCTCGGCGCCTACGTGCGCATCGATCTGATCAACGCGTTCAACTGGAACAATTACGTCGATTACCTCGAGACTTGGGGCTCGAACGGCCAGATGAACAAGATTCCGGTCGTCTACAATCCGACCGGCGACATCTCGGGCTATCCGCGCACGCTGAAAGTATCGATGGGACTGAAGTTCTAGGCGCGGGATTCAGAGCGTGGCGCGAGGTGCGCGACGGCGCGCACCTTGCGTCTTGTGATTACCTCGTCAACAGGGGCCGTCGAGGCGCGCGCCAGCGCGACTGCCAGCTTCACCCGCCATGACTGATTTGGCCATCCAACGCGTTGTCATCGTCGGCGGCGGGACCGCGGGCTGGATGGCTGCCGCCGGGCTCGCCCGCATTCTGGGCCAGCAATGCGCGATCCGCCTGGTCGAATCCGAACAGATCGGCACGATCGGCGTCGGCGAGTCGACCGTGCCGCACCTGAAGCTGTTCAACGACCTGCTCGGCGTCGACGACGTCAACTTCGTCAAACAGACGCAGGGCACGTTCAAGCTGGGTACGCAGTTCGTCAACTGGGGGCGTATCGGCGACTGTTACATGCACGGTTTCGGTACGCTGGGCCACGACATCAGCCTGCTGCCGTTCCACCAGTTCTGGCTGAAAGCGCGACGGCTCGGCTTCGCCGAGGAACTGGGCGCGTATTCGTTGCACACCATGGCGGGTCCACGGGGCAAATTCACGCCGTCCGTCACCAATGCGCCCCAAAATTCGCCGCTGGCTGACATCGCCTACGCCTATCATTTCGACGCGGGTTTGTATGCACGGTTTCTCCGGGGTTACGCGGAAAGACTGGGCGTGCGCCGAACCGAGGGCAAAGTCGTCGACGTGCGGCGGCGTGGCGAAGACGGCTTCGTCGAGGCGGTGGTGCTGGAAAGCGGAGAAAATCTCGAGGGCGATCTGTTCCTGGATTGTTCCGGTTTCAGGGGGCTGCTGATCGAGCAGACCCTGCGTGTCGGCTACGAGGACTGGTCGCACTGGCTGCCGTGCAACAGCGCGGTGGCGGTTTCCTGTGAGACGGCCGGACCGCCCACGCCGTACGTGCGCTGCACGGCACACCAGGCCGGCTGGCAGTGGCGCATTCCGCTGCAAAACCGCATCGGCAACGGCTACGTGTACTCCAACAGGCACATCAGCGACGACGAGGCCACGGCCACGCTGTTGAAGCATCTTGACGGCCGCGTCATCGGTGAACCTCGCGTGCTGCGCTTCACCGCCGGGCAGCGCCGCAAGCCCTGGGACAAGAACGTCGTCGCGATGGGCCTGGCCGCCGGCTTCGTGGAACCGCTCGAATCCACCACGATCTACATGGTCCAGTCCGCCATCACCCGGTTGACCAAGCTGTGGCCGCGGCGCGACTGCAGCGAAGTGCTCCGCGATCGCTACAACGCCCAGGCTGCGTTCGAGATCGAACGTATCCGCGACTTCATCATCCTGCACTTTTGCGCCACCGAACGCGACGACACCCCGTTCTGGGATTACTGCCGCACGATGGATATTCCCGAGCCGCTTGCCGACAACATCCGGTTGTTCCGCGACAGCGGGCGCTTCTACCGCGATGCCGAGGAACTGTTCGCGCTGCCCAGTTGGGTGGAAGTGATGATTGGTCAGCGGATCCTGCCGCGCACCTGGCATCCGGTGGTCGACCAGTTTTCGGATGCCGATCTGAAGAAATTGATGGAGGACGTCCAGCGCGTGATCGCCGCCTGCGTGGAGGCGATGCCGGCGCATCAGGCCTTCCTCGACCAGCATTGCAAGGCCAATGCATGACAAGCCGCGTACGTGACTTCACGGCGCGGGCATGGAAAGCAACGCACACCCTGGTTCTCGCCGAACGCAAGTTCGGGACCGTCGCGCTGTTCGGCCTGCTGGTGCTTCTGACCGCGGTACAGACGCCGGCGCAACGCACTGCGCGGGCTCCTGCAGCGCCGGCCCATGCGCCTGCCATCGCGGCGAGCGCCGGCCAGGCGGCGGCGACAGGATCTCTCGGTCTGCCCGCGGCGGCGATAGCCGTTGGCGCCAGCACGGCGATTCCCGAAGCCGCGCCCGACACGACGAGG
The DNA here is from genome assembly GCA_021324095.1 of Gammaproteobacteria bacterium. GTDB lineage: Bacteria > Pseudomonadota > Gammaproteobacteria > Xanthomonadales > Rhodanobacteraceae > 66-474. The sequence goes on from JAJPJT010000082.1 coordinate 5,216, forward strand.
GCCGTCGCCGTGCCCGCGCCGGCGGTTTCCGCCGGGACACCCGCGACCGCGGTTTCGACGCGCATGCCGGCGCCGGCGACCTCGACCAGCCATTCCGGAGCCGAAGAACCGCTCAGTTCAGCCGCGGCGGCACTGACCATCGGCGAGCAGGCCGCACTTCCCGAAAGCGCACCCGCGCCATCGCTCAACGACATCGAACACCGCACGTTCGAGTTCTTCTGGCAAACGACCAATCCAAAAAACGGTCTGGTGCCCGACCACTGGCCGCTCGGCGATGAACCCTTCGCCAGCATCGCGGCGGTGGGCTTCGCATTGACGGCCTATCCGATCGGCGTCGAGCGCGGCTGGATCACGCGCGAGCAGGCGCGCCAACGCGTGCTGACCACGCTGAAGTTCTTCGCCGCCGCGCCGCAGGGCCCGAGCGAGGACGGCGATTCCGGCTACCACGGCTTCTACTACCATTTCCTCGACATGCAGACGGGCCTGCGTTACGCCCGCTGGGTCGAGGTTTCCACCGTCGACACCACCTGGCTGATGGCAGGCGTGCTGTTCGACGAAACCTATTTCGACCAGGACAATCCGCAGGAGCGCGAGATCCGCAAGCTCGCCGAAAAGCTCTACGACGACGTGGACTGGAACTGGGCGCAAGTCCGGCCGCCGCTGATCAGCATGGGCTGGACGCCCGGCGGCAAGTTCATCCCGCTGGACTGGAAGGGTTACAACGAAGCGATGATGCTCTACATCCTCGCGCTGGGTTCACCCAGCCACGCTATCAAGCCCGACGCATGGAAGGCTTGGACGTCCACGTACAAGGAAACCTGGGGACCTTTCATGAGCGGCAAACCGCACGTCGGCTTCGCGCCGCTGTTCGGCCACCAGTACAGCGAATCCTGGATCGACTTCCGCGGCATCCAGGATGCGTGGATGCGCGCGCACGCCCTCACCTATTTCGAAAACAGCCGCATTTCCGTCATCGGGCAGCATCAATACGCGGTTTCCGGCTCCGGCCGTTTCGTCGGTTACGGCGCCGACCTCTGGGGTCTGACCGCCTGCGACGGCCCGGGCGACACGACCTGGGACCATGCCGATGGCACGATCACGCAGTTCCACGGTTATCTCGCGCGCGGTGCCGACGTCGGCAACATCATCGACGATGGCACCATCGCGCCCACGGCAGCGATCTCGTCCATCGTGTTCGCGCCGGCGCTGGTCCTGCCGACGATCCGGACGATGTACGATCGCTACGGAAAATGGCTGTATTCCAAATATGGTTTCTACGACGCGTTCAATCCGACCTTTCGGCTGAACGTGCCGGTGCGCAGCGGTGAGGTGGTACCGAACGAGGGGTGGTTCGACAACCAATACCTCGGCATCGACCAGGGGCCGATCCTGCTGATGATCGAGAATTACCGCAGTGGCTTCGTGTGGCAGGTGATGAGCCGCAATCCGCATATCCGGCGTGGCCTCGAACGCGCCGGATTCACCGGCGGCTGGCTGGCCGACCACAACCAGGAGGCGGCGGGCAGCGAGACAAAGTCCTCCTCGACGCCGGCGTTGTCATCGCTGGTCGTGAGGGCCGGGGCAAGGGCGTTGAAATCGCCGCCTGCGCGGAGCCCCGCGCCCGACCCGCAGCCCGGTCTCACCCAAACCTCTCCCCCGCAACAGGCGCGGGAGCGAGAGCTCGCCGAATTGCAATGAATCATGCGGCGCACGGCTGGCGCGCGGGAATCGTGCTGGCCGTAGTGCTGCTGATGGCGGGTTGCGGTGCATCGAATCCGCGCGTCATCACGCTGCAGTTCTGGACCGTCGGACAGGAGGGCGATGCGGTCACGCACCTGCTGCCGGCCTTCGAGAAGGCGCATCCCGACATTCACGTTAGCGTCCAGCAGATCCCGCTGACCGCGGCGCACGAGAAACTGCTGACGGCCTTCGCGGGCGGCTCGTTGCCCGACGTCACCCAGATCGGCAATACCTGGATCGCGGAGTTCACTGCGCTGCACGCGCTGGAACCGCTGCAATCCTACGTTGCGCATTCGCAAGTGATCCGCGAGCAGGATTATTTCGCCAGCGCATGGGCGACCAACGTGATCGACGGCACCCTGTATGGCATTCCCTGGTACGTCGACACGCGCCTGCTGTTCTACCGCGCCGACCTGTTGCGCGACGCGGGCTTCGATGCACCGCCGCGCGACTGGGCCGAATGGCAGCGGCAGATGGACGCGATCCGCAAATGCAGCCACGGCACGCGCTGGGGCGCGCTGCTGCCGACCAATGAATACGACCAGCTGCTGGCGCTCGCGTTGCAGGAACATGCACCGCTGCTGCGTGACGGCGGTCGCTACGGCAACTTCGAAAGCGCCGGTTTCAAGCGTGCACTCGCTTTCTACGTAGGGCTTTTCAAGCGCGACGACGTACCGCCCGTGAGCGACGTGCAGGTCAGCAATCCGTGGCAGGCATTCGGGCGCGGCGAATTCGTGTTTTATCTTTCCGGGCCGTGGAACATCGGCGAGTTCCGCAAACGGCTGCCCGCGTCGCGCCAGTCGGAATGGTCCACGGCGCAGCTACCTGGTCCCGGCGGCCCGGGAGACTCGGTCGCCTATGGTTCGAGTCTCGTGATCCTGCGCGGATCGAAGCACAAGGATGCCGCACGGAAACTGATCGAATACCTGTCGCGGCCCGACGTGCAGGTTCGCTTCTACGAATTGCTGGGCGACCTGCCGGCGCGGCGATCGGCATGGGGAAGCCCGGTGCTGGAGCACGACCCGAAACTGCGCGCCTTCAGCGCGCAGCTCGAGCACATGCGCCCCGCACCGCAGGTGCCGGAATGGGAGCAGATCGTCAACATGATGCAGGACGTCGCCGCCCGCGCCATCGCCGGGCAGTTGACCATCGATGAGGCGGCCGCGCAGATGGACGCCCAGGCGGACACGATCCTCGCCAAGCGCCGGTGGGTGCTGGACAGGCAACTCCAAAGCGGCAGCCGGCAATGATTCCGTATATGCCCGAATGTCTCGCGCCCCCTCACCCAGCGCTACGCGCTCGGCCTACGGCCGCCTCTCTCCAAGGGGGAGAGGGAGACAAGCGCGGCGCGCTTGGCGGGTGAGGGGGGACTTGGGGCGCCCTGATTTTGCTCGCCATTCCCAGAATCGCGCAGCGACATGACCAAATGGAGATTTGAACAGGTCACCCTTGGGTCGGCCGGGCAGAATGGCGACAAATGAACCGCGCCTCCACCGCCTGGCTGTTCCTCGCACCGGCACTGCTGGTGCTGGGCGCGTTCTTCCTGTTGCCGGTGCTCGCCGGCCTGGGCCTCAGCCTCACCGACTACGACATCTACGCGCTGGCCGACATCCACAACCTGCGTTTCGTCGGCCTCGCCAATTACTGGGATCTGCTGCATCGCCGGCTGTTCTGGGCCGCGCTCGGGCACACGCTCTACTTCGTCGTCGCCGGCGTGCCCCTGTCGATGCTGGCATCGCTGGGAACCGCATTGCTGCTGAATTCGTCCGCGGCTCGATTCAAGCCCGTTTTTCGCACGGCGTTGTTCGCGCCGGTGGTGACGACCGTGGTCGCTGTGGCGGTGATCTGGCGTTACCTGTTCAACACCCAGTATGGCGTCGTCGATTTCGTGCTGACGCACCTCGGCATTCCGCCGATCGACTGGCTCGGTGATCCGCACTGGGCGATGCCGATGATCATCCTGTTCGCGGTGTGGAAGAACTTCGGCTACAACATGATCATCCTTCTGGCGGGCCTGCAGGCGATTCCTGCGGAGTTGTATGAAGCCGCGCGCATCGATGGTGCGTCGGGATGGCGGCAGTTCCGCCACATCACCCTGCCGGCGCTGGCACCGATCCTGCTGATGGTCGGAATCCTGACGGTGTCGGGTTACTTCCAGTTGTTCGCGGAACCTTACGTGATCACCGAAGGCGGTCCGCTGCAAAGCACGGTGAGCGTGCTGTACCTGATGTACCAGGACGGATTCAAGTGGTGGAACATGGGTACCGCTTCGGCCGTCGCGTTCCTGCTGTTCCTGGTGATGTTCGTCGCCACCATGGCGTTGTGGCGCGCCGGCGTGAGCCGCGAGGACGCAGCATGAAGCCGCGCGTGTCGCGTTGGCTGGTCAATGCCGCGCTGGCGGCATGCGCGGCGCTGGTGCTGTTTCCGCTGTTCTGGATGCTGTCGGTCTCGTTCATGCAACCGGGCGAAGCCAACGCCTTGCCGCCCCCGATGCTGCCGCAGATACCGACGCTGGACAACTACCGCGAACTGTTTGCGCATGCAGGCATGGGACGCTGGTTCGCCAACAGCCTGATCATCGCGACGGCCGTCACGCTGGCGTCGCTGGCGTGCAACACCCTCGCGGGTTATGCGTTCGCGAAACTGCATTTCGCCGGGCGCGAGAAACTGTTCGACGCATTGATAGGCGCGCTGGTGATTCCGGCGCAGGTCGCGATGCTGCCGCTGTTCCTGCTGCTGAAATACGCCGGGCTGGTCAACACCTATGCCGCGGTGATCCTGCCCGCGATGGCGAGCGTGTTCGGCATCTTCCTGGTGCGGCAATACGCGCGCACGATGCCGGTGGAGTTGCTGGAGGCCGCGCGGATGGAAGGCGCGGGCGAACTGCGCATTTTCATCGAAGTGGTGCTGCCGCTGCTGAAGCCGATCCTCGTCACACTGGCCGTGCTCACCTTCCTCACCGCCTGGAACGACTTCATGTGGCCCCTGATCGCGTTGACCGGCCAGCAGCATTACACGTTGCCCGTCGGCCTTGCTTCGCTGTCGCGCCAACACGTACAGGACAGCGGACTCATGATGGCCGGCGCGGTCGTGACCGTGGTGCCGGTATTGGTGTTGTTCCTCGCGCTGCAGCGCTATTACCTGCGCGGGCTGCTCCTGGGCAGCGTAAAAGGGTGAGAAGCGGTACGCGCAGCGTGCCGCTTCGAACGACCGCACAGGGACGTGCGGGCGGGTACCGCACCAAGGACGGTTGCTTGCCTTCAACCATCGTGCGCGAGCTTGGCAACAGCGTCCGCACGCACGCGCTGTGCACACGCTAGAACGTGCCGATCGCCGCGCCGCGGGTCGCGATCACGTCCGCATAGAAACGCGCGCTGTCCTTGGGCGTGCGCACTTGGGTCGCGTAGTCCACGTGCACGATGCCGAAGCGCTTGGCATAGCCGTGCGCCCATTCGAAATTGTCGAGCAGCGACCACACGAAATAACCGCGCAGGTCCACACCTTGCCGTACCGCTGCCTGTGCAGCGCGAAGGTGCGTCCGCAGGTACTCGACTCTCAGCGGATCCTCGATCCGGCCGCGTTCCGGGGTAGGCGGGTCGTAGAACGCTGCGCCGTTTTCCGTGATGTAGATCGGCGGCCGCCCGTAGCGCGTCGTCACCCATTTCAGCACGTCGGTGAGCCCCTGCGGATAAACCTCCCACCCGGTCTCCGTATGGGTCGCGCGCTTCTGCCGCGATCCGCTGACGCGCTGCGGCCACTTGCGGGGATCGTGCCGCGCCACGCTGCGCGTGTAGTAGTTGATGCCCACGAAGTCGATGGTCTGGCGGATCGACGCCAGATCTTCCGCCGGCCATTCGGGCCACGCGTCGCCGAACACTTCGCGCATTTCCTCCGGATAACGCCCGAGGAAAACGGGATCGAGAAACTGGCGGTTCATGTAGGCGTCGGCGCGCCGCGTGGCCGCGAGATCTTCGGGACTGTCGCTGGCCGGATACTTGGGCTCGAGGTTGACCACGATGCCTATGTTGTTGCGGCCGTCCGCGCGGTACGCCTGCACCGCGGCAGCGTGGGCGCGCAGCAGGTTGTGGGCGGCGATCGGCGGTTCGTACCGGCTGCGGTGGCCGGGCGCGAGCACGCCGTGCAGGTAACCGGCATCGGTCACCACCCATGGCTCGTTGAGCGTCGTCCACAGACCGACGCGGTCGTCCAGCTTGCGGAACAGCACGTGCGCGTAATCGGCGAACCATCCTGCGCTGTCCGGATTCAGCCAGCCGCCGCGGTCGTCCAGCGCCGCCGGCATGTCCCAGTGGTACAGCGTGACCATCGGCTGGATGCCGTTCTCCAGCAGCGCGTCGACCAGGCGGTCGTAGAACGCAAGGCCTTCCGCATTGACGCGCCCGCGCCCTTCCGGAAGTACGCGGCTCCATGCAATGCTGAAACGATAGGCGCGCATCCCGAGCCCGCGCATCAACGCGACGTCGTCGCGCCAGCGCCGGTAGTGGTCGCAAGCGATATCGCCGGTATCGCCGTCGCGCACGCAGCCCGGCGTGTGTGTGAAACGATGCCAGTTGCTCGGGCCCGCACCGTCGGTCAGCGGCGAGCCTTCGATCTGATACGCCGACGTCGCGCAACCCCACAGGAACCCGGCCGGAAAGACGGAATTGGCGGTGTCCGGAGGTCCGGGCATGGAGGGGCTCGCGGGTGAAAACGGTTACATCGGCATGATAACGTGCCTCGGCCGGCGGCAGACAGGCGCGGGCGCGACGCGTCGACATTGAAACACGCGGCACCGGAGCAACGGAAACCCAGCATGGCAAAAGTCCGCCTCGACAAGGTCCGCAAGGTCTACGACAACGGCAAGGTGGCGGTGGCGGACGCGAGTTTCACGGTCGCGGACGGCGAACTCCTGGTGCTGGTGGGTCCGTCCGGTTGCGGCAAGACCACCCTGCTGCGCGCGATTGCGGGCCTCGAGACCATCAGCGCGGGCAGCATCGAGATCGACGGGCGGGTCGTCAACGACGTCGCACCGCGCGAGCGTGACATCGCGATGGTGTTCCAGAACTATGCGCTGTACCCGCACATGACCGTGGCCGAAAATCTCGGGTTCGGTTTGAAATTGCGCGGATGCGAGCGGGCGGAGATCGAACGAAGGGTCGCCGATGCGGCCCGGGTACTGGACCTGGAAGGATTGCTCGACGTGCGTCCGCGCCGCCTGTCCGGCGGACAGCGCCAGCGCGTCGCGCTCGGGCGCGCGCTCGTGCGCGAGCCCAAGGCGTTCCTGCTCGACGAGCCCCTGTCGAACCTCGACGCGAAACTGCGCGTCGCGATGCGGGTTGAAATCGCGAGGCTGCACCAACGCCTGCGCGCGACGATGATTTACGTGACCCACGACCAGGTCGAGGCGATGACGCTGGGTGAACGCATCGTGGTGATGAACGACGGCGAGATCCAGCAGATCGACACGCCGATGCGGTTGTACGAGCAGCCCGCCAACCTGTTCGTCGCCGGGTTCCTCGGCAGTCCCGCGATGAACTTCTTCCGCGGCCGCATGCGCGAGGACTTGCGTGGCCTGGAGATGCAGGATGCGGTGCTCCCGCTCGCGGATTTGGAATCCGCGGGCCTGCCACTCGATGCGGTGCGCGGGCGCGACGTCGTGCTCGGCCTGCGCCCGGAACACCTGCAGCTTGCGCGGCCGCCGGCAACAGCTTCCCTCGTGCAGTTCGACGCTGCGCTGGAAGTGGTCGAGCCCGTCGGCAACGAAGCCTTTCTCAACCTGCGTTTCGGCGATACCGCACTCGTCGCACGCGTACCCCCGCAGGCATTGCCCGCGCCCGGCGAGATCCTGCGCATGCAATTCGATCCGTCGCGACTGCATGTATTCGAGGCGCGCAGCGGGCACCGCATCGAGCGTTCGCGCGTGACCGCGTGACACTCAAAAAGTTTCGCGTGTGTACGCAACGCGCGTTCACGTGCGCGATGAACCTTGCCTGAGGAACTATCGAAACCTTAACGAACGTTGCCGTTTGTGCCCAGTCTCAGTGGCCAAGCGCACCAAGACACCGCGTGCGTGAAAAACCACAAGTGGAGACAATCATGCGCAACACTGCAATCGTCCTAGCCATCGCCGCGGTTTTCGCGGCCGCGCCCTGCTTCATTCAAGAAGCCCACGCGCAGGACGCCACGAACACGACCGGCGCCGACAGCGGGTTCTTCATCAACGGCAACGTTGGCCACAGCTACTTCGGAAGCGGCCGCAACAGCGGCAACGATGTCGGCTATGCCGTCAATGGCGGCTATCGCTGGGCACTCGGCAACGGCTTCGCGATCGGACCCGAAATCGGCTACAACGATCTCGGCAATGTCACGCTGAAGAACGTGTTCAATTCGCAACCGGTTGTCGCGCCCGGCAAGGCTTCGCTGCACGGCTGGACCGTGGGCGCCAACGCCAGGTACAACTTCAATCCGAACTGGTACGTATCAGCGCGCACCGGCCTGTATGCGTGGAACGGCCGCGGCATGACCAACGACTTGAGCCCGCTGGACGTACACCGCAACGCGGACGGCTACTACGGCGGTGTCGGCGTGGGCTACGACTTCAGCCGCCAGTTCGGTGTCGGGCTCGGCTACGACTACTACCGCGCGAAGAAGAGCGACATCAATCTTTCGACCGGCGTGCTTGGAGTGAACGCAGAAGTAAGGTTCTGATCTTCCCGCCGCCCTGCGCGGCAAGGAGAGGCCCGGGCGCGCAAGCGTCCGGGCCTTGCTGTCCAGGAAATCAACCCGACGAACCCGTTGCCGCGTCGATCGCGGCAGCCTGTTTCCTGGCCTGCTGGTTGACTATGTTCTGCACGTTCTTCGCCTTGTTGAGATCGTGGCCATAGACGGCCATCGGCGTGCCGGCGAGAGGATTGGTGGACGCGCTTGCGGGCTGCGCGGAAGCCGCAGCCGCTTGCGGCGGGCTGTGCGATGCGCACGCGGCGAGCGTCCCGACCAGCAACGAGGTGACCAGCCATCGCAACATGGCGCGCAGTCTCGCGCGGAAGGCAATCGGTTGCAAGGTCCGCTAAGCTTTCGGGAACGCTCCGTGGACGACGCGCGTGAACGCACCCCCCGGCCGCTGGCGACTCGACGGCCAGACCTGTCTCATCACCGGCGCGAGCCGCGGCATCGGGCTCGCCTGCGCGCGCGAACTCGCGGCCTTGGGCGCGCAACCGCTGCTGGTCGCGCGCGACGAGACGGAACTGCAGGCGGTCTGCGACGAGTTGCACGAGGATTTTCCCGACAGCGATCCGCGCGTGTTCGCCGCGGACGTCGGCGACGCCGAGGACCGCCTCGCGATCTTCGACTGGATCGCCGATCTCGACGTGCCGCTGTCGCTGCTCGTCAACAACGCAGGCGGCAACATCAAGCGCGCGACCTTGGAATATGAAACGCACGACCTGGAAGAAGTATTCCGTCTCAACGGCGCCGCCGCGTTCGACCTGTGCAGGCTCGCACATCCGCGTCTCGCGCAGCATGGGCACGCCGCGATCGTCAACGTGGGTTCGGTATCGGGCGCGGTGCACGTGCGCACCGGCGTCGCCTACGGGATGAGCAAGGCCGCGCTGCACCAGATGACACGCAATCTCGCCTGCGAATGGGCCGAGGACGGCATCCGCGTCAACGCGGTGGCGCCCTGGTACATCCGCACCCGGCGCACCGACGAGGCGCTGTCCGATCCCGATTACCTCGACGAAGTCCTCGACCGTACCCCGATGGCGCGGATCGGCGAGCCCGAGGAAGTCGCGGCGGCTGTCGCGTTCCTGTGCCTGCCCGCCGCGAGTTACGTCACCGGACAGGTGCTGGCGGTGGACGGCGGTTTCATGAGCTACGGATTCTGACGGCGATGCTGTACTACGATGCGCTCGACACGCCGATCGGCCCGCTGCTGCTGGTCAGCGACGGAGCGGGTCTCGTCGAAATCGGCCTGCCGGAACGTGGCAAGCTTGCGAAGCCGCCTGCGGAAGCGGAAGCCAGCAAATCGAAACTGCATGCGGCCGCGCGCCAGCTCGAGGAATACTTCGCGGGCAAGCGCCTTAGATTCGATCTGCCGCTGCATCCATCGGGTACGCCGTTCCAGCTCGAGGTCTGGGGCGCGTTGCTGGCTATTCCGTATGGCGAAACGGTGAGCTACGCCGACATCGCGCGGCGCATCCGGCGCCCGCGCGCGGTGCGCGCCGTGGGCGCGGCGAATGGCGCCAATCCGCTCGCGATCATCGTGCCCTGCCATCGCGTGATCGGCAGCCATGGCGATCTGGTGGGTTACGGCGGCGGGCTGCCGATCAAGCGGTGGCTGCTCGCACACGAGCGCCGGCATGCGCCGGTGCCCGAACTTACCTTGACCGCGTAGGGCGGGTCTTGACCCCACCCAGCTCGCCCGACCGCGCGATCCGGCGAGTTGAAACCCGCCCTGCACCATTCAATGCAGCGGGTTCCGCCACAATCACCGGCAATTGCGCAACTGTCCCTGCAACGCTTGCTCGCGCTGTTCGAACGGTGGCTGCTCGCGCGGCATGGCCATCCGCAGCTTATGGTCGTTGGCGTCGTATTCGCGTTGCACGTAGCCGCACACCTGCGCGTGCGTCGCAGGCAGGCAGAAGTCCTGCACCTCGGTCATGCCGGTGGCGATGCGCGGCCCGCCGATGCGCGGCTTCGGTGCGCCTTCGGGTGCCGACATGCCGGCGCCACCCGGTGAGCCATACGCCTGCGAAAGGCTCTGCGGCGGATAGCCCATCACGCCCAAAGGCGCGAGATACGGCGGCGGCGGTGAACGTGTGAGGTACTGCTTGCCGTTCACCGCACCGACGCACGCATACATCGCAGGCAACGGCGCCGGGAATGGAACATAGGGCGGCGCCGGCGATACGCTCGCGCTGGCCGCAGGCGGTGCGGCCGTGGCGACGGGCGGCGGAACATAACCCGGCGGCGCGCGGCTCGGCACGTTGATGACCTGCTGACGCTGCCCGTGTGCGCAGGCATGATCCTGGAAACTCACCGCACCGTTCGCCGCAGTGCACTTGAACACCTGGGCACGAGCGCCGCCACACGAAGTGGCGAATGCCAGCATCAAAACCACGGCGAACGCGGCTTTCATGCCGCGATCTTACGCGCGATCACGACCGCAGGCCGACACCCCGGTGCAGCAACCACAATGCCACCGCGCCCAGGCCGATCACGAACGCCAGCATCACCACATACGCGATCCAAATCGGCACGTCGGACACGCCCAGGATGCCGAAGCGGAACGCGTTGACGAAATACAGGATTGGGTTGACGCGCGAGACCTGCTGCCAGGGCGAACCCAGCAGCTTGACGGAATAGAACACGCCGCCGAGGTAGCTCAGCGGCTGAAGGATGAAGGTCGGCACGATCGCGATGTCGTCGAAGCGCTTGGCGAACATCGCGTTGATGAAGCCCGCCAGCGAGAAGATCGTCGCGCCGAGGATCACCGTGGTGACCGCGATCCACGGGTGCGCGACGTGCAGCGAAGTGAAGAACAACGCGATCCCGATCACGATGATGCCGACCAGCAGGCCGCGCATCACGGCGCCCGCGACGTAGCCGGTCAGTACCACCCAGCTTAGCATCGGCGAGGCCAGCAGTTCCTCGACGTAACGCCCGAACTTCGACCCGAAGAAACTCGACGTGATGTTGGAGTAGCAGTTGTTGATGATGCTCATCATCACGAGGCCGGGCACGATGTATTGCATGTACTTGAAACCCTGCATCGTGCCGACCCGGCTGCCGATCACCTTGCCGAAGATCACGAAGTACAGCGTCATCGTGATCGCGGGCGGCACCAGCGTCTGGGTCCAGATGCGGAGCATCCGCCGCACTTCGCGGCGCGTGATGGTGTAAAGCGCGACGAGATTGGCGCGCACGCGTGTTGCGCCCCAATAAGCCACCGCGGTTGTCGCGCCCCCAGTTGCGGCATGCAAATCGTTCATTCTCTGATCTCACGAAACCGCATCGCATCCCCCTCACCCGCCAAGCGCTGCGTGCTTGTCTCCCTCTCCCCAAAGGGGAGAGGGTGTTCGGAGCGAAACCACGGACGGGTGAGAGGGGCTTTCCGTTCATCACTGCGCGCTTGTCTCCCTCTCCCCGCCGGGGAGAGGGTGTACGGAGCGAAGCGACGAACGGGTGAGGGGGGACTTTGCTTCACGCCGCGACTCCGTTGCCACTGCGCTCCACCAGCCGCACGAAAAGCTCCTCCAGCCGGTTGGTCTTGTTGCGCATCGAAGTCACGGTAATCCCATGCGTAGTCAGCGCCGCGAACAAGGCGTTGAGATTGTGCGTGCTGGGCATCTCCGCTTCCAGCGTCTGCGCATCGATCCGCGTCAACTTCACGCCATCGAGTTCGGGCAACGCGTCGCCAAGTCCGGTCACATCGAGCACGAACGACTGGACGTCGAGTTTCGCCAGCAACCGCCGCATCGACGTGTCCTCGACGATTTCGCCGTGGTCGATGATCGCGATGTTGCGGCAGAGCTGCTCGGCTTCCTCGAGGTAGTGCGTGGTCAGGATCACCGTGGTGCCGGCGCGGTTGATGCCGGTGATGAATTGCCACATCGAGCGGCGGATCTCGATGTCCACGCCGGCGGTCGGCTCGTCCAGGATCAGCAGACGCGGCTCGTTCATCATCGCGCGCGCGATCATCAGGCGCCGTTTCATGCCGCCGGACATCATGCGCGTGGGCTGGAACGCCTTGTCCCAGATGCGCAGTTCCTGCAGATACTTTTCTGCGCGACCCTTCGCGATCGAACGCGGGATGCCGTAGAACCCCGCCACGTTGACGCAGATGTCGAACGGCGTCTCGAATTGATTGAAGTTGATTTCCTGCGGCACCAACCCGATCTGGCGCATCACGCCGCCGCGGTCGACGTGGATCGATAGACCGAACACCCGCGCGTCGCCCGTCGTCGGATTCACCAGCGATGAAAGAATGCCGATCAGCGTGGACTTGCCCGCGCCGTTCGGGCCCAGCAGCGCGAAGAAATCGCCCTGTGCAACCTTCAGCGACACGCCCTTCAAGGCTTGCACGCCGCTCGAATAGGTCTTGCGCAGCCCGATGACCTCCAGCGCCGGTTCGGCGGCGGGGGACGAGGCGACGGGCATGCGTGGGGAATGGCTCGGCAAAGCGGAATCTGCAAGCATCCCCTATTATAGGGAGCCTCTGGTCAATCCATGGCGATGGCGCTCCGTCTGCCTGCCCCCTTGAGTCAAGAGGCGGAAACGCTTGCGCGGCAAGCGTTTCGGGGATTGTGGAACATGGCGGTGTCGGCAAGCGCGAGCATTCGTCCAGCGAAATCAGAGGTTCCATGGAACTTTCGTCTGGCCGACCCCATATCGCGCGGCGGGTCCGCCGACTCCGCGCAACTTCATGCTGGCGCACGCAAGCGACGCCATCCGCACCATGATCGAACACTTCCAGCTCAAACTCGCCGACAGCCGCATGCTCGCGCCCAGCGTGCGCCACCTCGCGTTCGAGCGCGCCGACGGCACGCCGTTCAAGTTCACGGCGGGCCAGTTCATCCAGATCCACTTCAACTACGACGACGGCAAGCCGACCAAACGCAGCTACTCGGTCGGCACGCCGGTGGATGGCTCGGGCAACGTGGACAGGCTGGAACTGGCGGTGTCCTACGTAGAGGGTGGCGCCGCCACGAAGCTGTTCGAAAACATGCAACCCGGCGGCAACATCGAGGCCAGCGGTCCCTACGGCCGGTTTTGTCTTCAGGAAGACGACGCGAACCGGCGCTACCTGCTGATCGCCACCGGTACGGGTGTGGCGCCGTATCGCGCGATGCTGCCGCGGATCGAGAAGCTGATCCGCGAAGGCGACCGCCGCTTCGTCCTGCTGTATGGCGCGCGCAATGAGCAGGAGCTGCTGTATGGAGAGGAGTTCGAAGCGTTCGCGAGCAAGCATCCGGAATTCACGTTCCATCCGTGCCTGTCGCGCGCCGCGCGCGCCGCGCCGCGTCCCAACGACCGCCGCGGCCACGTGCAGGACATGCTGCCGGAAGTGCAGCCCAGTCCCGAGCACGACATCGCTTACCTTTGCGGCAATCCCGACATGATCGACGCCACCTTCACCCAGTTGAAGGAACTCGGGATGCCGATCAAGCACATCCGGCGCGAGAAATACGTGTCATCGCGGTAATTTTGCAGTGCGCCGGATGTGCGCAGCTTGCGCGCTCGACTGCATCCGGCCACGGGATTTGCACGACACCTGCTGGCACGGGAAGCATCAGGGTGTATCATCGGCTCCCGTTGCGCGTTCCATGGCTGTCCATCCGCGAGCGTTTCATCGCGTTGCCACGGACGTGAACCGGCCGCACATACCGCGTGCGGTGTATGCGCACCCATAACCCCACAGGGGAGCAGCGTCACGGCTGGAGGACCCGCCAAACTCAAACGCGACGCCGGCGTCATCGGGCTGCTGTACGCGAGCGTCGGCGCGATGATCGGTTCGGGCTGGCTGTTCGGCGCGCTCCACGCGGCGATGGCGGCCGGTCCCTGGAGTGTTTTTTCCTGGATCATCGGCGCGGTCGCGACCCTGTTCCTGGCGTTCGTGTTCGCCGAACTCTCCACCATGTTCCCCAATTCCGGGGCGCTGGTGCACATGACGCACGTCAGCCACGGCGATCTGGTGGGCAAGATCTGGAGCTGGATCCTGTTCCTCGCCTTCGTCTCGGTGCCGCCGGTCGAAGTCACGTCGGTCGTCACCTACGCCAACAACTACATTCCAGGCCTGATCGTTCCCACCAGCGGCGTTCTCACCCACTTCGGAACGATCGTATCGATCGTCCTTCTGGCCATCGTGGTGGCGCTCAACTTCCTCGCCATCCGGATCGTGGTCGCCATCAACAGCGCGGCGACCTGGTGGAAAGTCCTGATCCCGCTGGCCACCATCGCGATCCTGATGGCGTATTCGTTCCACCCGGAAAACATGACGGCGCATCTCGCGAGCACACCCGTCAGCGGGATCTTCACCGCCGTGGCCACCGCAGGCGTGGCTTTCAGCTTCCTGGGCTTCCAGCAAGCGATCGCTCTCGCCGGCGAAACCCGCAATCCCGGACGCTACATCCCGATCGCGCTGGTGGGATCGGTGATCATCTCGATGCTGATCTACATCGGCCTGCAGGTGTCCTTCATCATCGCGCTCAAGCCTTCGGACATCGCCGGCGGCTGGACGCACCTGCAGTTCAGCGGGATGTTCGGACCGCTGGCCGCGATCGCCGTCGCGGTCGGCGCGTTCTGGTGGGCCGTGGTCTTGTACGTGGATGCGTTCGTCTCGCCGATGGGCACCGCATTCATCTACGCGACGGCGAGCCCGCGCATCATCATGGCAGCGGGCGAGATGGGCAACGCGCCGAGGCAGGTCGTGCGGTTGAACAAGAGCGGCGTGCCCTGGATCGGCCTCGTCGTCACCTGGGTCGTCGGTGCGATTTTCTTTTTCCCGTTCCCGTCCTGGCAAAAGCTGGTGCAGGCGGTCGAACTCATCACCGTGCTCTCGTACATGATCGGGCCGGTGATTCTGTTGCACCTGCGTAACGCGCTGCCCGACTACACGCGGCCCTTCAGGCTGCGGGGGGTGCACGTCATTTCCGGCATCGCCTTCATCGTCTCCAACTGGATCATCTACTGGACCGGCTACGACACGGTGAAGGTGCTCTTCAGCCTGGTCGCGGTGTACGTGGTCGTCTATCTCGCCTGGTATTTCATCAAGCGCAAACCGCTGTCGCAGCTCGGCTGGCCGCAGGCGTGGTGGCTGTTGCCTTACTTCGTAGGGATGTGGCTGATCAGTTGGTTGGGTCCCACCTTCAAGCCGATGGACGGCATCGGCCTGTTCGGATTCTTCACCGGCATGTGGATCCTGGTGGTCTTCAGCATCGTCATTCTCGCCCTCGCACTGTGGTGTGGCCAGCGCGGAGAGCAAGCCCTGAAGATCGCAGATTTCACCAAGGAGCTGGGTTCGCGCGGCGTCGATACCGGCGAAGGCGTGGAAACGGCGTTGCTGTAGAGGCACCTTTCGCGCCACAGCAGTGTGAGTGCCCGCGCGTTGGCGCTTCGCCAACCGGTCTTCAGCCTTCACATGCCCTTAACCCGCGTGAGCCTCCTTTGATCTGCAGAGCTCCGTGAGCCACCACTCCGTGGTTCCGTTCGAAAACCGTTCATTTTGCGGAAGCCCGATTCGATGCGCATTCATCGGCAGCCCGTCAATATGCATCGTGACAGGGAGGCCAGGCAATCGCCCGCATGCCCCGTCGAATGACAAGGCCCGTACGCCGTGTCCGGATAAAGCTGGGAGACGTGCGGCACGTGGAACGCGCACGCGTTCAATCCACGGCAACTTCAGACAAGGAGTCACATCATGAAAAACCGTATAGCAGTCGCCGTCGCGTCCCTGCTCCTGGCTTCGCTGGGCACCGCCGCGTACGCTCAAGGAGCGCAGCAGACGACGCCGCCACCCGCCACGACTTCGGCCAACGCCATGTCGAACGGGAACATGGCGAACGATCAGTCGGGCGACCAGATGGAGCAGAAGATCAAGCACGCATTGACCGCACACGGCGTTACTGCCACCCACGTCAACGTGAGCTTCAGCGACGGCACCGCGACGCTCAGCGGAACCGTCTATACCGAGCGCGACATTTCCAAGGCGAAGAAGGCTGCGATGCACGTGAAGGGCGTGAAGCATGTCGATACCTCGGGCCTGCAAGCCCGGAAAGGCCAACCCGCCTCGAGCCAGAGCTGATCGCAGCGCAAACCGTCCTGCGGACGCGTAACGCGTCCGCGCGACCGTGCCGATGAACTTGCTCCGGTACGGTCGGTGAAGGAACAGTTTCCGTTGAACGTGGCTGTCGAAACGGACCGGCATCGTCTTTGACGATGCCGGTCCGTTTGCGTTCGGGCACACCACAGCTCTCGAGTCACGTGACGGATTCAGCGGCGGTCCGATCGCACGCCGGAGCACGCGGTACGATAAACGCGTTCGCGCTGTAATGTTCGGGGCTCGTCAGCAGGGATGGATGCAATGAAACCGGCGTCGGTTGCAGTGACCGGGATAGACATCGCCAAATCCGGATGATCCCTTTCCTGCCGCAACGAAAATTTTTGCTCGCGTGGATGGCATGCTGCTTGTCGCTGGCCACCAGCACCGCCGCGCGGGCACTTCCGCCGCCGCCGCAATCCTGGCAGGCCGACATCGACCAGCTTGTCGCGAACGACGCGACGCACCCGCCTCCGCGGGATGCGGTGCTGTTCGTGGGCAGTTCCTCGATCCGGATGTGGACAACCCTCGCGCCCGATTTCCCCGGCGTACCGGTGATCAATCGCGGGTTCGGCGGTTCGGCGATCGCCGACAGCACGTACTACGCCGACCGGATCATCGTTCCGTATCACCCTCGCCTGATCGTGATGTACGCCGGCGACAACGACATTGCCGAGGGTTGCACGCCGCAGCAGGTGCTCGACGAATTCAAGGCGTTCGTCGCGCGCGTTCGCCGCGGGTTGCCGGACGTGGCGATTGCGTATATCTCGATCAAGCCGAGCATCGCGCGTGAGGCGATGTGGCCGCGTATGCGCGAGGCCAATCGCCTGATCGACGGTTGGACGCGGACGCAATCTCGCGTGACCTTCGTCGACGTCGCGCCGAAGATGCTGGGCGCGGGCGGCAAGCCGCGCGCCTCGCTGTTTCGTCCCGACGGTCTGCACATGACGGCAGCCGGTTACGCGATCTGGATCCAGGCGCTGCGGCCGGTCCTCGCCCGCTACGGTTTCGTGGCGCATTGATCCGCGGCGCCGTGGTGCGAGCGCCAATCCAAGGTTTCGTCACCGAAAGTTCATCGCGCTGGCCTTACCGTTTCGGGTCGATGGTAGAGGCGGCCCACCGTGAAGCGACCTGGCCACGCACGCGGAAGCGGCCGTTCGTTCACGTCGGTGCGGCGGCAGCAAAAGCAATCGAAACGGAGGACTCTTGCAAGGCATAGCCTTCACCGTGCCCGGACCCGCATGGGCCACGCCCGTCACGATGCTCGTGGGCGCCGCCGTGATCGGCTGGATGACCTGGTGGGTACTGTTCTTCATCCTCCGGCGTCTGACTCGTGGTCGCCTCGAAGCGATCGACCGCGCGATCGTGCGCAACTTCCGGGGCCCGTTTGCCTTCGCGCTGCCCTTGTGCGGTGCGCTGATCGCCCTTGCGTCGATCAACGTGCCACAGCGCATCGCCGCGCCGCTCGGACACGGCATCGAGATCGTCCTGATCGGGCTCGCGGCCTGGCTGCTGTTGCGCACCATCAATGCCGCGGGCGAGGTGCTCGCCGCGCGCCATCCCGTGAACGTCGCGGACAATCTCCGCGCGCGCAAGATCGAAACGCAATACAAAGTCCTGCGCCGTATCGCAGGAATCATCATCGGCGCCTTCGCCCTGGGCGTCATGCTGATCACTTTCCCGGAGGTGCGCGCGCTTGGCACCACGATATTCGCCTCGGCCGGCGCCGCCGGGATCGTGCTGGGACTCGCCGCGCGCCCGGTGCTGACCAATCTCCTGGCCGGCATCCAGATCGCGATCGCGCAACCGATCCGTCTGGAGGACTCGGTCGTGGTGGAGAATGAATGGGGCTGGATCGAGGAAATCAATGCGACGTACGTGGTGATCCGCATCTGGGACCTGCGCCGCCTGATCCTGCCGATTTCGTATTTCGTCGAAAAGCCTTTCGTCAACTGGACACGCACCAGCGCGCAACTGCTCGGAACGGCATTCATCTATGCCGATTACACCGTGCCGGTCCAGGCGGTGCGCGACGAGCTGGAGCGCATCCTCAAGGAGGACCCGCTGTTCGACGGGTTTGCCTGGTCGCTCGACGTGACCAACCTCACCGAGCACGTGGTCGAAATGCGCGCGATGGTGAGCGCACGCAACGCCGGCGACACCGTGAACCTGCGCCGCCACGTGCGCGAGAAACTCGTGACGTTCCTGCAGCAGAAATATCCCGAGTGCCTGCCGCGCACGCGCGTGGAAGTCACCCAGCGACCGGACGGCGTGACGGCCGAACAGCCGCGCAATGATCAGTTGCCGGGGTAGGCGACTCGCGATACGCAAGCTTGCGAAGTACACAACCCCATCGCCACCCACCTCTCCTTGAAGGGGAGGGCTTGTTCATGCAAGCGTGACGCGTGCTTTTCCCCCTCCCCCTCAGGGGGAGGGCCGGGGTGGGGGTGGGTTTCTTTGCGAACGACTGCTCCCGCCAGGTTTGGGAACTCAGGGCAAACCGGCAAATATTTGACCCGTTCGTGGTGATGCTTCGCCTGCGCTTAGCACACGGTGCGCTTGGCGCATCGAACCACCAACTCAAACGAAGCAAAAATTGCCTACAGCTCGTCGAATTCCCGCTTCAGGTCGTAGCCTTTTTCGGTGACGATCCGTTCCAGCGTCTGCACCCGATGTTCGAGCGCGGTGATGCGGTTCTTGTACTCGGGATTTTCCCGCGGCGTCGGCGGAATGCGCGTGCGGGCGTACAGGTAGTGCTTGATGACGCCCGCTCCCATGGCGAGGGCGATGATGCACAGGACGAATACTTCACCACCGTTCATCGTCATTCCTAGTCTTCGAGATCGCGAAATTCACGGTCGAGATCGTACCGGCCCGAGGTGACGTAGCCTTCCATGCGCTGCAATTTAGCGTCCAGTTCGCGGAAGCGTTGGCGGACGTCGCGGAAGGTTTCGCCCGCCGAGCGCCTGACGCTGCGCCAGTATTCCTCGTCGGAATCCCAATCGTACAACTGCTCCGGTTTCGCCGGCAGCAGGAATCCGAGTGCGAAATAGACGATCAAGGTCACGGCGCTGAACCAGATCAGCGCAATGATCGCGAGGATACGCGTGAACGTGACGTTCCAGCCGAAGTAGTCGGCGATGCCGGCACACACGCCCATGATCTTGCCGTTGCGCGGGTCGCGGTAGAACCGCTGTGCGCGCCAGCCGTCGTCGTGTCGCATGGATCAGCTCCGCCGGTTGCGTGATTGCCAGAAACTGCGTTCGTCGCCGTCGCCGTAGTAGCGCAGCGGCCGCTCCGGCATCAGCAGGGCCGCAACGACGTAAGCGATGATGACGGGCACCGGGAAGAACCACGCCAGGACCAGCGCGGCGACCCGCGCCAGCCACACCGGCAAGCCGAAATGTTCGGCGATGCCGGCACACACACCGAGAATCACGCCGCGCTCGGAGTCGCGGTAAAACCTGCGGGGCAGGCCTTCGTAATCGGAACGGTTCATACCTTGTCCCTCCAACGGGGTGCTTGCGTCTCGAGAATGCTTTCGAGGGCGTTGACGCGGCTCTCCATCTTGTTGGCCAGTTGCCACAGGTCGGCCAGCATCTTTTCGTCCTCGCGCGTCAAACCCTGTGCCTGTCGCCGCTTCGTGCCGTAGTGCAGGATCAGCCACAACGGCAGGACGATGATGATGGTCAGCCAGAAGAACACGACGAGCGGGATCAGGACATCGGCCATCGCGGCTTACTCTTTGCCAGCGGGGGCGTTGCTGGCCGGCGCCTTAGGATTGGCGGCTGGCGCGCCCGGAGCCTTGCCGGTTCCCATGCGTGCTTTCAGCGCCGCCAGCTCTTCCTCGACGTGATCGTTGGTTTCGAGATCGTCGAACTGCTTATCGAGGTCGCGCTTCTGGCCCAGATCATAGGCTTCGACCTTGCCTTCCATGTGCTCCAGCTTGCGCTCGTAGTACTCGAACTTGCCGAGCGCGTCGTTGATGCGCTCGTCGTGGATGCGGCTGCGCACGCGCAGGCGATGTGCCGCGGTGTTGCGGCGCAGTTCGAGTCCCTTCTGGCGATTCTTGGCGTCGGCGAGCTTGGCCTTCAGCGCCGCGATGTCGTCATTGAGCTTTTCCAGCCCGATGCCGAGCTCCTTGTGCTGGTCCTTGAGCACCGCAAGCGCTTCCGCGAGCCGCTTCTTTTCGGCGAGCGCAGCCTTGGCGAGATCATCGCGGCCCTTGTTGATCGCGAGTTCGGCGCGGCGTTGCCATTCGTCGGCTTCGCGCGTGCCGCTCGCGATGCGCCGCTCCAGTTCCTTGCGGTCGGCGATCGCGCGCGCCGCGGCGGAACGCACCTCGACCAGCGTGTCCTCCATTTCCTGGATGATCAGCCGGACGACCTTTTCCGGATCCTCGGCCTTGTCCAGCATCGCGTTGATGTTGGAGTTGACGATGTCGCTCATTCTCGAAAAAACGCCCATTTGGCTACCCTCGTGCAGATGTGATGACCACGGCTGATCTAGAGCACGCATCGTGCCAACCTACGTTGGACGCCATGCTATTGATATTAATCGTATTTTTCGTCAACAGAGCGAAACCGCGAAGCATGAATGACCTATAAATAGCCAAATGCGCTAAGATTTGGCATTTAGTAGCAAAGTGCAAAGGGCGGCCGCAGGATCGTTGTCCTGCGCCCCTTCCATCCCAAAGCGGTGATCGCCCGTGCCCAACCCGTTGCCACTCGAAACGCCTGCCGATGCGACGGCGATGCTCGGCGAGTCACCTGCGTTCCTGAACCTGCTGGAACAGGCATCGCGCGTCGCCGCCGTGGACAAGCCGGTGCTGGTCGTCGGCGAGCGCGGTACCGGAAAAGAATTGATCGCGGCGCGGCTGCATTACCTGTCGCCGCGCTGGCAGGCGCCGTTGGTGAAACTCAATTGCGCGACGCTCACCGAATCGCTGCTCGAAACCGAGTTGTTCGGCCACGAAGCGGGCGCGTTCACCGGCGCCACCCGCCGCCACACCGGTCGATTCGAGCAGGCGGACGGCGGTACGCTGTTTCTCGATGAGTTGGGGACCGTGTCGCTGCGCGTGCAGGAGAAGATCCTGCGCGCGGTGGAGTACGGGCAGTTCGAGCGCGTCGGCGGCAGCCAGACCTTGACGGTGGATGTGCGCATCGTCGGCGCGACCAATCTGGACCTGCCGGCGGCGGTGCGCGCCGGGCGATTTCGCGCGGATCTGCTGGACCGACTCGCGTTCGACGTGTTGATCGTGCCGCCGCTGCGTGCCCGAACCGGCGACATCCTGCGCCTGGCGGAGCACTTCGCCGTCAACATCAGTCGTGAACTCGGCCGCGAACTGTTCGCCGGGTTCAGCGAGCGCGCCAGGGAAGCGCTGATGCGCTACGAATGGCCGGGCAACGTGCGCGAATTGAAGAACGTGATCGAGCGCTCGGTGCATCGCGCGGCCGGAGACGAGCCGGTGGACGAGATCGTTTTCGATCCGTTTGCTTCGGCCTTTCGGCCGCCCGTAGAAGTCGTGTCCGAGACGTCTGCGCCTTCACAACCGGAAACATCGCCGCTGCAACTGCCGTGCGACCTCAAGGTTGAAATCGCCCGCCTCGAAGTCGAACTGATCGAGCGCGCGCTCGCCGAAGCCCGCTACAACCAGATCGAGGCCGCGCCGCTGCTGGGCCTGAGCTATCACCAGTTGCGCGCGGTGTTGCGCAAACACGGGATGGTGAAAGCGCGCGCCAAGCGCAATCGATAACCGCGCGCACTGTTCCGCGTCAACCGGCGATGCTCAACCCTGGTCGGAATGGTCCAGGGGCGGGTGCGCCAGTGGCGTCAACTGTCGAGTCGCCCAGGAGCAGCCGTTACGACTTGATTCCCCGGACCACGCCTGACATCCCGAGTCATGCGCGGGAGAGCCGATATGGCAAGGATCGCCAAAACAGCCATCGCCGGGAATACGAGCACGCTGCCTTCGGGGCCGACCAGACCACCACTGAGCCATGCGGGTCCGGTCGCATGCGTGGTCAACAAGTGTCCGGTAGCCGTCAGCCCGCTATCGGCTGTGCCGAACAAGAACGTTTCGCTCCAGTCCCAGGCGGCGTGCAAGCCGAATACCCACCACAGCGAGCCTGTTCGCCACACTGCGAGGCAGCACACCAGTCCGAACGCCACGACTTGGGCAGCGCCAACAAGGCTTTCTCCGGAATTGAGGAGGTGCACGCCACCGAACAGCAGCGACATCAGGATCGCCGCAAACAGCGGATTCTCGCAGCCGCGAAGCAATTTGAAGAATGCATAGCCTCGAAACGCCAGTTCCTCGCTCGCGGCGACCAGAAAAAAGGCAACGGCCCACAGCAACCCTGATTCGAACAGCGGCAACGCGTCGGCACCGGAATATCGAATGGTTACCGCATGGATCAGATCCAGAAAGATCATCATGGCCGAAAGCACCACTACGCCCCAGAGCGCGCCCTGCCAGAAGTGGGCCGCGGCACGGGGCATCTTCAGGCCATAACTCAGCCATGACCGCTTGTCGATCATGCCCATCACCCACGTGGCGACCAGCACCGCGACGCATTGCACCGCCCCGCCGCTCATGGCGCCGAGCGGGACCAGCGGACCATTCGAACCCAGCGGATGATGGATCGCTTCCGCGAAGGCGCCGATCGACGCAAACGCGCCCGTTGCAATCGCGAAGAAAAGCAGGATGGCCCAACCGGCGCGCAAACCCTCCGGGCCGATCCAGATGCGTTTCAGGAACGACCACCGTGCAGGTATGGACATATTCATGGGGTGAAGGTGATATCTCACACCGCCCGTGATCGGCGTCGGAGAAGCAAGGCGCGCCAAGCTACCACATCCGCCGGCAACACTACGATCACGGAGGTGTTCACGGCGACCATGAAGGCGGACGGTCCGGCACCGCCGAACCCCATGCGCGATTTGGCTGCGCTGTCATCTGGAACGCCAAGCGCGTGGTCCCGCTGCCGTGTCCTTCACCCAACCATTGCGTGGCGTCCAGCCAATCCTTCGACCAGGCTTTGCCGCCGATCTTGAGTCCAGCCACGTATGTCTCGCGGCCGGCATTCGGTGCAGCAATCTCCACTTCATGGCCGTCGCCGAGGTGCAGCACGACATGCGGAAACACCGGTGCGCCGAGCACCAGGACGGAACTGCCCGGCGTTTCCGGATACATGCCGAGATAGGCCCACACCAGCCATGAACTCATCGCGCCCAGGTCGTCGTTGCCCGGTTCACCGCCCGCCGTGTCCGAGTAAACGCCGGCGATCAGCCGGTGCACGATCGCCTGGGTTTTCCATGGCGCGCCCGTGTAGTCGTAGATCCATGGAATGCCCAGGCTTGGCTCGTTGCCCGCCCAGTAATACGGTTCGGCCGGACCGGCATTGAGCCGCGTGAACAACACGTCCAGGCGCGCCGTCGCGTTGGCATCGCCACCCATCGCCTTGATCAACCCGGCCAGATCCTGCGGCACCATCCAGGTGTATTGAAGCGTGTTGCCTTCCTCGAAACCTGCCTGTCCAAAGGCGCCCTTCGCAACCTGGAACGCCTCGCCCGATGGATATTCGCCATCCACCGTCCGCGGTTCCACGTATCCGGCGTAGCCCCGGAACGTCGCCTTCGCGTCGAAAACCTTCGACCAATCCGCCGAGCGCGCGAGGAACGTTCGATAGGTGCCCTCGTCGCCCAGCGCCTTCGCGAAACGCGCGATCGCAAAATCAGCGAGCGCGTATTCGAGCGTCTCGGACGCGTTGCCCGGAACGTAGCCGAGCCGCTCGTAATCGAGCAGGTTGGGCCGTTCGATATAGGTGCCGGACCATGCGTCCGGCTCGGGTGTTTTCGTCGCGCCCTTGATCATCGCGGCGAGCGCCGCCTTCGCATCGAAGTTGCGCACGCCGAACGCGTACGCCTCGGCGATGATCGGGTCGGCGGCGTCACCGTTCATCACGCCCGTGTAGTCGTTGTCGTACCCCCATTTCGGCAGCCAGCCGCCCTGCGCCTGATCATTGAGCAGCGAAGCCACCATGTCGCCGACGCGCTTCGGGACCAGCTGCGCGAGCAACGGGATTTCCGAGCGGTAGATGTCCCATCCGGAAAAGTTCGCGTATTGGGACGCCTGGCTCTTGCCGAGCGTGTGGATCTTGTCGTCGAAACCGATGTAGCGGCCGTTCGCATCCGAGAAGACATTCGGATGCAGCAGCACGTGGTACAGGGCCGAATAGAACTGGACCTGTTGATCGTGCGTGCCGCGGGATACCGCGATGCGGGAGAGCAACTGGTTCCATGAGGCGTGTGCATGACGGACGATCGCCGCGAAATTCCAGCCGCCGCCTGCGGCCTGCAGGTTGGCCCAGGCGTCGGCCACGCTGACGTATGAAATCGCGACCTTCAGCCTGATTTCGCGCTGACGCGTCGCATCGAAACTCACCCAAGCGCCGGTGTGCGCGCCGGTCGCGGTGCGATTGCCCGGTTTCGGCGCGCCTTCGCCCCAGGTGCCGAAGGTGTCGAACGGCCGGTCGAATTTCGCGACGAAATACAAGGTCGCCGTGCGCGCAGCGCCGCAGAAGTGTCCCGACGTTTCCGCACCCGCGAGTTCATCGTTGCCGATGATCGCCACGGTCGACGTGGGGCTGGTGGTTTGTGCATCGGACACCTTGAACAGGAAATTGGCGTTGCGCGTCGCGGGAAACCGGAACACGCCGATGCCCGTGCGGGTGGTGGCGGCAAGGTTGACCGCAATCGCCGAAGCGGTGCCGGGTGCGAGCGTCACCTGATACTCACCCGGTGTCGCGCGCTCGTCGGCGTGGGAGAACGGCGCCGAAGCCCTGTCCGGTTGCGCGCCGATCGCCCCAATCGTTGGCAGGATCGGGATTTCACCGGTGATTGAGCAGCCGGGACCGGAAATGTGCGTCAGGCCGAAGCCGGTGATCGCATGATCGCCGTAGAAGTAATCGCCGCCCGCGGGACGCGAAGTCGTCGCCGGACTCCAGCTCAGCATCCCGAACGGCACCACCGCACCGGGAAACGTGTCGACGTTGCCCGCGACCTTGCCGCCGTTGCCCGTGCCGATGAACGGATTGACCAGCGCTGCAGGATCGACCGCGCTAGCGCTCGCCGCAGCCGGCATTGCCGCGATGCCGGTGGCCGGCACGCCCGCGCACGCCAGTATCGCCAGCGCCCGCAACACGCGCCGGATGGAGCCCGCACTCGAACGCCGCATCGTCGCCACCTCCGTCATCCCCAGGGAATCGGCAGTTTACGCATCCCGCGTCAACGACCCGTGTTCACGCGCGGCATTCTTTCGAGCGCCACGCTCGCGGCCCCTGAAGCCAGCACGTTGCGCATGCGCGCGTTGTTCAAGCCGCGGCCGGCAACCTGCCGCGCACGCTTTCGGCATCGAAGGGTCCGGGCGACGCGATGAGGTCGCGGGCGGCTTCGACCTGGCCCCATGTGTTCCACAGCAGCACACCGCGCACGCGGCCGCCATCGAGGTAATAGACCACGCCTTCGCGGAATGGGGTCACCCATTGCTCGACGGTTTCGAGGCGCGAGTCGAGTGCCCCGACGGCTTCGTAGCCGAGATCGAACAGGTCGGAATAGAAGAACGGCAATTCGTCGTACGGCGCGTCCTGGCCGGCCATGCATTTGCCGGCGCGCGTCCCCATCGTGATCGCGGCATTTTCGTGCTCGACGCGGATGCGACGGCCCAGTGCCGGCGCCGGAAACGACGCGACATCGCCCGCGGCGTAGATGTCGGGATCGGATGTCTGCAAATGGTCGTTCACGATGATGCCGTTGTCGACCTCGATGCCCGCGTCCTGCGCGAGTTGCACGTTGGGCGTGATGCCCAGACCCGCGACCACGGCGTCGGCGCGCAACGTGTCGCCGTCGGACAGCTCGATCTTCAGGCCTTCACCGTCCGGCGTGCCGCCCTTTACCGTGACGCCGGCGCGCACGTCCACGCCCTTCTCGCGGAAATATGCCGTCACGGCGTCGGCCAGCGATTCGGGATACACGCGCGCACCGATCGCGTCCTCGGGAAACAGCATCGTGACCTTGCAGTCGTTCATCGCCATCGCTGCGGCGATTTCGCTGCCGATGAATCCGCCGCCCACCACCACGATGCGTGCGCCCGGCTTCACGGATTTGCGCAGCCGCTGGTAGTCGTCGAAGGTGCGGTAGTAGATGAACCCTTCGCCGCCCGCGGGCAGCCGGCGCGGCGTGCCGCCGGTGGCGATCAGGAGCTTGCGATAGTTCCACGTGTCGCCTGCATCATCATGGACGATGTGCGCGGTGCGTTCGATTTTCACGGCACGGCGTTGCAGGGTGACGGCGGCGCTCGCCTTGTCGATCGGGCGCCAGATGTCCGCTTCCTTGCCGCCTTTCCACAGTTTCTTGGTGAGCGGCGGGCGATCGTAGGGCGGATGCGATTCCTCACCGAGCATGCCGATGGTCGCCTTTGCGTCCGCGTCGCGGATCGCCTGCGCCGCGGCTTCACCGGCCATGCCGGCACCAATGATCACGTAATCGAATGCGTGCTGCATGACGCGCCCTCCTGTGTCCGGACTTTCGAGGATACTCCGCGGGGTTGAGCGTTCACAACGCGGGTGAGCGGACCACCCCGAGGTGGCGATGACAGACCGCTCCACTATGACGGCTGTGGCAGCGTCTGCGAGGTATCATCGCGGCCAACCGCTCGGTGCGCCTGCTTTGCATGCCGCGGCGCAGGTTACGAGCAGCAAGGTCATCCGCCATGAAAAACATCTGCCGCCCACGATGCATCCCGACGAGCATGCGCGGTCCGCGCGGGTGAATTCGATGCGTGGATGCCGCCTCGTGCTGACGATCATGGTCCTCGCGCTGGCGGGTTGCATGGCGCCACATGCGCTGCCGCTTGCCCGAACCCACAGCGCAAGCACTGCCGTACCGGACGACGGCACCGCCGCCAAGGAAGGACCCATCGTGGTGCTCGTGACGCTCGACGGGCTGCCTGCGCGCGCGCTGCGCGATCCGCGCCTGCCGATGCCGACCTTGCACAGACTGGAAGCCGAAGGCGCGCACGCCGACGCGATGCGGCCGATCAATCCGACCATCACCTGGCCCAACCACACCACGCTGATCACCGGTGTGAACGCGAGCGTCCACGACGTGATGGCGAACGGGCTCATCGTGCTGCCCGCTGATGGCGGCAAGATCGAAGTGAAACCCTGGACCGACAAGGACCGGTTGGTGCACGCACAAACGCTCTATGACGCTCTGGCGGCCAAGGGCATGAGTACGGGCCAGGTCGACTGGGTGGCGATCTACGATGCGCGCAACGTGCGCTGGCCGTTTGCGGAACTGCCGGACCCCGACGGTGCCATCGCGCGCGATCTGGAGGCGCAGGGCCTGGTGACGCGCGAGCAGCTTGCATCCTTCGACAGCAGTCCGGCGTGGCGGGATGAAATCTGGACCGATGCCGCGGTCGACATCCTCACCCACCACACCCCCAACCTGCTGCTGGTTCACTTGTTGCAAACCGACACGCTGCAACACGACTACGGTGCGCTCTCGTCCGCGGCCTACGCGGCCTACGCCTACGCCGACACGTGTCTGGCGCGACTGGTCGCCGCCGCGCGCAAGGCGGGAATCCTCGATCGCGTCACCTTCATCATCGCCTCCGACCATGGCTTCGCCGACTACACGCACGCGATCCGGCCGAACGCCGCGCTGGTCCAATTGGGGCTGCTGCATCAACAGCACGGCGACTACCGCGGCAAGGTCTGGGTGCTTCCGGAGGGCGGCGAAGCCTCGCTGTTCATCCGCGATGTGCCGCATCGCACCGCACTCGTAGCGCGCCTGCAAAACTATTTCGCCACCGTGCCGGGTATTGCCCACGTCTACACCAACCGGGAAGCGCAAAGCCTCGGCATCCCTGCATCGGGGTCGACCGATCAGGCGCCCGATCTCTACCTTGCCGCGAAGCCGGGCTATGCGTTCGTGTGGGGCATCACGGGTCCGGTCGTCCGGCCCAAAATCCCCGCACACGGTGCGCACGGTTACCTCAACACCGATCCCGACATGCAGGCGATCTTCGTGGCTTCGGGTGCGCACATCCGCCGCGGCATCGATCTCGGCACCATCAGCAATCTCAGCGTGGCGCCCACGCTCGCGAAACTGCTGGGCGTCTCCCTGCCGGCGGCCATGCATCCGCCGCTGACGCAGGCATTGCAGCCGTAGCGGCGCGCACCAACGCACCGCGCGGTGGGGCCGCACGAAATACTGCAGGAGTTCACCGTGCGCGCGATGCGCAGCGCCGCGCAAGCGCCCTGCCTTCGCCCCGCACGCAGGCTCCTACTGCCGCGGATCGCGCAGGTTCGCGGGCGTCGCAACGAAACCCGGCGTCGCACGCCATGGATTGATGTCGATGCCGCCGCGGCGCAGGAAGCGCGCATAGACCATGAGTTCCATGGGCGCACAGCGGGCCTGGATGTCGACGAACATCCGTTCGACGCACGCTTCGTGGAAGTCGGCGTGTTCGCGAAATGAAACCAGGTAACGCAGCAGTCCGGCGCGGTCGATCGGCTTGCCGCGGTAGCGGATCTGCACACTGGCCCAGTCCGGCTGGCCGGTCACGGGACACTTCGAACGAAACGCGTGCGTGACCAGCGCTTCCTCGACGTGGTGCGAATGCGTGTGGATGCCGAGATGCGCGGGGTACGGCGGCGCGTAACCGGTGACGCCGAGTTGCTGGCCATCCAGCGATTCACCGGCGAAATCCGTCGCCTGCAACCGCCCGAAGTCCGCCGGTTCCAGCAGCGCGACCTCGACGTCCGCCCCCGTGCACGCCGAAACATCCCGCGCGATGCGTGCACGCACGTCGTGCACATCGTCGAAACGGGTCATCGCATAGCCGCCCAGGTACAGCTTCAGCGACTTGGATTCGATCAGGTTGGGCGAATCGCACGGCACCCGCAGCTCGGCAACCGCAACGCACGGCTTGCCTCGCTGGTCCAGCCACGAGAGTTCCCACGCGTTCCAGATATCAGCCCCTGCGAACGGCAATGCCGTCGCGATGCCGAGCGTCGTGCGTGCTTCAGAACGCGCGACGGCGAACAACACGGCGGGATCGACGGTGGTGGGGTAGTCGGTCTTGCGGCCGAGTGGGTTGGGATCAGAAAAAGGCATCGGGACGGGTGTGCTGATGCACGGTAACTTTGTTGTCATTCCGGGGCCACGATGTACTGCTCCAGCTTTCCGTCGGGCAGGATGTATGTGGTGATCGAAAGCTTGCGCTTGGGAAAGGCCACGCTATACGCGCGCATCTGCATGCCGCCGCGCTTGCGCGCTCCGCGTATCGTGAACGACTCCGGCTTGCCGAGCGGCGCGAGGCTGGTCTGGTAATCGTGCATGGCGGTCGCATCGAAATAACTGTTGGCGTCGGCGCTGAACAGGCTGCGATTGATCTTTCCGTGCTGCAGGTCCGCGAAGATCGCCTTGGCTTGCGCAAGTGCGCGGGCCGCCTCCGGATCGTGCACTTCGAACAAGGCCTTGGCGATGCCCTTCGCGATCACCCCGAAGGTGCCCACGGCGTCCTGGTCGGTCAGCACCACGACCGCGGTGCGTTCATCGGGAAAAATGTAATTGCCTGCCGTGAAGCCCATGACTTCGCCGTCGTGCGAGATCATCCGATGGCCATCCATGCTCCCGACGAAGACGCCCAGGCCGTAGCCGGATCCGAGCCCGTCGTTCAACACGACTTCCGTTTCCATCGCGCGCCACGAGGCCGGTTGCAGCAGCGTCTGGTCGATCATCGCGATGTCCCATTTCGCGAGATCGCTCGCCGTCATCGCCAGTTCGCCCGCGCCGAACATCCAGTTCACGCCTTCTTTCTCGGAGGGGCGCAATGGCCCGAGCGCGAAGCGCGAATAGCCGCGCGCATCGGTCGCCGGCAAGGCTCGCCGATTGGTGTCGTATGCATCGGTAATGCCGAGTTTCGGGAACACGTGCTGCTGCAGGAACTCGAATGGCGTCTGGCCGGTCAGTTTCTGCACGATCGAACCCGCGATCACGTAGCCCGTGTTGCTGTATTGCCACTGCGTGCCCGGCGCGAAATCCAGCGGCTTCTTCGCCCAGGTGTCCATGATGTGCGCCGGCGTGGTCGGCTGTTTCATCATGGGCATCAGGTAGTCCTGCGGCCAGTAATCCTGATAGCCGGAAGTGTGCGAGAGAATTTGCCGGATCGTGATGTGATCGGCGTCGGTGAGTTCGGGAAAGAACTTCGCGACTTTGTCATCTAGACTGAGTTTGCCTTGCTGCTGCAACATCAGGATCGCCGCCGCAGTGAACTCCTTGCTGATCGAGCCGATGCTGTAGCGCATCGCGGGCATGGCCGGCGTCTTCGGATTCAGCCGCGCGTCGCCGTAGGCGTGCGCGTAGACCAGCTTGCCGTCGCGCACGATCGCGACAGAGGCGCTCGGCACGCCGGACTTCGCGAGCGCGTCCGCGGCGATCTTGTCGATCTTGGCCGAGAGGTCGGCCGGCAACGCGTCGCTGGCAAACGCCGGCGCGCTTGCCAGTGCAATCAGTGCAGCCAGACAGAACAGGAATCCCCGGATCGCGCGCATCGGACGGCCTCACCGCAGTCGAGAGATGCGCAAGATAGCATCGACCGTTCCGCTGCGTGGCTGGCCTCAACGGGCCGGTTCGCCGGAAGCCGCAGGCGCGGCGCGGAAAGCCCGCACAAAAGTCCGCAGATCGCCTTCGGCAACGCTGGACACCGCGACGAAGCGCAGGCCCGATTCGCTCCACTGCACGACGTGGTAACCGTTGCGCGTTTGTACCGCACTTGCGATCATCGTGCGCTTCGATGGCCACTGGAACACGTTGATCATGTGCAGGTGGCGCCGATACACCAAAGCGGCGACTTGCTTGCCGTCGAGCACGTCGAGCCGACCGCCGACCAGTTCGAACCCCTGCGCCGTCA
The DNA here is from genome assembly GCA_021324095.1 of Gammaproteobacteria bacterium. Lineage (GTDB taxonomy): Bacteria > Pseudomonadota > Gammaproteobacteria > Xanthomonadales > Rhodanobacteraceae > 66-474. The sequence goes on from JAJPJT010000082.1 coordinate 36,751, forward strand.
GATCCCTGACCTGTGGCGAGAAGTCCACGCGACCGTCGAACCAGGGTTTCACCGTATGTTCGTTGGTACTGCGCACGTCGATCAGATGTCCCGGAAGCAGTGAGGGCACGTGGTCCGATACCGCGTCGGCGATCAAGGCATCGCTGCCTTGCCTCCGCAGTTGCAGCGCCTGCCAACCTGCGAACATCACGGCGATTACGCACAGGGCCGCCAGCGTCGCCAAGGCGACGCTCCAGCCGCGGCGAGAATGGCGACGTTCGTGTGCAGGCCGTGGCAACCGGGCCGCGATGCGCGTCCGCAATGCCGCGGACGCAGACCGGTACAAGCCGGCATCGCGCAATCGCTCGCGCAACTGCGCCTGCAGGCGCAAACGTTGCGCGCAGGCCGGGCACTCAGAAATATGGCGGGCGACGCCAAGGCTGTCCGCGGCATCCAGTTCGTCGTCGAGGTACGCATGCGACAGCAGGCGCAGATCCGCGCAGTTCATGCCGCAACCTCCCTGCCGGCCAGCTCGCGCTGCAGCCGCTCGCGCGCCCGCGCGAGGCGCGACATCACCGTACCGATTTTCAGATGGGTGATCGCGGCAATCTCCTTGTAGGAACACTCTTCCAGTTCGCGCAGCACCAGCACCTCGCGGAATTCCGGCGGCAGCCGTTCCAGTGCATCGCGCAGGCTTTGCGCATCCGCTGCACGGAGCAGCACGGCCTGCGGATCGTCGAGATCTTCGCCGCCGTGGACAGCCTCATCGAATTCCTCCAGCGTGCCGGCGGCGGGCACACGCGAGCGCTGCGTGTAGAAGGTGTTGCGAACGATCGCCAGCAACCAGATCCTGGCGTCGCCGCCGCGGAATCCGCCGAAGAAGCGGAACGCGCGCAGTACGGCTTCCTGCACCACGTCCTCGGCATCCTGATCATTGCGTGCCAGCCAGCGCGCGAGGTTGTACGCCGCGTCCAGGTGCCGCATCACCTCGCTCTCGAAGCCGGCGTCGGTGCTCATGCCGTCATGTCGCGCAGGCCCAGCGCGCCGAATGTCCATCATGACCAGACCGGAGCGACGGCGACTTTATTCCCGCGGCGTGCGCACGGGAATAACGGGCGAATCGCGGCGGTATTCCAATCCGAAGGATCCGCCGCGCGCGAATTCTTCGAACCGATCCCATCAAGAGTACGCACCCATGAAAGACGATCGTGACGACGTCCTGCCGGGCCGCCGGCGTTTCCTCCGATGCATGGCGTGGGCGGGTGCCGGCACGCTGTGGCTGGTGAAGGGCGGTGTCGCACATGCCGGCATGCTCGCAACGGGTGCCGCCGCGGCGGATGCCACCTTCGGCTTCGTGCAGATCAGCGACAGCCATATCGGCTTCCACCAGGCACCGAACCCGGACCCGGTCGCCAGCTTGCGCCAGTCAATCGCCCTGGTCAATGCGCAGCCGCGGCGCCCGGATTTCATCGTGCACACGGGCGATCTTTCGCACCTGTCGAAACCCGAACAGTTCGACACCGTGGCCGAGTTGTTGAAGGAAGCGAAGACCGGCCACGTGTTCTACCTTCCCGGCGAACACGACGTGATCGGCGACGACGGCAAGGCCTTCTTCACACGTTTCGGCGGCGGCGCGGGCGGCAATGGCTGGTACAACTTCGACCACCACGGTGTGCACTTCGTCGCGCTGGTGAACGTGCGGCACCTGCAGGCCGGCGGTCTCGGTTACCTCGGGTCCGAACAATTCGCGTGGCTGAAGCAGGACCTGGCCGGAATTTCCGCCAGCACGCCCGTCGTGGTATTCGCGCACATGCCGATGTGGTCGCTGTACCCGGCGTGGGGCTGGGGCACGCAGGACAGCGCGCAGGCGCTCTCCTTGCTCAGGCGCTTCGGTTCGGTGACGGTGCTGAACGGGCACATCCACCAGATCCAGCAAAAAGTCGAGGGAACGATCACCTTCCACACGGCGCGTTCCACCGCGTATCCGCAGCCCGCGCCCGGCACCGGTCCCGCACCCGGACCGTTGAAGAACCTGCCGGCCGGCAGGTTGCACGACTACATCGGCGTCCGCGACGTGCGCCATGCGCGCGGCTCGCAGGTGCTGGCCGTCACCGAGCAGTCGCTCGGCTGAAAAAATGCTGCCGTTTTCCAGCGAGCCTCACCCAGCGCTACGCGCTCGGCCTGCGGCCGCCTCTCACACGGGGGAGAAGGGAGACAAGCGCGAAGCGCTTGGCGAGTGAGGGGTATTTCTCTTCATTGAGGTATTGACTCCATGCGTTGGAATTCCATTTTGCTCGCGGGGCCGTTTGCGCTGGCGCTGGCGGCGCACGCCGCCACGCCGGCCGCTTCCACGAAAGCCGCACCGGGTTACCAGGTCGGCATTCGGAATTTCCACTTCATGCCCGCGAAACTCGTGGTTCCGGCGGGCGGCACCGTGACGTGGATCAATCACGATGAGGAGCCCCATGTCGTGACCAGCGTCGGCGACCGGTTCAAGAACTCGCCCGCGCTCGACACCAACGACCACTACAGCGCGACGTTCGCCCAGCCCGGCACGTACACGTATTTCTGTTCGATCCACCCGCAGATGGTCGGCACGATCGTCGTACGTTGAAAAAAAACGGGGCAGCAACGCCGCCCCGCTTCTGTGATCCGCCGCCTAGGCCGATTATCCGGCTTGGGGCGCGGGTGGCGGCAATGCTTCGGATTCCCTCGCGCGCTCGGCGTGGTGGTCCTGGCCGAGCAGCAGATACATCGCCGGGACAACGAACAGTGTGAACAAGGTGCCGATCGAGATGCCGGTGAAGATCACGAGGCCGATGCTGTGCCGACCGGCCGCGCCCGCGCCCGCGGCGATCACCAGCGGGATCACGCCCAGCACCATCGCGAAGGTGGTCATCAGGATCGGGCGCAAGCGCACCGCCGCGGCTTCCTCGATCGCCTCGCGCTTGCTGAACCCGTGCAGGCGTTGCGCATCGTTGGCGAATTGCACCATCAGGATGCCGTGCTTGCTGATCAGGCCGATCAGGGTGACGAGGCCCACTTCGGTGTAGATGTTGAGCGTCGACAGCCCGAGGTTGATGAACAGCAATGCGCCGAAGATCGCCATCGGCACCGATACCAGGATCACGATCGGATCGCGGAAGCTCTCGAACTGTGCCGCCAGGGCGAGGAACACGATGATGATCGAGAACATCAACGTGAACAGGAAGCCGCCCGATTCCTGCATGAACTGGCGCGATTCGCCCGAGTAGTCGACGGCGTAACCCGACGGCGCCACCTGTTTCAGCGTGTCGCGCAGGAACTGCAGCGCCTGGCCCAACGATACGCCAGGCCCGATCACGCCGCCGATGGTCGCCGAGTTCAACTGCTGGAAGTGGTTGATGGATTCGGGGACGGTCTGGTACGTGAGGTGCGCCACGGTCGAGGCCGGGATCATGCCGCCCGACGGCGTCTTGATGTAGTAATTGTCGAGCTGTGTGGGGTTGAGGCGGTCCGCCTGCGCGACTTGCGAGATCACGCGATACGCGCGGCCCGAGATCGAGAAGTAGTTGACGTAATTGCCGCCCAACGCCGCCGATAGGGCCGCGCCGACGCTCTGCTGGGTCATGCCCAGCGCCGCGACCTTGTCGCGATCGAGCGTCACGGTCGCCTGCGGCTGGTCGATCTTGAGATCGCTGTTGACGTAGAAGAACATCCCCGACGCCTGCGCCTTCGCCAGCACCGCGTTGGCAACCGTGTCCAGGTTCTGCAGCGGCTCGGTGGTCTTGATCACGAACTGCACCGGAAAACCGAACGCACCCGGCAGCGATGGGAACTGGAACACCGCCATGTTCGCGCCCGCGATGTTGCCCACCTTCTGCTGCACTTCCTGCTGGATCTGGTTGGCACTGCGGCTGCGGTCACTCCACGGCTTCAGCATGATGCCGGCGAAGCCGCTGTTGACGGCATTTGCGCCGTCGACCTGGAAGATGTGCGCGTACTCGGGCAGCGACTTCGCGATGTCGAACACCTGCTTCGAATACAGCCCCATCTGGGTGATGGTGGCATTCGGAGGGCCTTGGGTGTTGACCAGCACGATGCCCTGGTCTTCCTGCGGCGCGAGTTCGGAACTCGAGGTCTTGAACAGATACACGTTGCCGGCGAGGATCAGCGCGCCGAACACGATCGCGACCACCCAGGTGTCCAGCGAGGCGTGCAGCAGCCGCCGGTAGCGGTCGCGCACCCAGTCGGCCACCTTGTCGATGCGCTTGACGAACGGCTTTTCATGGTCGGATTCGCGCAGGAAGCGCGAGCACATCATCGGCGAAAGCGTCAGCGCGACAATTGCCGAAATCGCGACCGCGCCGGCCAGCGTGAACGCGAATTCGGTGAACAGCGCGCCGGTCAGTCCGCCCTGGAAGCCGACCGGCACGTAGACCGCGATCAGCACGATCGCCATCGCCAGGATCGGTCCCGCCAGTTCGCGCGCGGCCAGCAACGCGGCCTGCAACGGCGACTGGTGTTCCTTCATGTGGCGGTCGACGTTCTCGACCACGATGATCGCGTCGTCGACCACGAGGCCGATTGCCAGCACCAACGCCAGCAGGGTGAGCAGGTTGATCGAGTATCCGAGCAACAGCATCACCAGGAACGCGCCGATCAACGACAGCGGCATCGCGATCACCGGGATCAGCACCGATCGCAGCGTGCCTAGGAACAGGAAGATCACCGCGGTGACGATGATCAGCGTCTCGGCCAGCGTCTTGACCACCTCGTCGATCGAGGTCCGGATGTAATCGGTGCCGTCGAACACGATCCGTCCGGTGATCCCGGTCGGCAGTTGCGCGACGATCGAGGGGAACACTGCGCGCACGCGATCGATGACGTCGAGGACGTTCGCGTCCGGCGCCGCGTTGATGCCGATGAACACCGAACGGTTTCCGTCGAACGCCACGTTGAAGTCGTAGTTCTCCGCGCCCAGCGTGACGTTGGCGACGTCCTTCAGCCGCACGATGTCGTTGCCGTTGGCCTTCACCACCAGGTTCTTGAATTCATCGACGGTGTGCAGGTCGGTGGCCGCGGTGAGATTCACGCTGACCATCTGGCCCTTCGTGGTGCCGATCGCCGAGAGATAGTTGTTCGCGGCCAGCGCCTGGTTGACGTCGCTCGCAGTGACGCCGTGTGCCGCCATCTTCACGGGGTCCAGCCACGCGCGCAGCGCGAAGGTGCGGCCACCCAGGATCTGGGCGTTCTGCACGCCCTCGATCGCGTTCAACTGCGGCTGCACCACGCGGGTCAGGTAATCGGTGATCTGGTTCGAAGCGAGCTTGTTCGAATAGAAGCCCAGGTACATCGAGGCGACCTGCTGCCCCGTCTGCAACGTGATCACCGGTTGCTGCGCCTGCTGCGGCAATTGGTTCTTCACCGAATTGACCAGCGCAGAAATCTCGGTGAGCGCCTTGTTGCCGTCGTAGTTGAGGCGCAGCGTCGCGGTGATGAACGACACGCCCGGCGTACTGGACGAGGTCAAGTAGTCGATGCCCTGCGCCTGCGCGATCGCCTGCTCCAGCGGCTGGGTGATGAAACCCGCCATGGTCTGGGCGTCGGCGCCGTAGTACACGGTCTGCACTGTGATCGTCGCGTTTTCCGTCTTCGGATACTGGCGGATCGGCAGCGAGGTCACCGCGCGCAGACCCAGCACCAGGATCAGCAGGCTGATGGTGGCGGCAAGGACAGGGCGCTTGATGAAAAGGTCGGTGAATTTCATGTGGGAATCCTGGTTGCCCCCTCACCCCGGCCCTCTCCCCCGTGGGGAGAGGGAGACAAGCGCGCAGCGCTTGGCGGGTGAGGGGGGACGTTGCGGGCCTCG
>JAJPJT010000099.1 GCA_021324095.1 Gammaproteobacteria bacterium
GCGGCGGCCCAGGCCGGCGGGCAACCGGGTCCACAGCCGGGCGCTTCGCAGCAGCAGGCGCCGGGTGGCGGCAGTGCGTCGCTGGAAGACGTCGTCGATGCGGAGTTCACGGAAGTGAAGGACGACAAGAAGTAAGTGTTATCCGGCAGCGCGCAGCGCTGCCGGATCAACTATCCGCGTTCGACCGGCGCCGGGAAGCGCGCAACGCGGACAAGTTCCGTGTAGAGGCGGGGAACCTCGAGCATGCACAAGGGCCGGATGGAGGCGTTCACCGATGGCGTGATCGCCGTCATCATCACCATCATGGTGCTGGAACTTAAGTTGCCGCGCGAGCCGAATTGGCACGGCCTGCTCGCGGACGTTCCGGTGTTCCTGAGCTACGTGCTGAGCTTCGCGTACGTCGGGATCTACTGGAACAATCATCACCAGATGCTGCAGATGGTCAGCAGCGTGAGCGGCAAGGTGCTGTGGGCCAACCTGTTCTTCCTGTTCTGGCTGTCGCTGTTCCCGTTCACGACGAGCTGGTTGAACGAATCGCACCCGATGCCCGCGCCGGTGCCCACCGCGCTTTATGGCATCATCCTGCTGCTGGCGGCGCTGGCATGGATTCCATTGTTGCGCACGCTGATCGCAGCGAATGGCGGCGAGAAGAGTCGCCTCGGCGAAGCACTGAAGGGTGACTGGAAAACGATCGTTTCCCCGACCGGATACGTGATCGGCATTGTTTTGGCTTTTTTTGCGCCAATATTGTCGTGCGTGATCTACGGCGTGATCGCGGCCCTGTGGTTCATCCCCGACCGACGCCTCGAGGCAAGACTGCGTACATGAAACGTTGCTATTACGAAGTCCTTGGTGTTGCGCGTACCGCGACCAGCGAGGAGTTGAAGAAGGCCTTTCGCCGGCTGGCGATGAAGAATCATCCCGACCGCTGCCCCGGCGATCCTCAAGCGCAGGAACGTTTCAAGGAAGCCAAGGAAGCGTACGAAGTGCTGGGCGATCCGCAACGCCGCGCAATGTACGACCAATACGGACATGCTGCCTTCGAGAACGGCACGGGGCGTCGTGGCGCGCCATTCGGCGACGTGGGCGACATCTTCGGCGACATTTTCTCCGACATCTTCGGCGGCGGTGCGCGGCGTGCGGCGCGCGGTTCGGACCTGCGTTTCGTGTTGGAGCTCGACCTCGAGGAAGCCGTCGCCGGGATCGAAAAGCAGATCCACGTTCCGACGATGGTCAATTGCCATCACTGCAACGGTACGGGTTCCGAGGACGGCAAGCTTGCGACGTGTTCCACCTGCCGCGGCCACGGTCGCGTGCGGATGCAGAACGGCATCTTCTCGATCCAGCAGACCTGCCCGCATTGCGGCGGCGTGGGGCGCGTGGTGACGACGCCGTGCAAGCATTGCCACGGCGAAGGCCGACTCGAAGACGAGCGCAGCCTGGAAGTGAAGGTGCCGGCGGGCGTCGACGATGGCGATCGTATTCGGCTTGCCGGCCAGGGCGAGGCTGGACCTTCCGGCACCACGCCCGGTGACTTGTACGTCGAAATCCATGTGCGCGAGCACCCGATCTTCAAGCGCGCAGGCGACAACCTGCATTGCGAAGTTCCGATCCGGTTTGCGCAGGCGGCGCTCGGCGCGAGCATCGAGGTTCCGATCCTCGGAGGCACCACTATCATCACCGTCCCGCCGGAAACCCAGACGGGGCAGGAATTCCGCCTGCGTGGTCAGGGTGTGAAGTCGGTGCGCAGCCGGTATCCGGGCGATCTGTTCTGCACCGTGGTGGTGGAAACGCCGGTGCGCCTCGACAAGCGTCAGCGCGAACTGTTGGAGCAGTTCGAAGCCACGTTCGCCGATGCCGAAGAAGCGAAGAAACACTCGCCGCGCAACAGCGGCTTCGTGGAAGGCGTCAAGCAGTTCTGGGCGAAGATGACGGGCTGAGGGCGAGGAAAAGATCAGGCATCGAGGGCGATGTTAGGCTAAGGCCAGTCTGATCAACCCTGTGCCGTCATTCCCGCGAAAGCGGGAATCCAGTGTCTTTCGGAAAGCCCTCTATCTGCAAAGACGCCAGATTCCGGATATCGCTTCGCGATTCCGGAATGACGTGCAAAGCACCGCGCGCTTCCCATCGACCTTCACGTCATGTCCAAGCCCACTCGTCTCGGAATCAATGGCGCCAACGGCCGCATGGGTCGCGCGCTGCAGGCGTTGCTGCGCAATGACGCGCGCTTCGCGTTGACGGCAATGGTCACCACCTCGGACGAATGGCGCAATGTCCCCAAGCTGGACGTCGTGATCGATTTCAGCACGCCGGCCGGTTTCGATGCGGCGCTGGCGCATTGCCGCCCGCACGAGATCGCTTTCGTTTGCGGGACGACCGGACTTGACGCCGGTCAGCGTGCGAAGTTGCAGGAAGCCGCGCGCGACATTCCGGTTCTGTACGCCGCCAATTTCAGCCTCGGGATCGCGGTACTGACGAAGTTGCTGCGCGATGCGGCGAGCGCCTTGCCGGACTGGGATCTGGAAATCATCGAAGCGCACCATGCGCGCAAGGTGGATGCGCCTTCCGGCACCGCGCTGGCGCTGGGCCGGGCTGCCGCATCGGCGCGCGGGCAGGATTTCGATGAAGTCGCGGACTTCGCGCGCCACGGCCATACCGGAGCGCGCAAGAACGGCGCGATCGGTTTCGCTTCGATCCGTGCCGGCGAAATCGTCGGCGAGCACACCGCGTTGCTCGCGACCAGGGACGAACGCATCGAGCTGACGCATCGCGCCTACGACAACACGATCTTCGCGCGCGGTGCCTTGCATGCCGCGGCGTGGCTGGCCGGCAAACCGGCGGGTACGTATTCGCTCGACGACGTGCTTCGCCCGTAGGGGCGCGCCTGCGCGCGATTGTTCTGGCGCGAACGTTCGCCGGAAAAGAAAGAGCAGGCGCTTCGTGCCGGCCGGCCCATAAACGCGAAGTGATAACTCAGCCCGGCGGCTTCTTCCACGATTCGTGGCCGTACACGATGCGCCAGCCTTGCGGCAACCGTTGCCAGACGTAGGTCACGACGAACGCGCTGGTAAGCGGCTTGCCATTCGGCAAGGTGCCACTGGCGCTCAATGGCCACGTGACGATCTCGACATTCGATCCCAGCGCCATGAATCCTGGCGCGCCGTCCTGCGCATATTTCGCATCGCTCTTGCCGTTGTTCCACCACTTCAGTTGCTGCGCGTGCAGCGCGTTCCAGCCGCGAATGATTTCGCCATTGATCGCGAAAACCAGATCGGGGCTGCGCACCATCGGCGCCATGAAAGCGTCGGTATCGAATGCGTTGGCGGCTGCAAGCATCTTCGCCATCATCGGACGAATCGCTTGCTCCGCTTCCGACGCACTGGATTGCGCCAAAGCGCTGCCCGCAAACAGCCCAAGGCAAAGCATCGCGGCTACAACAAGCACCTTTTTCATCTGCTTCTCCTCGTTTCAGGGATTGCTGAAAACCGCACCGTGGGGAATGGCGCTGCCGTGCCAGCCGTCCGGCCATGCGCGGGTGAAGTCGATCGTCTGCAATGTGAGTGTCAGCGCGCCGCTGCGGCGATCGATCGTGGCGAAGCGAACCTTCGTGTCGAGCGCGCCGTAACCCGTGATCGCCAGGCGATCTCCGCCTGGTTCCAGCGCCAGCCAGTGCGGGTATTCGCCCGGCGGCAGCAGGATGCGGCTGACCTCCTGCGGATGTTCCGGATCGCGCATGTCCAGGCTCACGATGGCGTGTCCGCTTTGCGCGGCTTCCACCATGAAGTTGCCCACGACCACCGGCACTTCGCACACCCGGTAGCCCAGGTCATAAACATGTCGCAATGACGGATGGTCGCTTGCCAGATCGCGCACCAGGAAAAGACCACAGTTGAACGTCGGCACGACGACCGTTTTGCCGTCGGCCAAGAGGCGAGGTTCCGACGAATCCGCGGCCGTGTCGTAATACCAATCGGTTTGCGGCGGCAGCGGCATGGTCTTGATCAGTTTCAAGTCGGACAATCGCCAGACTTGCGCCACGTGGCTGACCTGCGCGCCCATCATGTCCGCGCTGCTGGTGACGACGCGGTCGAGCTTCGGAACGATCGCAATGCTGTAGGGGCGAATGTCGGGGTGGCTTGGCGCGATTGCCGAAGCGGTCCTCACGACGTGTCCCGTTGGATCGAACTCCACCAGCCCGCCCGCGGCATGGTTGAACCCGCCGGAATACTGGAACGTCGCCAGCGTGTCGCCATTCGGAAGATGGACGAACGAGTGCGGATAGTCGAGGGCACCGACGTCGCCGAATTGCCGCGCGAGCCGCGGATGCGCGGGATTCTGCAGGTCGAAGACGTACGTGCGATCGCCGAGCCAGTCGTTGGCGTAGAGCATGTCGTCCGGCGGTTCCGAGTAGTTGGTGTGGTGCGCCTGCGCCGCGTCGCCGACGGGCAGCATCGCCACGAGCTTCCCGAAGGACGCGCCCGGCTGGACATCGAATGCCGCGAGGAAATCCTTGCCCAATCCCAAGCCGCTCCGCCGCGCGGGTATGTCGACCGGTGTCATTTCCGGTACCGCGGCGAGAGGCTGCCTGGCTTCCATCGCCCACACGAAAAGGTAGTGACTGGGCGAGGGTGCCGCTGTCGCGAATGGCGGAAAGTTCGAAACGAGCAACAGCAAGGCGCGGAGCATCGCGTTCTTCATGACTTCTCTCCCCGGGGGCTGCTTCACGCGAATCACGCGGCTGCCTTTCGGTGGCAACGCTGGGTGTGTGGGCGAGCAGGCGCGATGATGGAATCGCAAAAATCCGGGCGGCCGGTCGGCCACCCGGATGCGCGTGGCGCTTATTTGCTGGCGGTGTAGCTGAGGTCGGCGTTGTACTTGTCGAAGTGGTCGGGCGCCTTGGCGATTGCGTCGTTGAGCGACTTGCGGATCGCGTCCGCGCTGGACTGGCCGTACACGTTCGCCACCATCTTCCACAGCGCGGGGTTGGGTTCCATGCCGACTTCGGCCCAGTTCTTGCTCCGGATCACCAGAAGATAATCGGGTGATCCATCACCGCCGCCTTCTATCTGCATGGTGGACCAGTAGTAGGGCCAGTTCGCCTTGGCCGCCGCCGCGGTGATTTTCTTGACGGCATCGGTGAAGGCCATCCTGGCGTCGTGGCCCGGTTTCAGCGTGTAGTCGATCACGTGCAGGAGCGGCGGCGGCGTTTGCGTCTTCCAGTCCGCGGGCAGGTGACTCATGTCCGGCTGGATCACCATGAATGCGCTGGTCTCACTCATCAGGTGCGGATTCCCCTGCGCGCGCCAGGACGCATCACAGGCCTTCGCCTGCGCATCGAGGGTGTCCAGGTCGGCCCACGTGATCGGCCCCACATCGGTGGAATACATGTAGTCGTTGCCGGTCTCGTGGGTGACGGTCGGCTCGCTGAACTTGACGTGGTGCTCGCGCAGGCACTGGTTGTAGGCCTTGACGCCGGCCTCGTAGGCCTGCTGGTTGGCGGGCGACACGGTGTCGGTGTAATCGCGCATGACGACGGCCTTGTCCGAATCTGCCGCAAAGGCACTTCCGACAGCACTTGCCGCAAGCGCGGCAACCACACACACAGTCAGGACCTTCATAACCCCTCCGAGATCATTGAGTGGCTTGGCCACGGATTCGTCAGCGCACGCCCCCTCCGAGTGTGACGCGCGTCACACTACGCCCGCCAAAGAGGCGGCCACAAGTGCCGAGGAAAACCCATTCAAAACAGCGGGTAGGGCGCGCCTGTCGCCGGTGCGGTCAGTCCGGATGCGCGGCGTTGCGGTCGCGACCGGCGCCGAACCTGCGATCCAGTCCGCCGGCGATTTTCTTGAAGAAGCGCGTCGCGACGCCGCGTTGGGTCTTGCGCAACTTCTCCTCCTCGCTGGTCAGCCATGCGACCTGGATCACGCGGCGTTCGCCTTCGTAGGGCAGGTGGCCGTGGAAGGAATTGTCGGCGCGCTTGAAGACCACGAATTCGCCGTACAACGGCTTCACTTCCGGCGCGATCGCCGCGTCGATGTCGTCGATCTTTGCGAGGAACCTTAGGCAGCCGTCGCTGGTGTCGTGCCAACTGGGATTCAGATAGGCCAGCGCCGTTGCGACTTTGGACTTGCTGTCGGTATGGATGGTCCCATGCCGCTTGTTGAGGTGCCGGCAGATCGTGACGAGCGTCGGGTATTGGCCAAGGTTTTCGATGCCGAGCTTGGCGCCGACCGCACTGGCGAAAGCGGGCGAAGTGATGGCGGCCACCAGTTCGCGGATGGACGGGCCGCACTCCTTTTCGTCATAGGGAAAGAATCCAGCGCCGGTGTATTTCGGAAAATCGCGGTCGAGATCCGCACGCGCCTGTTCCGGGAGTTGCCCATGCGCGATCAGGAACGAAAAGGGTTCGTTGCGGATCAGGGTGTCCGGGCGGTCGAGGCGTGCGGGGTCGAGCAGGGTTGCGGCGAGCATTGGAGTCATCCTTGCAGTGCGCGCATTGTATCGCTGCGGATCGGGCGCGCCCTGAACGTTCATGGGGATTCTGCTAGGATTGCGCCTTGCCCGAAAACCATCACCCACAGGCCCGCGAAGCGAGGCCTGCGGGTCGCCTTGTATCCGGAACCTGCCCATGCCGATGCCCGCGCTGCTCGCCCTTGCCGATGGAACCCTCTTTCACGGCGAGGCCGTTGGCGCGACGGGCGCCACGGCGGGCGAAGTGGTGTTCAACACCGCGATGACGGGCTATCAGGAAATCCTCACCGACGCGTCCTACGCGCAACAGATCGTCACCCTGACGGTGCCGCACGTCGGCAACACCGGCTGCAACGCGCCGGACGAGGAATCGAAAAGGATTCAGGCCGCCGGTTTGATCGTGCGAGATGTGCCGCGCCTTGCCTCCAATTGGCGCAGCGCGGAATCGCTGCCTGAATACCTCAAGCGTCAAGGCATTGTCGCGATCGCCGGCATCGACACGCGCAAGCTGACGCGCATCCTGCGCGACCGCGGCGCGCAACACGGTTGCATTGTCGCAGGCGAGTCGATCGACGCCGGGGAAGCGCTCGCGAAAGCGCGTGCCTTTCCCGGATTGAACGGCGTGGACCTTGCAAAAGCGGTCAGCATCCGCGAACGCAAGGCGTGGCGCGAAGGAACTTACGATCTCGATGCCCAGGCGTTTCGCGAGCCCGCGAAGAAGTACAAGGTCGTGCTCTACGACTACGGCGTGAAATACAACATCCCGCGCCTGCTGAGCGAACAGGGCTGCGACGTCACGCTGGTCCCTGCGCAGACGCCCGCCGCCGACGTGCTGGCGATGAAGCCAGACGGCATTTGCCTGTCGAACGGCCCCGGCGATCCCGCGGCCTGCGATTACGCCATCGAGGCAACGCGCGCGTTCCTCGACGCGAAGATTCCGCTGTTCGGGATTTGCCTCGGCCACCAGTTGATGGGTCTCGCGCTGGGCGCCAAGACGTTGAAGATGCCGTTTGGTCATCACGGCGCCAATCACCCGGTCAAGGACCTCGACGACGGCCGTGTGCTGATCACCTCCCAGAACCATGGCTTCGCCGTCGATCCGGCGACCTTGCCCTCCAACGCGCGCACGACCCACGCCTCGCTGTTCGACGGCTCCTTGCAGGGCTTTGCGTTGACCGATCGCCCCGCGTTCTGTTTCCAGGGGCACCCGGAAGCGAGCCCGGGACCGCATGACATTTCTTACTTGTTCGAGAGGTTTGCGAGGTTGATGAGCGGGGCTGGAGATTGGGGGCTGGGGGCTGGGACGCGATGATCGAAAGCTATCGCGATCTCGAGGTGTGGCAACGGGCAATGCAACTTGTCGAGGACGTATACCGTGCCTGTGAACTGTTGCCACATCACGAGATGTATGGATTACGCGCTCAGTTGCAGCGCGCTGCGGTGTCCATACCCTCGAATCTGGCAGAGGGCCATGCGCGTACCTCGACCCGCGACTTTCTACGTTTCGTTTCGATCGCGCAAGGTTCTTTGGCGGAACTTGAGACGCAACTGATTCTTGCGGGACGCATCCATGGGTTGCCCGATGAGATGCTGAAAACGCGCCTGGAGGATGCTGACCGACTTGGCCGCAAATTGCGAGGTCTGCAGAAATCCTTGAGTGCCAGACTTGCGGCCGCGGACCGGGGCTCTTCCCAGCCCCCAGTCCCCAGTCCCCAGTCTCGAATCGCCGAAGACGCCGAGGAATACCTGTAATGCCACGCCGTTCAGACATCAAAACGATCCTCATCATCGGCGCCGGGCCGATCGTGATCGGTCAGGCCTGCGAGTTCGATTACTCCGGCGCGCAGGCGTGCAAGGCTTTGCGCGAGGAAGGCTATCGCGTGGTGCTGGTCAACTCGAACCCGGCCACGATCATGACCGATCCGGAGATGGCCGACCGCGTCTACATCGAGCCGATCAACTGGCGCACGGTCGAGAAGATCATCGAGAAGGAAAAGCCCGACGCGCTGCTGCCGACGATGGGCGGCCAGACCGCGCTGAACTGCGCGCTGGACCTTGCCGACCACGGCGTTCTCGAAAAGCACAAGGTCGAGCTGATCGGTGCTTCGCGCGACGCGATCCGGATGGCCGAGGACCGCGAGCTGTTCCGCAACGCGATGGACGAGATCGGGCTGGCATCGCCCAAATCGTCGATCGCCCGTTCGCTCGACGAGGCGCGGGAAGGCCAAGCGGCACTCGGCTTTCCCTGCATCGTCCGGCCTTCGTTCACGCTGGGCGGCACCGGCGGCGGCATCGCCTACAACGTCGAGGAATTCGAACGCATCGTCGCGCGCGGACTCGAGCTCTCGCCCGTGCACGAAGTGCTGATCGACGAATCGGTATTGGGTTGGAAGGAATTCGAGATGGAGGTCGTCCGCGACCACGCGGACAACTGCATCATCGTGTGCGCGATCGAGAACCTCGATCCGATGGGCGTGCATACGGGCGATTCGATCACGATCGCGCCGGCGCTCACGTTGACGGACAAGGAATACCAGCGCCTGCGCGATGCCTCGATCGCTGTGCTGCGCAAGATCGGCGTCGACACCGGCGGCAGCAACGTGCAGTTCGGCGTGAATCCCGCCGACGGCCGCGTGGTGGTGATCGAGATGAATCCGCGCGTGTCGCGTTCGTCGGCACTGGCGTCGAAGGCGACGGGCTTCCCGATCGCAAAGGTCGCGGCCAAGCTCGCGGTCGGCTACACGCTCGACGAACTCAAGAACGAAATCACCGGCGGCAAGACACCCGCGTCGTTCGAGCCGACGATCGACTACATCGTCACCAAAATCCCGCGTTTCGCGTTCGAGAAATTCCCGGCGGCCGATCCGCACCTCACCACGCAGATGAAATCGGTGGGCGAGGTCATGGCGATCGGGCGCACGTTCTCCGAATCACTGCAGAAGGCCCTGCGCGGCCTCGAAACGGGTCACGACGGGTTGAACCCCGGCGGCATCGACTGGAGCACCTCGGAAGGCATGGAGTCTCTGAAGCGCGAATTGCGCCAGCCGGGTCCGGAACGGATCTTCCACCTGGGCGACGCATTTCGTGCCGGCCTGTCGCTCGCCAACGTGCACGACCTTTCGAAGATCGACCCATGGTTCCTGGCTGCGATCGAGGACATCGTTGCCATGGAGGCCGACGTGCGCGCGGGCGGGATGCGCACGCTGGACGCGGCGAGGGTGCGCGAACTGAAGCGCATGGGCTTTTCCGATTCCCGCCTCGCCCGACTCCTGGAATCCGACGAGCGCGCGGTGCGCCACCTGCGACACACGCTCGGCGTACGGCCGGTCTACAAGCGGGTGGACTCCTGCGCGGCCGAATTCGCGACCACCACGGCGTACATGTACTCAACATATGAAGACGAGTGCGAGGCCAACCCGTCGGATCGGAAAAAAATCATGGTGCTGGGTGGAGGGCCAAACCGGATCGGGCAGGGCATCGAGTTCGATTACTGCTGCGTGCACGCGGCGCTCGCGTTGCGCGATGACGGGTTCGAGACCATCATGGTCAACTGCAACCCGGAAACGGTTTCCACGGATTACGACACGTCGGATCGTTTGTATTTCGAACCGGTGACGCTGGAAGACGTACTGGAGATCGTCGACAAGGAACAGCCCACCGGCGTGATCGTGCAGTACGGCGGGCAAACGCCGCTGAAGCTCGCGCGCGCGCTGGAAGCCGCCGGCGTGCCGATCATCGGCACCTCGTCGGATTCGATCGACCTTGCCGAGGATCGCGAACGTTTCCAGCAGTGCATCGAGAAGCTTGGCCTGAAGCAGCCGCCCAACCGCATCGCGCACACGGCCGAGGAAGCGATGGTGCTGGCGCGCGAATTGGGCTACCCGCTGATCGTGCGCCCGAGCTACGTACTGGGTGGTCGCGCGATGGAGGTCGTGCACGCCGATGAAGACC